>CALEHW010000045.1 GCA_937877715.1 uncultured Methylophaga sp. | reverse complement strand
TCATGATCTCGCAGGTCTCCTCGAAGTGGGTGTAGAGGAAACTCTCCTCATGGTGGGCTAGACACCATTTCGCCATAATCGACCCACCGCGAGAGACGATCCCTGTAGTACGTTTTGCTGTCATCGGCACATGGCGCAGTAGTAGCCCTGCATGGATGGTGAAGTAGTCAACCCCCTGCTCTGCCTGCTCAATCAGGGTATCACGCATAATCTCCCAGCTAAGCTCTTCGGCAATACCATCAACCTTCTCCAGTGCCTGGTAGATTGGCACCGTTCCGATTGGAACCGGGGAGTTGCGGACAATCCACTCACGGGTCTCGTGAATATTCTTTCCGGTGGAGAGATCCATAACTGTATCGCCACCCCAACGGATCGACCAGGCCATCTTCTCCACCTCCTCCTCAATCGAAGAGCCGAGGGCAGAGTTACCGATGTTAGCGTTGATTTTGGTGAGGAAGTTACGACCAATGATCATCGGCTCCACTTCCGGGTGGTTGATGTTTGCAGGGATGATTGCACGCCCCCTTGCAACCTCATCACGCACAAACTCCGGGGTTATAACCTTCGGGATTGATGCACCAAAAGATTCGCCCGTATGTTGCTGTAGCAGGCTCTGATCCTGAATCGCCTCCAGCTTCTGATTTTCACGAATTGCCACATACTCCATCTCTGGTGTAATGATTCCCTTGCGAGCATAGTGCATCTGACTGACATTGTGACCACTGTGGGCGCGGCGTGGTTTTCGTGACTCATGGAATCGTAGTGAGGCTAACTCTGGATCCTGAGCGCGCTGCTGGCCATACTCAGAGGTCAGCCCATCCAGCTCTTCAGTATCGCCACGCTCCTCAATCCAGGAGCTGCGGATTGGATCCAGCCCCAGCCTCAGATCTACCTGAATGGCCGGATCAGAGAATGGACCAGAGGTATCGTAAACATGAATTTTGCTCTCATTCGACAGCTGGATCTCACGCATCGGCACCCGAATATCGGGGCGACTCCCCTCTACATAGGTTTTTCTGGACTGGGTAAATGGTTCTACTGCAACGGCACCAGCTTGGTGAATCCGCGCATGTACATCCTTATCTGATTCAAACATGGGTCTTGCGTTCATCGATCTATCCTTCGCTTCCCTACGCCGGCATAATCCGGGTCAGGTATCTGGGCATTACTACGTTATGTCTCCCAAGGGTCTATTCTCAGCCCAAATCGGTAACTTGACGGGCACCCCTAGCAGTTCGAATCCGTGCACTATATCATAGTGACATGCAGTGACCCTTTCGAGACTTTTAATGTGGAGATGAGTATGAATCTGGAGCAGGCACGACTCAACATGGTAGAACAGCAGATCCGCCCCTGGGATGTTATGGACAGCCGGGTGTTGGGTGCGGTTGAAGATACCCCCAGACACCATTTTGTGACGGAATCTCAACAGAGACTGGCCTACATGGATACGACTCTACCAATTGGTGAAGGGCAGAAGATGATGGAGCCTCGCCTGGAGGCGCGCATACTGCAGTCACTGGATCTACAAAAAAACGAGACCGTGCTGGAGATTGGAGCTGGGAGTGGTTATCTCACCGCACTGCTCTGTAAGCTGGGGGCTTCTGTTCGCAGCATCGAACTCCACGAATCACTGACTGAACAGGCTAAGGAGCGGCTAACCAGTGAGGGAATTGGTAATTTTATTTTAGAGAGCGGGGATGCACTCTCGGAAAATTGGAATTCAAACAGTAACTACGATGCAATCGTGCTAACCGGGGCTGTTAAAGAGATTCCAGAAAAGCTGAAGGCAATGGTCAACATAGGGGGGCGTCTCATTGCTGTTGTGGAAAATGGTGGTGTAAAAACCACTTTGCTGATGACACGTTTTGATGAGGAGAGCTGGGTAACCGAGCCCCTATTTGAGACTGAGGTCGATAACCTAGTGGCACCTACTAACTCTCAATTTACCTTCTGATTACCACACCTTCCCCCTACTATGAGGAAGGCTGAGAGGGGAGGCAGCATTATTCACTCACACTCCCTCCTCTCTACCCATATTAGGAGGATGGACTCTTTGGTATACACATCTGGATTCCGGCCAGTAGGTGGTCCAATGCACCCCGGTTTTGCTCTACAACACGCAGCCCCTGCCACCCCATCTGTCGGCGCCTCTCATCAGTCTGCAATAGCATAATCACCGATTCAGCCAGTTCCACGGCACTGTTGACCTCCTCTGCTGCCCCCTGATCAATCAGCAGCTGACTGATCTCTGAAAAATTGAAGCGATGCGGCCCAAACAGTACTGGCTTGCCAAGGGCTGCAGGCTCCAGCATATTATGGGAACCAGTCGGCACCAGACTCCCCCCAACATAAGCAACATCAGCTGCCGCATAGAGCAACAACATCTCACCCATGGTGTCACCAAGATAGATCTGAGCTGCCGGAACGCAATCATCCCCCCTGCTTCGCCTCACAACCTGAAAACCAGCTGCCTTCGCCTCTCCTGCCACACGGTTAAAACGTTCCGGATGACGAGGTACAAGAATCAACAGTGTATCTGGAATCTGTTGCAGAATTGACTGGTGCGCCTCAAGGATGTAACTCTCCTCCCCCTCACGGGTACTGGCGGCAATCCAGATAGGTCGGGAGTTGCCAAGTTGGTCACGTAACTCTAGCCCCTGATGCTCAATATCCTCAGGCAATGTCAGATCAAACTTGATGCTACCAATTGCCTCCACCCTATCCGGTTCAGCCCCAAGAGTAATCAGCCGCTTTGCATCACCCCCCCCCTGAGCAGCTGCCCAGGTCACATTTTGCAGCGCTTTTTTTGCTAGCTTGGGAATCCAACGCTGGTAGCCTTCCAGTGAACGCTGTGAAAGCCGTACATTAGCCATTACCAAGGGGATATTATGTTTTCCGCAATGGTGAAACAGGTTGGGCCAGATCTCTGTCTCCATAATTATTCCAGCCACAGGATGGAAGTGACTAAAAAATCGACTGACTGCTCTTGGTAGATCATAGGGCAGGTAGGCATGATCAACCTCCTCCCCATAAATCTCACGAACCCTGTCCGCCCCTGTCGGGGTGGTTGTTGTAATCAGTATCCTTACAGATGGGGAGAGATCCCGCAGACTATCAATAAATGGGGTTGCTGCAACCACCTCTCCGACAGATGCTGCATGTATCCATAGCAATTCGCCAGATTCGGATGGTGCATTATAATAACCGACAAACTCCATAAGCCTAGAGATACCACCATGGTGCTTCAACTCCTTACGACCCGTTATCCACAGGAATGGAAGAAGCATCACCCACAGAACTGCCTGATAGATGACCCTCATCTCATACCATCCATCAAGTCATCAATCTGCCTGAAAACATCCGTAGTGGTGATCAGATCCATCGCACCGTTGGATTTCAACCTTCTGCCCCATCTTACATCCTCAACATCTTTCCCAGTATATTTGAACAGTGCCTCTGGATAACGGTTTATCACCCGCTGCTGACTCAGATAAGGACCTGTTCTACCAGGATTTGCCACTGCATAGAGACCAATAACCGGGGCGCCTACAGCTGTTGCCATATGTGCAGGCCCGGAGTCTGGAGAGATGACGAATTGGCTCTCTGAGATCAGTGCCATCAACTGACGAAGTGATGTTAAACCAACCATGTTTACCGGTTCATAACTGCTCAAACGAGATATTTTCTCCCCATACTGCCGCTCTATCTCTGTACCCCCACCAACCATAACAACATCAATAGCGTGCTTCTTATACAGATAATCGATAACTTCTGCATACCGCTCAACACTCCAGTTCCTTATGGGATTACTGGCGCAGGGAGAGATGACAACATAACGACCTGGCAATTTTCCCCTGATCTCACCCAACTCCTTCCTATATATATCAACAGGCAAATCCCAATGCAGTGACTGATCATCTACTCCAATGGTAGATGCAAAACTCATAAAGCCTTCCAAAACGTGTGGGTTTCTAGAAGCAGGGATATGTTCATTAATAAAAAGAGCATGCAGATCTCTAGAGCGAGACCAGTCAAAACCTATTCTTCTGGTTGCCCTTACGGCCAATGACAACATATTTGCCCGTATAGATGCCTGCATATGCAGTAACACATCAAAACGGTCATCTTGAAGTTCTTTACGGATACGCAGGGTTTCCTGAAATGACCTGTCTTTATCAAAGACCACAAAGCGCACTGATTTGATATCCCTCAGCATGGTATATTCAGCTTTTCCAACAATCCATGTGATCTCTGCATTGGGCCAATTTCTCTGCAGAGCACGCAATACAGGAATACAATTACAGACATCCCCTATTGCTGAAAGACGTAACATGCAGATTTTCATATTTTTCTTCTATTGGTATAGTCAGTGAACCCTGTTGTTATCAGCCACAATAGCAGCTACATTCTGCTTGATTCAAGCTTCAATGCAACAATAGACCACCAGTGGTTTGATCCTAACTGGTGGAAAAAGCAGGATCTTGTTACCGGATATGCCACCGGTCGCTCAAAAGCATATTTCCTGCAACATGGATCCGCTGAATTAGTACTTAGACACTATACGCGTGGTGGATTAGTAACAATTGTCTCAACTGACAGCTATATCTGGAGTGGATTGAGCAGAACACGCCCATGGAGAGAGTGGCACCTCAACCATAAACTTTATGAAAAAAATCTGCCTGTTCCCCGCCCAATTGCTGCGCACGTCTATAGAAATGGATGGCACTATAAGGGGGACATCCTGACCCAACGCATCAATAATGTCCGCCCTCTCCAAGATCTGATTATCTCTAATGAAGTCTCAGAGGTGGCCGCCATCAATATTGGAATGGCCATAAGGAAATTTCATGATAATCAGCTCTACCATTCTGATTTAAATATCAATAATATTCTCATCAATGGGGAGGGCAGGATTTTCCTGATAGATTTCGATAAATGCTCCACACGCAGTGGAAACTACTGGAAGCTAGGCAATATAGACCGGCTGGAACGATCCATCAGAAAAACAGATATCAACATAGATATGCCAAAACAGATAATGGAACAGATAAGGCTTGGGTATTTTGGAAAGCACTAATCATCAACCAACACTCTCTATTGTCCTGATCATCAAAGATGAGTCAGATAATATTGAGGATTGCCTAAAAACTGCTGATTTTGCAGATGAAATCATTATTGTCGATGCCGGAAGCCAGGACAACTCCATTGAACTCACCAGAAAATTTACCAACAAGATCTTTATCGAGGATGACTGGCAGGGGTATGGAGTCCAGCGCCAAAGGGCTCAAGGATATGCATCTGGAGATTGGATTCTTATGCTCGATGCGGATGAGCGTATAACACCAGAGTTACGCCGCTCCATCATGGAGGCTGTCGCCAACAATGATCAGCAATCTGTATTTGATGTAGCCAGACTCTCATACTGTTTTGGAAGATTTATACGTCACAGCGGCTGGTATCCAGACCATGTAACCCGTCTCTACCCAAGGCTTAAGGCATCATATAACGCATCAACAGTTCATGAAAAACTTGCATATGCGGAGGATAGATTCCACCGGAAACAGCTGAATGGAGATCTGATCCACTACACCTATCGTGACATGAACCACTACCTTGTAAAATCTGCCCATTATGCAGAGGCATGGTCAAGGCAACGCTACTCAAATGGGAAAAGAGCTACCCTGCCACAGGGGGCACTCCATGCCATCGGCTGCTTTGTAAAGATGTACCTGCTGCGTGCAGGATTTCTGGATGGCAGGCAGGGGTTATTGCTGGCACTGCTATCCAGCCACTCAACATTTGTAAAATATGCAGACCTCTGGGTCCGCTCCCAGCCACAAGGGAGACCGGATGAAGATCCTTGAGCTGTGCCTCTCTCCGGGAATAGGTGGCCTGGAGATGTATATGGTGAAATGTTGCACAGCCCTGAATAGAGATAACAGTGTCATTGCTGTCACGGGCGACAATGGATTTATATACGAAAAGATAAATAAGCTCAACATCCCCTCCTCAACACTATCCCCATCATTCAAAAAACTTCCACTCTATAGTGCCCACATCCTTGCCAAACTTGTTGATAGGGAAGATGTAGATATTATCCATATGCACTGGAACAAGGATCTGCCGCTGGCCTCCCTTGCAAAACGGCTCTCCAAAAAAAAACCCAATCTGATTGTCTCTAGGCATATGAAAATGACTAGAAGCAAACAGGACCTATACCACCGCATGATATACAGTGAGATGGATCTGCTGCTCAACGTAACCAGAGAGCTATCGGGGGTTGCATCAAGGATGCTCCCTTCCGCTGATGCAGATAAATCAGATTACCTCTATCTCGGTGTTGAAGCTCCCGCAAAAATATTAGACAAAAACGAGATTACTGAGCGTCGACAGCAGCTCGATATTACTGACAACAAATTTGTAATTGGCCTTTTTGGAAGAATTGAGGAATTCAAGGCACAGCATCTGCTTATCCAGGCCGCCGCACAACTAATAGATCACGGTCATGAACTCCAGATACTGATAGTTGGCCATGCAATGGATGATGATTACCTGCAGTCACTACACAATATGGCCATAGAACTATCCATAGATGACCATATACTGTTTCATGACTTTGTAGAAAACCCACAAGAGTGGATGCAGCTTTGCGACTGCATTGTACTAACCACCATAGAGGAGACTTTCGGCCTGGTTCTAGTTGAAGCTATGCGTACAGGCATCTCTGTAATTGGCAGTAATCGCGGTGGTGTGCCTGAGATTATCCGGCATGGAGAGAATGGGATGCTATTTGAATCTGGAAACGAAAAAGATCTTGCGGAGAAACTGGAGACATTGCTCAACAACAGAGAGCTACTACTACAACTCGCAAAAAACGGGAAAAAGTTCTCTGATCACAATTTCGATCATGATCTCCACTTCCAGAAATTACAAGATAGATTTCTTCAGCTAACAGAAAGCGTAGTCAACAGATGAAAATACTGTTTGTCGATTTTAAGTCCTCTGAAAATTATGATTTTCAGTATATGCACTCAAACTCTCTTGGGGGCACCGAATCAACAGTGTTGAGAATTGCCAGAGAATTGGCAACAGAGCATGAGGTATATATCTCACAGATAAACAGAGAGAAACCCTATCATGAAGAGAGCATCCACTTTATCCACTATAACGACGGCCTTCTATTCAAGAAATCCCCGCCTGATCGAATCATTATTCTGAGGAAACAAAAGCTGTTGAAGATTTACAGCAACAGATATCCAGATGCAAAACTATTTGTCTGGATTCACAACTTTCAGAAATACGAGGCCCTTGGCAGAAGACATTTGGTCACAAAATCAGGCGCAAAAATTATCTGTGTATCACGTCACCTTCAGGAACATACCGATAAAATCATGAATGGTCCTGTCTCATGGTTAAGTAGAATATTTACCTTTCAATACCAGAAGGCACCAATTACATTTATATACAACCCAGTAGATGAGGCATTTTCCAAAAACAACACACCCATAGATAAAAACAAGCTGCTCTTCTTCAGTGCAGCATACAAAGGACTGTCTATGGTGGTTAAACACTTCAGCAAACTATTACAACAAGATCCAAGCTATCGTCTATATATAGCTGGATCAACATCAGAGCGAATAAGAAACATCCTGAAAGATAATGAATTGGATAACTCAAAATCCATCACCATACTCGGAAAAATCCCCAGAGAGGAGGTCATCACCCATCTGCGCCAATCATTCTGCCTTTTCTATCCACAAAATATCCATCCGGAGACATTTGGTATGGTATTCATTGAAGCAAACTGTACTGGCACACCAGTACTGGCACACCCCTTTGGTTCAGCCGTCGAGATTATCAATGATGAAGAACAACTGGTAGATGCCAGAGACCCATCGACTATCATAAGTAGAGTATTGAACTGGAAGGAAAATGGCAGGCCTGTGGTCTCCTGTCAAGAGAGGTTCAAACTGCCGGGCATTATGGAAAGATGGAAAGAGGTTCTGGAGCTGAATGGGTAATCCCAACGATAGCCTGAGGATACTGGTTGTCCGTAACGACAAACTAGGCGACTTTATGCTCGCCTGGCCTGCCTTTGCCCTGCTTAAGCACTACCTGCCACAATCCAATATCACTGCATTGGTTCCGGAATATACAGCCCCGGCCGCAGAACTCTGCCCATACATTGACGACATCCTGATTGATAATCAGGAGGGGATCACTGGCCTCTCAAAAATGTTTAGAAGAGCCAACCTTGATGCAATGATTGCCCTCTTCTCTACAACCAGAGTTGCTATTGCAGGAATGTTAGCCAGAATACCCTATCGTCTTGCCCCCGCCACAAAAATCGCACAGATCTTCTATACAAACCGAACTGTACAGAGACGCTCCCTCTCAGAGAAACCAGAACACCTATACAACAGTGAACTTGTCGCACAACTACTGGTTGATCTAAAAATAGTGCCTAATAATTTCACTCTGGAACTCAGAGGGAATGATCATCTACCAAAAGAGGTGACAAGACCACTTCTTAAACTGGAGGGAAACAGGGAGGAGGTCAAACGCAACTTTTTGCAACAACATAACCTCCCAAACAATACAAAACTAGCTTTTGTACACCCAGGCAGTGGCGGCTCCTCTGTAACACTCTCAACAGAACAGTATGCTAACCTTGCAGATAACATAGCAGAAAATTCCAACCACCCAATATCTATAATAATCTGTGCTGGACCTAGAGAACTGGAAATAGCAGAAGATCTACAAACACTGCTATCAAACAATGTAACATCATCTATATACCACTCCACGGATGGACTCAGACAGTTTATAGAGATAATGCAGATTGCAGACCTGTTTATAAGTGGCTCTACAGGAACACTACACATTGCAGGGGCACTGGACATTCCAACCGTTGGTTTCTATCCAATAAAACAGTCATCTACCTCACTTAGGTGGCAGACACTTAGTAGATCCGAGCATAGGCTAGAATTTGGTTTACATGAATATACTGAAAATATTAGACACATTACAGACCTAATATTAATGAGACTCTGAGTAACTAAGACATTGGAAATTAAAACCCATTAATTATAAAATGAGGTAAAATAATCTTGATCCTTAAACCTAATATAGTCTGGCATCATGCCACCGTAACCCGTGAGCGCCGCAATCAGCAGAATAATCATAAATCCTGCGTACTTTGGTTTACTGGCCTCTCTGGTGCGGGCAAATCAACCCTTGCACATGCTGTTGAGGAGGAGCTACATCAGCTTGGTTGCCGCACCTTTGTACTAGATGGTGATAATGTCCGTCATGGACTCTCCTCCAATCTTGGCTTTTCTGAAGATGATCGTCATGAGAACATCCGCAGGATTGGTGAAGCATCAAAACTGATGATGGAAGCTGGCATTATCACTATGACTGCCTTTATTAGTCCCTTTCAGGCTGACCGTGAGGCTGTCCGTAATCTTCTCCCTCATGGTGATTTTATTGAGATCTGGTGTAAAGCGAGCCTTGAGGTCTGTGAATCTAGAGATGTGAAAGGACTATACGCCAAAGCACGATCCGGTAAGATTAAAAATTACACTGGAATAAACTCACCATACGAAGTCCCAAAAGATCCTGAACTTATTATCAATACAGACACACTCAGCCTTAAGCAGGCTGTTGCTGCTATTCTTGATTTCTTGCGTGGGCGTGGAAAAATCCTAATCTAGGCTGGCACCAATTCAGGGTGCACATTAATATGCAATAAATCACAAATCTGCCCAGAGGCCTCAATCTTAATCGATTTTATAAGTTCATATCTATCATGTGAATACAGATGTATAGCTCCAGATAAACTCTTATTATGACGCTTTGATCGTTCTGCAAGAGGGCTCTCCCCAACCCATATTCCCTCTGGTGAAATGGCTATTCCACGTGCCCACCCCATAGCATCAAACAAAATCTCTCCATTACTTACTCTGATGAGACAACCATCATGAGAGGCACACACCAGTAAATCACTCCTATATACCTCAATATCGTGTGAATGGGAGGTCCCCGGCAGAGAGATCAGTTCCCCATCTATCAAAGCATTATTATCAGATACCCCATAGTTAATAACTCTATTAAGGTCAATCTTCAAAAGCTGACTATCACCATCTTTATTATTAAGCCCAATAAATAGATTCTCACCATCTATATTTAACGCATTAATATGATTAACATCGGCTCTCTTATCACCGATATTCACTATACTGATGGTTGCGCCTAAATTGACATCATAAACATGCACGCGATTAAGACCAGTATCTGTCAAAAAAACCAAACTCTTCCATGCAGCCATTTGATGTAAATCATAAACTGACTTTACTTTACCAATCACTTCATGCTGTAATGTATGAGGATTAATTAAATGCAACTTTACATCCGTTGACGAACGGCCAATTGATTTTGACCCCAATTTTTCACGTGAACCTGCTAACACAAAACCGTCAGATCCATAGATACACAAACCAAACCAACCCATAGCTTTCTTTTTGAAGAACCCAAGGGTATGCTTGTTTGGTATTACTACATTAGTAGTATCTAAAATCTCATCATACACAATAATACCATTGCTTGTTGCTATGTATATCATACAATCAACCCTGATCTCTTAAACATAATCGCATTACCTATCTGCTGAACCGAACGACTTACATTAATAAACATTTTCATATAACACCCTAAATTAACTCTAAGAATCATATAAAGAGAATATTGTATTATTAATTACGCTGCATACTCTTTAATCTATTTGCAACCTCGTTAAGATTGCTCTCTTTCTGGACCACCCAAAATATATGCTTACAAAAGAGTGTGGTTGGATGCAAATTTAACTTCACCCTATCCAGCAAGATTTCCTTTCTTTCATTGATGTCAATATGCTTATTTTTTGGTCTATAAGATATATACGAAAGAATCGTGAAAAATGCAAACAATGGATATAAAAGCACACCAAGCACTAATGATGTATTACCAATCTTGGTTCTGACCCGTTCATTTGTTTTAAACCCAGAAAACATCAACAAACTCTGAAAATGCTGAACACTCAATAGGAAAAGATGCCCGAAATACAACTTATCTGAAGAGTTTTCAGCAAACCAAACACCATCTATCTCTGTTGGTGGCATTCTTTTCCAGTAATCTGATTCCAGAAAGAAATTAGACAAACGTGCACGGACATGTGAATTGCTAGGAGTAGTTATCAATAAAGTGCCTCCTTTTTTTAATACTCGATTAAACTCTGATAAAACCTGAAGCTGATTTGGAATATGCTCAATACCTTCTTGGCATATTATATAATCAACAGATCTATCTTCAATAGGCAAATCTTCAGCCAAGTCAGCATATCCTGCCTTTATATCATCCAACTTCATAAAGGATGGAAATAGATCAAAAGCTTTTACATTAGCGCCCTTCTTAATAAACTCATAACTTGCCCTTCCATCACCACAGGGGATATCTAGTACAGTTTTTCCATGTAAGTCCGGTAAATCTCTAATATAATCTTGGACAAATTTATGTATCCCTTTATTAGGATATTTATTATCATTTTTCATGCAACACTCCAATAAGTATCAATAAGATATCACGCTCTCAGTGATTTAATTCTTTCCATCGTATAACCCAATGACACGCCAACATAAACCAACAAGAAGGCAATATATCCGCCGTTAATAGTTATGCTTCCCTCAAACACTCCAATAACAACAAATGAAACCGTAATTATCATCAGGTTTTCTGCCTTAATTTTATCTATTCTTAAATGCTTTAATGCAATATAGAACATATATCCAATTAAAGAGAGCATAATGGATAACCCAACCAGCCCATAAGATACTGCCTGTTCCGCAAAAATATTATGAGGAAAAGTATGGGATGCCGCCGCACTGTTTATCCTGCCTAACTCCTTGTATTTCTGAACAACACCAGAATACCCGCCTCTGCCAACACCAAACAACACATTATCAAAAAACATCTCATAAGAGACCTGCCACATTGCTATACGATGTTTTGTACTATTACCTATGCCCCCCATCTTCAAATCAGCAATATTATCAACCTCACTTATCTCGCTTAATGCAACCACTACACGATCTACATTGTATTTTATGTCCGGAATTTGCTGGTATGACAAATGCGTAA
>CALEHW010000044.1 GCA_937877715.1 uncultured Methylophaga sp. | reverse complement strand
ACCAGAAGGCCGCCTGACTGATGACCCTGAACACCACTTTTGACAATAACTCTTATCTCTTTTATTATATGCCATTAATGCGTGACTGAATTCTGCTTGGAATTGCAGAAAACAGTTTTAATTCTTAATAGTTTCTGGAGGATGAACTATGCAATATAAAACCATAAATATAGCTACCATGCTGTTATTGCTATTTGTTTCGGCCATAGCCTCTGCTAGCAGCAGAGATGTCGAAGACGAAGACCGCATGCTGAATGCCAAGTGCATTGGATGCCACTACAACGTGACTCCCGGGATTGTCAAACAACATCTTGACAGCCCCATGGCCAATGCACACAACCAAGAGGATGAAGTTGTCTGCCATGATTGCCATGGAGAGGGGCATACTACAAACACGGACTATTCAAAGGCCGAGATGCCAACTGCCGATGTCTGCGGCGAATGTCACAAGAAACAGTTTAAACAATATCGATCCGGAAAGCATAATCTTGCATGGATGGCACAAAAAACTCAAATTGCATGGCACAACCAACCCAAATCAATTGTTGGTCAAGGATATCGTGGCTGTTCAGGCTGCCACAAACTTGGCAAAAAAGGACTGCTTGGCGTGTCGCAGGGTAATATGGATGCCGAGTTAAAATATGATGGCGGCAAAGAGGAGTCGGAGTATCGTTATGGTAACGCTCAATGTGATGCATGCCATACCCGACATACCTTCCGTAAGGATGAGGCCAACGACCCACGCGCATGCTCCAACTGCCATATGGGCTTTGATCACCCTCAATGGGAAATGTTTACTTCCTCCAAGCACGGAGTTATCTGGGGAATAGAAAATCAAGGTGGCGATACTGATGGACGCGCCCCAACATGTCAGACATGCCATATGGTTGATGGCAACCATAATGTATCTACCCCATGGGGCTTCCTTGGACTACGCATCCCTACCAAGGATAATGTGCTGGCTTTAATTGATGTAGCACCAAGCCTGAAGGAACCACTAACCAAACTTGCTGCATTACTACCAACAGGTCATTTTGATGACTTGGATGATAATCCACAGTGGACATTTGACAGAGCCATTATCCTGCAGGCGGCCGGTATACTAGATGCATCCCTACAGCCAACTAAGCGCTTTGTTGAAATTGTGGTTCAAGGGCGTGCTGCACGCGGCCCCGACGAGTTCAACAAACTACGTCGCGACATGAAAAAGACATGTAATGAATGCCATAGCAATCAATATGTAAATGATTTCTTCAAGGCATCGGATGACACTATTCAGCAGGCTGACCACCGTTTTGCACAGGCCATTCAGGCTGTGCAAGGGCTATACAGAGATGGTATTCTGCAAAAACCTGAAGGATGGGAATATGCGCCAGACCTGCTGCAATATTATGATGCCAAAACCAATATTGAGCAGGAGCTATACCTGATTATGCTTGAGTACAGGCAACGCACCTTCCAGGGTGCATTCCACGCAAGTAATGACTATATGCACTGGTATGGATGGGCTCCACTAAATACTGCGGTAAATAATATCCTAGAGGAGGCAGGACAGCTTCGCGCAGAACATGAAGCCAAAAACTCTCATTAAATAAAAAAATAAATTATTTACCGGGATAGTAGTCACACAGGGACAGACCATGGTCTGTCCCTGTTTTTTATGGAAGAAGAGAAATGAACCATTCAAGAATATTGTTTTTAATCGCCTCTCTGTTACCGTTCATGGCTGACGCAGGGATAAAATTAGAGGATGGACTGTATGCTGAGTTTCACACATCAAAGGGAGTAATCACGGCTCAATTATTGCCTAGCAACGCCCCAATGACAGTAATGAACTTTATTGGCCTAGCTGAAGGGACTACAGCATGGACAGAGCCAACAACAAATGAAATGGTGAAAAGGCCGCTCTATAGCAACCTAAGTTTTCATCGGGTGCGTGACTTTATGGTACAGAGTGGTGACCCTACAAATAGTGGAACTGGTGATCCCGGTTATATATTTGCTGATGAGATTGATCCGCGCCTAAGTCATTTGCAGTCAGGGATGCTAACTATGGCCAACAAAGGTCCGAACACAAATGGAAGCCAGTTTTTTATAACCAGAAAAAGTGCTGAATGGCTTGATGGTAACTATACAATTTTTGGACATGTAATTGATGGCTTAGAAGTGGTGAATGACATTGTTGCCAACGATAAATTACACAAAGTGGCTATCAGAAGAATTGGGGCAATAGCTGAAAATTTTAATGAAAAATATGCTCATAAAATGGCCGAAAAAAGAAAATCAGACATACAATATCTGATGTTCTCACGCCTGCCTGAAAAAACGATGGAATTGGATCCTGCACGTATACCTCAGAAGGATCAACAGGATGCTGCCAGCGGAGTTTTTGACTTCATCTTTATTGGTCATTCAGAGATCAAGGGCGCTGAACATAACGGAAAAACCTATCACCTTGATCGTGCCTCAGCAATAGAGTTTGCTAGCAGATTAAGCAGTCTTGCCAGATCAAAAGGCATATCATTTAACAGTCTAATTGATAAATATTCAGATATGCCCCTGAAAATTCCGCCTCAAAAAATTGAGAACAATCATCGCTTGCCCAAGTTGATGAGTTCCATTTTTAAACTACATCCAGGACAGGTTGGTGATCCGCTGGATTTTCCTGATGGAATATATATCTTCCACAGAGAGAGATAGACTAAGAAACCTCTGAAAAACGCCAATAGCGGTCATCTAATTATCAAATAGTTGCTGGATCCCCGCCTGCGCGGGGATGACTTATTCAGAGCTTTCCTAAATAACCAGCCAGAGGAATAGCTATAAAATTAAAATGATGCAATTACAGCGCTGTAATTGCGTAATCAGAGAGCCGTGAACGCTCACCAAGCTGCAGGGTCACGTGACCACTATGGGCCCAGCTCTTAAGGCGATCTACAACATAGGTCAGTCCTGAACTGGTCTCCGTCAAATAGAGTGTGTCGATCTGTGCCAGGTTTCCGATACAGACAATCTTGGTGCCGGGACCGGCGCGGGTTACCAGTGCCTTCATCTGTTTGGAGGTAAGATTCTGGGCCTCATCAATAATCAGATAACGGTTCATAAAGGTTCGGCCACGCATGAAGTTCATGGAGCGAATCTTGATACGATGGTTGATCAACTCCTGGGTGGCCTCACGCTCAAACTGGCTGCTCTTGTCATGCATGGTGAGTACCTCCAGGTTGTCCATCAAGGCACCCATCCATGGGGTCATCTTCTCTTCTTCGGTGCCGGGCAGAAACCCTATATCCTCTCCCAACGGAATGGTGATACGGGTCATGATGATCTCACTGTAGATGTCATGCTCCAGAACCTGCTCCAGACCGGCTGCCAGTGCCAGCAGGGTTTTTCCTGTGCCTGCAGGCCCCAACAGGGTGACAAAATCAAACTGCGGGTCCATCAGCAGATTCAGGGCGTAGTTCTGCTCCCGATTGCGAGCCTGTATGCCCCAGACTGTATTGTTCTCTGAGCTGTAGTTGTGAATGCGCTCCAGGACTGCGCTGTCACCCTCGATATCACGCACAATGTAGTCATTGTTCTCCTCCTCGGGGTCAGCCAGAAACTCACCAACCAACCATTCGGAGACATCCTCTCCCTGTACACGGTAGAGGGAGTGCCCCTCCTCCTGCCAGCTCTCCAGATCCTTGCCGTGGCTCTCCCAGAAGTCGGCAGAGAGTTCCGTAAAGCCAGTCTGCAGCAGATCAACATCATCCAGCACCTTGTCATTGCGATAGTCCTCACTGTGGATTCCGAGAATGGATGCCTTGATTCGCAGATTGATGTCGCGGGTTACCAGCCGCACATCCTTGACCTGCTTTTGCAGCGCCATCACCGTTGCCAGAATGCTGTTGTCTGCTGTATTGCCAGGCAGTGATTCCGGCAGCTTGACGCTGTCGGTTGAGGTCTGAAAATAGAGGCGCCCGGATGATTGGTCAGAGAGGTTGCTGAGAGTGCCTGGCGGAGTCAACGAGACCCCTTGCTTGATCTGCTCCAGGCTGCTGCTCTCCACCAGCTCATCGATAAAGCGGCTCACCTGGCGCACGTTGCGTGCAATCTCAGAGACCCCTTTTTTCCCCCGATCCAGCTCCTCCAGTACAATCATTGGAAGATAGACATCATGCTCCTGAAAACGGAACAACGCCGTTGGGTCATGCATCAGAATATTGGTATCAAGGACAAAAAGTCGCGTTTCACTATCCGCTTTTTTGATCATTCAGCAGCTCTCCCTACACATGATTTGACTCGTACGCCTGTCTCGATCATACCGTGCCCCATAGCGCTTTCCCACCAAATTCTCATACCCACATCGATTAAAACCGGTCCCAACCGAAACAGGGCAGAGCCGGTGGAGGATGCGTATAATCACTCCCATGAGTTTTCCCACCAATGAACCACAATGGGTCAATGAGAGACAGCTATCTCTACTGCAGCCATCGCGCTCAATCCGTAACCATCTGCTCGACTCCAGTTCACTGACCAGAAAGATTGTGAATTCCTGTAATGGTAAATTCCGGGTAGAGGTGTTGATACAGAGATACTCCACCATCAGCCATAGTGAGCGCCAGCGACTGGGGCTTCGGGTCGGTGAAACCGCCAATGCACGCTCTGTACTGTTGCGCTGCGGGGAATATCCATGGGTTTTTGCCCATACGATAATCCCTCACTATGCACTCAACAGATCTCTGCGTCGACTGACTCGGCTGGGGAATCGTTCACTTGGTGCGGTTTTACACGCATCCAGAGTAATGGAACGGACAAATGTAGAGTATGCCCGCTTTCATAGCCACCACCAGCTGTTTCGGGAGGCAATTTCCGGGATTGAGAAAAAACCTGACTCACTGTGGGGCAGACGGATTCTCTACCGTATTGATGGTGACCCTCTGCTGGTCAATGAGCTCTTTCTTCCAGCGTTCCCCGATTAATCCAGACAACCGCTGGAGAATATAGAGGACAGCGCCATCAGCTCTTTTTCTGTGGCCGCCTCCACCCTTTGATGGTGGTCTGTTTGGAGCGGCTTAGAGTCAGTTGATCTGCCGGGGCATCCTTGACGATAGTAGACCCGGCTCCGATGGTTGCACCACGCCCAACCTCCACCGGCGCAACAAGCTGGGTATCTGATCCCACAAAGGCATCATCTCCGATAACTGTACGATATTTATTGGCACCATCATAGTTACAGGTGATGACCCCGGCCCCGATGTTGACCCGTGCGCCGACTATGCTGTCACCCACATAGGAGAGGTGATTGATTTTGGAGCCCTCGGCAACCTGGGAATTCTTCAGCTCTACAAAATTTCCAACATGAGCTGACGCGGTCAATTTGGTTCCAGGGCGGATTCTTGCAAAAGGGCCAATTCTGCAGCTAGGCCCAATTTCTGCCGAGTCAATAACAGAGTTGGGTAGAATCACTGTGCCCTCTTCTATTGTCGCATCCTGAATATGGCAGTTGGCGCCAATCTCAACCCTATCCCCCAGAATCACTTCACCCTGAAGAATCACATTTACATCTATTATCACGTCCTGCCCGGCCTTCGCGGTGCCTCGCAGATCAAAACGGTCGGGATCAAGCAGAGTGACTCCATCCAGCATTAGCTGTTCCGCCTGATCTCTCTGGTAGGCTCGCTCAAGTTGGGAGAGCTGTAGTCGATCGTTGACCCCCTGCACCTCCTTGGCTGTTGCCGCAGAGACTGTCTTGATCTCAACCCCATCTCTTACCGCCATCTCGACAATGTCGGTCAGATAAAACTCACCTTGGGCATTGCCGTTCTCCAGTTCATCGATCCAGCCCTTGAGTTTGTCTCCAGAGACAGCAAGAATGCCGGTATTGACCTCCCGGATCTCCAGCTCATCGACAGAGGCATCCCTCTGTTCCACAATACGTGCCATCCGTCCATCTGAACTGCGCACAATACGTCCGTAACCTGCGGGGCTCTCCAGTGAAACTGTAAGTAGCGAAAAACCACTCTCACGACTGCGATTCAACAGATTGAGGAGCGTCTCCGACTTGACCAGAGGAACATCCCCATATAGAACAAGGACCGTCTGGTCAGTGCCGATCTGTGGCAGCGCCTGTTCAACTGCATGGCCTGTGCCCAGCTGCTGCTCCTGTAACACCCAGTTGACCTGAAGATGGGAGAGACGCTCTCTTACCTGCTCTCCTCCGTGGCCATAAACCACATGGATGGAGCCAGGATCCAGACTCTCTGCATAGCACACCACATGTTCAAGCAGTGGTTTCCCTGCCAGAGTGTGAAGTACCTTGGGTAGTGCGGAGCACATCCTGGTCCCCTGGCCAGCCGCCAGAATTACTACAGCAAGATTGGATGTTGTCTCTGTCATCATCTGTTGCAGGTACAGATGGTCCATCTTTTTTTCAACATGCTCACTCATTCCACTGTTTCCAGTCATCAATTTATAGTTGACAGTATGTGGGTAGTATAACCCCGAGATTCAACAACGGTTATAAAGCTGTAACCGGGTAATTCAGCTATGAGGTGCCGGAACGTTTGCGCAGACGCTCGATAGCCTGAAGCTGTGCTACAGCCTGAATCAACTCTGCCTGTGCCTTTGCATAGTCCATCTCGACCTGCTTATCCTCCATCGCAGCCTCTGCACGCTGTTTCGCCTCCAGTGCCGCAGCCTCATCAAGATCTGCTGCACGAATGGCAGTATCTGCCAGTACAGTCACAACATGAGGCTGAACCTCAAGCATGCCACCAGAGATAAAGAAATCTGCCTCCTCTCCGCCTGGCTGCTGAATACGAACCTCACCCGCCTTCATGCGGGCCAACATCGGGGCATGACGAGGGGCAATACCAACCTCACCCATCTCGGCAGGGGCAAAAATCATCTCGGCAACACCAGAGAAGATAGATTTCTCCGCGCTGACGATATCAACATGTACGGTCATGCTCATGATGCTATTCCTGTCATCCCGATCTTAAATGGTCTTGGCCTTCTCAACGGCCTCATCAATCGAGCCAACCATATAGAAGGCCTGCTCGGGAAGATGGTCATATTCACCCGCAACGATCGCCTTAAAGGCAGAAATAGTATCTGCCAATGAGACATATTTGCCTGGCGTTCCGGTAAATACCTCTGCCACAAAGAATGGCTGAGAGAGGAAACGCTGAATTTTACGAGCACGATTTACTGTCTGCTTGTCTTCCTCGGAGAGCTCATCCATGCCGAGAATAGCAATAATATCCTTTAGCTCCTTATAGCGCTGCAGTGTAGTCTGTACGCTACGAGCCACATTGTAATGCTCCTCTCCAACCACATGAGGATCAAGCTGGCGACTAGTTGAGTCCAGTGGGTCTACCGCTGGATAGATACCAAGCTCAGCAACCTGGCGCGAGAGTACAACAGTCGCATCCAGATGAGCAAATGTTGTTGCTGGGGATGGATCCGTAAGGTCATCCGCTGGCACATAGACCGCCTGAATTGAGGTAATGGAGCCGGTCTTGGTGGAGGTGATTCGCTCCTGCAGGGCACCCATCTCCTCTGCTAGGGTAGGCTGATAACCTACCGCAGATGGCATACGACCCAACAGTGCCGATACCTCAGTTCCCGCCAGAGTATAACGGTAGATGTTATCGATGAAGAGCAGCACATCGCGCCCCTCATCACGGAATGCCTCTGCCATGGTCAGGCCAGTCAGAGCAACACGCAGACGGTTACCAGGAGGCTCATTCATCTGGCCATAAACCAGTGATACCTTGTCGAGAACGCCACCTTCGGTCATCTCGTGGTAGAAGTCGTTACCCTCACGGGTACGTTCACCAACACCAGCAAACACGGAGTACCCACTATGCTCAATCGCGATATTGCGGATCAGCTCCATCATGTTTACGGTCTTGCCCACACCAGCACCACCGAACAGCCCAACCTTGCCGCCCTTGGCAAATGGACAAACCAGATCGATCACCTTGATGCCGGTCTCCAGAATCTCCGCAGTAGCAGAGAGTTCATCAAATGCAGGAGCCTTGCGGTGGATTGGCATCCTGGCCTCTTCACCAATCTCGCCCTTCTCATCAATGGGATCCCCAAGCACATTCATGATACGCCCAAGAGTCTTGGTACCTACAGGAACCTGGATCGGCATTCCTGTACCGGTAACTGATAGCCCTCGCTTCAGGCCATCCGTTGTACCCATTGCAATGGCACGAACCACACCGTCACCAATCTGCTGCTGAACCTCAAGTGTCAAGCCTGGCTCATCCACTGTCAGTGCATCAAAAATCTTCGGCATAGATTCCGGAGGAAATTCTACGTCTACCACTGCGCCGATGATCTGAACAATCGATCCTGACATCTCTCTAATCCTCTTTATTGATATTCAAAATATTCCGTTAACCAACTAAACCGCCGCTGCACCACCCACAATATCTGCAAGCTCTGCAGTAATTGCTGTCTGTCTGGCCTTGTTATAGACCAACTCCAACTCATCAATCAGGTCGCCAGCATTGTCTGTTGCGCTCTTCATCGCAACCATACGAGCAGATTGCTCACAGGCAATATTTTCAACCACACCCTGATAGACAATAGACTCAACATAGCGCTGTAGCAGTGTATCCATAACCGGTTTTGCATCAGGCTCATAGATATAGTCCCAGTGGTGACTGTACTCTTCGCTATCATCCTGCTGAAGTGGCAACACCTGACGAACCGTAGGCTTTTGAGTCATGGTGTTCACAAACTGGTTATAGACCACATAAAGCTGATCAATGTTCTCTTCATCAAAGGCATTCAACATCACCTTGATAGAGCCAATCAGGCTTGATATTTCTGGCTGATCTCCCAGCTGACAGGACTCTGAAACCAGATTACCGCCCATCCGCCCAAGGAAACCGAGCGCCTTGCTACCAATTGCTGTGTAGTCAACCTCAGTCCCCTGATCACTATGCTCCTTGATTGCCTTAACAGCCTCGCGAAACAGGTTCACATTAAGCCCGCCACAAAGACCTCGATCAGAGGAGATGATGATGAAGCCAACCCGCTTGACCTCTCTTTCACTCATATAGCTGTGGTGATATTCTGGGTGCGCATTGGCAAGATGGCTAACAACTGCCGTAATCTTGTCGCTGTAGGGACGAGATGCATCCATCCGCTCCTGAGCCCTGCGCATCTTGCTGGCTGCTACCATCTCCATGGCACTAGTGATCTTCTGCGTGCTTTTAACGCTTCTGATCTTTTCCCGAATTTCCTTACCGACGGCCATTTCAGATTACCAACTATGATTTGCCTTGAAGTCATCAAGCGCCGCGCGCAGTGATGATTCAATCGAATCGTTATAGTCACCAGACTCATTGATAGTGTCCATCAACTCAATCTGTGAGCTTTTCATATAAGACTGAAGCGCCTCCTCAAAGGCAACGATATTGGATGGTTCAACATCATCCAGATAGCCTTCATTGGCAGCAAACAGTGAGGTAGCCAACTCTGCAATCTTCATTGGCTCATACTGCTTCTGCTTCATCAGCTCGGTTACGCGCTGACCGCGTTCAATCTGTTTACGGGTCGCCTCATCCAGATCAGATGCAAACTGGGCAAATGCTGCCAGCTCACGATACTGCGCCAGATCAAGACGAACACCACCACCAAGCTTCTTGATGATTTTAGTCTGTGCCGCACCACCAACTCGAGATACCGAAAGACCTGCATTAATCGCCGGACGAATACCAGAATTGAAAAGGTCGGTCTCAAGGAAGATCTGACCATCTGTAATCGAAATTACATTGGTTGGAACAAAGGCCGATACGTCACCAGCCTGAGTCTCAATAATTGGTAGAGCTGTTAGCGAACCTGTCTGTCCGGTAACGGCACCATTGGTACGCTTGGTAACTTCGTCCTCATTAATACGGGAGGCACGCTCCAGAAGGCGTGAATGGAGATAGAAGACGTCACCAGGATATGCCTCACGGCCTGGTGGACGACGCAGCAACAGGGAGACCTGACGGTAGGCCCAAGCCTGCTTGGTCAGATCATCATAGACAATCAATGCATCCTCTCCCTTGTCACGGAAGTACTCTCCCATGGTACAACCAGAGTATGGGGCGATGTACTGCATTGCTGCTGAATCTGATGCTGCAGCTGCAACAATAATTGTGTGCTCAAGGGCATCATGCTCTTCCAGACGACGCACCACCTCAGCTATTGAGGAGGCCTTCTGGCCGACTGCAACATAGATACATTTTACGCCGGTTCCCTTCTGGTTAATGATGGCATCTACCGCTACCGCAGTCTTTCCGGTCTGGCGGTCACCAATAATCAGCTCACGCTGACCACGGCCAATAGGCACCATTGCATCGACTGATTTCAGCCCAGTCTGTACGGGCTGATCCACTGATTTACGTGCAATAACGCCGGGAGCGATCTTTTCGATTGGAGATGTGCCTATGGACTCGATCGGACCCTTGCCATCCAGAGGATTACCCAGTGAGTCGACAACACGTCCCAACAACCCCTCACCGATAGGAACCTCAAGAATCTTTCCTGTACAACGAACCGTATCCCCCTCAGAGATATGTTCATATGATCCAAGGATTACCGCACCAACAGAGTCTCTCTCCAGGTTGAGCGCCATACCGTAGGTGTTTCCTGGAAATTCGATCATCTCGCCCTGCATCGCATCGCTTAGTCCGTGCAGACGAACTACACCATCAGCAAGACTGACCACTGTTCCCTCTGTACGGGCCTCGGCCAGTGGCTCAAAACTCTCGATTTTCTTCCGGATCAGTTCGCTGACTTCAGAAGGGTTGAGTTGCATGATTGCTCCTTAAATCAATACTTAAATAATTAACACTAACCAATTTCACAAACTACCGACTATCCGCGCAGTGTGTTTGAAAGCTGGTCCATTCTGCCGCGTAGTGACAAGTCGATTACCTGATCTCCTGCACGTACGATGACCCCGCCAATAAGAGACTGGTCAACCTCTACATTCATCTGAACCTCTTTCCCCATTTTATCTTTTACTGCAGCTGCAATTGCATCCTTTGATACTTCATCCAGGGAATAGGCAGAGGTTACCTCAACATCCATCTGATTTTCATCTACAGCCCTAAGCTCCCGAAATAGAATGTTGACCTCTGGCGCATAACCGAGGCGACCATTCTCCAACAGCACCTTGATAAAATTTTCTCGGGTACCAGAGAAGAGTTCCCCACCAACACTAATCACCAGATCTGCCATCTGCTCACGAGATACTCGTGGGTCATTCAGACGCACAGCTACTGATGGCTCATCAACAATAGCTGACAGCAGCTCTATTGCATCAGCCCAGTCTGCAATTTGCCACTCTATGCCTGCCTGCGCATAGGCTGCTTCTGCATAGGGTCGAGCAATTGTTGTTCTCTCTTCCATCCCTTAATTTCTCTATAGCTTGGCGCTCAGTTCAGAGAGGATTTGCTGGTGATCTGATTCACTCACCTCACGCTGTAAAATCTGTGACGCACCCGCAAGAGCCAATGCAGAAACCTGTGTCCGCAACTGCTCACGTGCGCTGTTGGTATCCTGCTCTATTGTGGAATGCGCTGACTCAATAATTCTCTCAGCTTCTTCCATAGCCTTGCCCTTTGACTCATCAACCACCTCGCTGGCACGCTGCTGTGCCCGGTTGATAATCAGGCTCGCCTCTTCATGCGCCTCACGAATCACCTCTGTTGCTCGCTGCTCAGAGAGCTCATGCTCACGATGTCCTCGCTCTGCTGCAGCAAGCCCGTCTGCAATCTGCTTCTTGCGCTCATCCAGTGCGGCCATCAGAGGGGGCCACACATATTTCATTACAAAAAGCACAAACAGGAAGAATGCAATCGATTGTCCGATCAATGTGGCATTGATATTCATGGCATGTCCTGAAAATATTTAGTTATGTTTATTCGACGTAACCTAGCCTGCAACTGCAAACAGTACATAGAGTGCCAAACCTACAGCGATCATTGGTACCGCATCCACCAAACCCATCACAATAAAGAACTGTGTACGCAACATTGGAATTAATTCAGGCTGGCGAGCTGCGCCCTCAAGAAAACGTCCTCCAAGGATGCCAATGCCGACAGCCGCGCCCAGTGCGCCCAGACCCATCATTAGACCACCCGCGATGAACAATAGTGCTTGTTCCATTTTTTTCTCCTAATCTCTATTGAGGAATGAAAGTTATAGTAATTAAATCCGAAAATTCTAGTGCTCGTTATGAGCCATCTCCATATACACAATGGTTAGGGTCATGAAGATAAACGCCTGCAGGGTGATGATCAGAATGTGGAAAATCGCCCACCCTAACTGCAGCAGCCCACCAAACCCGCCGAGTAGCCAGCCACCACCATACATCAATGCAATAAGAATGAATATGGTCTCTCCTGCATACATGTTGCCGAACAGTCGCAGCGCCAGTGAAACCGGCTTGGAGATCAACGATATACCCTCCAGTATCAAATTGGCTGGAAGCCCCCACTTGCCAAATGGCTGAAACGCAAGCTCCCTGAGGAAACCGCCCAGCCCCTTGTTCTTGATGCTGTAGTAGATCATCAGATAGAAGACAGCCAGCGCCATGCCAAAGGTGATATTGGGGTCTGTGGTTGGCACCACCTTAAAGAATACGTGGTGTGGATCCATGCTCAGCGCGTATTCACCAAATAGCCCTGCAATCATGGGTAACCAGTCAACCGCGACCAGGTCCATCAGGTTCATCAGGAAGACCCAGCAGAAGATGGTCAGTGCCAACGGTGCGATCAACGGATTTCTGCCACTGAAAGACTCTTTTACGCTGGTGTCGACAAACTCCACAATCCACTCGACAAAATTCTGCAGCCCGCCGGGGATACCCGCAGTGGCATGCTTTGCCGCCGCACGAAAGAGTAGAAAAAAGAGCAGCGCAAGGGCAATGGACCAAGCCAAGGAGTCAACGTGAAGCGCCCAAAACCCCATCTGTTTGATGTCCGCAGCACTGTGAGCGAAACCCCAGTGACCATCATAGTGACCAAACGTAAGGTTGGTCAGATGGTGTTTGATGTATTCGCCGGATGTGCTTGCTGTGCCTGACATGATGAGTGTTTATTATTGTGTGTTATCGCTTCGCTTAAATGTTATTTATTTATATAACTACTTCTTACTTCCTAGCTCTACCACCAACATAGCTGTAGCCGTTGCTGCCAAAAAGCAGCACCAATTGACCCATAATAAAGCCCGCAATCAGTGACAACGGATCTAACTCCAGCCTCACCATACCAAACAAAAACAGTGAAGAGACCAGAATAAAGCGCTCTATCGAGGCCATATAGAGGTATGCAACACTCTTTTTGGCGCTCAGTTCTGGATCACGCTCTATCTCACTCTGGGGGACCTTTCTCTCAGTCCGCTGCAGTCTCCACTGCAACCAAAGCAGATTAGCTATAGAGACAATACCCCCGTAGAGAGTTGCTCGTCCGGATCCCTCCCATGCCATATCAACCAACAGCGCCAACAGAAAAACCGTGACAACCTGAAACAATGGCACACCCCATCTTCCAAACAGGGACATTATAGAAATCATCGATAGGCGGGTCAATTAAGATTTTGAGAAAAATAACTTTTTGCGTAGTTTTTCTACCGGATATGCTCAAGAATTCCATCAAGCTCATCTAGAGAGTTGTATTGAATGGTAAGCTTTCCTCGCCCCTTGCTATTCTGTTGAATAGTGACTGCTGCCCCCAATTTTTCTGATAATTGATCCTGTAGCCGCAATACATCAGGGTTATTTTTGTCCACCACTTTTTTTCTCGGTGGCTGTAACATCTTTCGAACCAGCTTCTCGGTCTCCCGAACAGAGAGCCCCAACAATAGCACCTGTTTTGCCGCCTCACTCTGCCGCTCACCCTCCAGCGCCAGCAATGCACGCGCATGCCCCATCTCCAGCCGCCCCTTCTCCAGTAGCTGGCCTACCTCGGCATTCAAGTTCAGCAACCGCAACATATTGGTTACCGATGAGCGGGAGCGCCCAACCGCATCCGCAGCCTCCTGCTGGGTTAGCCCAAACTCCTTGATTAGACGCTGCAGGGCAACCGCCTCCTCAATGGGGTTCAGATCCTCACGCTGGATATTCTCAATCAGTGCCATCGCCATCGCGACCTGATCTGAAACCTCCTTGAGTACTACAGGAATCTCCTGCAGCCCGGCCATCTGTGCCGCGCGCCAACGCCGCTCCCCGGCAACTATCTCATAACGACTCTCTCCAATAGGACGCACAACAATAGGCTGGATAACCCCCTGCGCACGGATTGAGTTAGAGAGCTCCTCCAGGGCCTCCTGGTTCATGTCGCGCCGCGGCTGATATTGTCCCCGCTGCAGCAAATCAACCGGCAGACTCTTCAGGGATGCGCCCGGTGTCGTGGAGCGTGCCCCATCCTCCACCACAACTGCACTACTTGGGCTGTTTGAGACCTTCGACTGTTTGGTCGCCCCCAGTAGTGAATCCAATCCTCGTCCCAATCCGCCCTTTCTTGCCGACATCACTTATTCAACTCCATTATTGCTCTCTTCTGTTACCTTCTCTGCCTGCTTTACCCTCTCAGCCTTATCAAGCATCTCTGCCGCCAGATCAACATAAGCATACGCTCCTCTGGATGAGGGGGCATAGTAGATGATTGGACGCCCATAACTTGGCGCCTCTGCCAAGGTTACGTTTCTCGGAATTACAGTCTCATAGACCTGGTCACCAAAGTGGGTGAGCAGCTGCTCCGAGACCTCTATCGAGAGACGGTTTCTCGCATCATACATGGTGCGCACGATACCCTGCAGCCGCAGGTTGGGGTTCTGGGTCTCGCGTACTCGCTCCATAGTCTCCATCAGGGCGCTCAGCCCCTCCAGTGCGTAGTACTCACACTGCAGCGGAACAATCACTCCCTGCGAGGCGACGAAGGCGTTCAGGGTGAGGATATTCAGAGTTGGCGGGCAGTCGATAAAGATATAGTCATAGTTACCGGAAATCCCGCCCAGAGCCCTAGAGAGGCGGTGGAAACGGTCTTCTGCAGACATCAGCTCCACCTCTGCTGCAGTCAGATCTCCGTTTGCTGCCAGCAGATCATAGCCGCCCCCATCCGTACTCTGTATCGCCTGCCGGATGGAGACATCCTCCAGCAATACGTCAACACCGCTCCACTCAACTTCCCGCTTGTCAATACCACTACCTGTGGTCGCATTACCCTGTGGATCAAGGTCGACAAGCAGCACCCTCTCGTCAAAATATCCAAGAGAGGCCGCCAGATTGACGGCGGTGGTGGTCTTGCCAACGCCCCCTTTCTGGTTCGCCACAGCGTAAATCTTGCTCAATACTCTGCCCTACGGTTACTCAATAAATAGTGGTCACTACACCTTTCTGCAGATCACCATGTGTCTCTCGGCGCTAATGCCGGGAACGGTGACCGCAGCCACCCGCTCCAGCTCAAAACCTCCGATCACCTCTCCATCCCCCTGCTCCGGCCACTTACCCTTCATCGCAACCGCTACCCCACCACTCTTCAACAGTGGAGATGAGAGCACAAGAAACCGACTCAATGAGGTAAAGGCCCTGGATACCACCATATCAAAAAGTGGATCCGGTCTCAGCTCCTCAACACGGGAGTGTACAACAGATGCGTTCGCCAAACCCAGCTCAAGGATGGCCTGCTGGATAAAACGGCTTTTTTTGCTGTTGCTGTCCACCATCACCACCTCAATCTCCGGATAGAGCAGGGCGATCGGAATCCCGGGCAGGCCTGCCCCACTCCCCAGATCAGCAACCCGCTCTCCCTCCATAAACGGCAGTATCGATAGGCTGTCGAGGATGTGATGGGTAACCATCTTTTTCGGGTCGCGAATTGCGGTGAGATTGTAGGCCCGGTTCCAGCGGGACAGCAGCTGCAGATAGTGCTCCAGCTGCTGTTGGTGATCTGCGGTTAGCTCAACCCCCATCTGTGCGGCAGCAGCTGCTATAGAGAGCCCCTTCATGATGCCCTCTGCGCTTGCTGCGCTCTCTTCTGCAGATCGCGCTTTTTCAGATAGATCCGCAACAGTGAGAGTGCTGCCGGGGTAATTCCCGGAATTCTGCCCGCCTGCCCTAGGGTGGCGGGTCGCTGCCTCTCCAGCTTCTCCTGTAACTCTGTGGAGAGACCTGATACCTCTCTGTAGTTCAGCCCCTCCGGCAGTGCCATCTCCTGGTGCCGTTGGTTCTTCTCGATCTCCTGGCTCTGACGCTCAATATAACCCGCATATTTTGCCTGGATCTCAACCTGCTCCACCACCCTGGAGTCAAGCTGGAGATCCTCAACCACCCCCAGACTCATCAATCCGTGGTGGCTGACCTGGGGCCGCCCCAGCAGCTCCATCAGGTTGTGCTCTCGACTAATAGGGTGCCCCAACACACGGTTTGCATCCTTCTCTTCCAGGGAGCGGGGGTGCACCCAGCTCCCCCGGAGCCGCTGCTGCTCCTTGGTAATAGCGTCACGTTTGTACTGAAAGGCATCCCAGCGCTGGTCATCTATCAGGCCCAGCGCCCGCCCGTGCTCGGTCAGGCGCAGATCCGCATTGTCCTCACGCAGCAGCAGTCGATACTCTGCACGACTGGTAAACATACGGTAGGGCTCGTTGGTGCCGCGGGTGATGAGATCATCAATTAGCACCCCGATATAGCACTCCTCGCGGCGCGGATTCCAGCTCTCCCGTTGCTGCGCCCTGCGTGCCGCATTACAGCCGGCAACCAGCCCCTGTGCTGCTGCCTCCTCGTATCCTGTGGTACCGTTAATCTGCCCCGCAAAGAAGAGCCCCTCTAGGGCACGGGTCTCCAACGATGGCCTGAGGTCGCGGGGGTCAAAAAAGTCATACTCAATGGCGTATCCAGGGCGAGTGATATGGGCCTTTTCAAACCCCTTGATAGAGCGAACCAACTCAATCTGCAGATCGAAAGGGAGACTGGTGGAGATGCCGTTGGGGTAGATCTCATTGGTGTTTAGCCCCTCGGGCTCCACGAATATCTGGTGAGAATCTCGCTCCGAGAAACGGACAACCTTGTCCTCAATCGAGGGACAGTAGCGGGGGCCGACACCCTCAATTACCCCGCTATACATTGGGGAGCGATCCAGACCTCCACGAATGAGATCGTGGGTATTGGTGTTGGTGTGGGTAATCCAGCAGGAGAGCTGTCTTGGGTGTTCGGCTCGGTCACCGAGGTAGGAGAAAAGCGGTGCCGGATCATCCCCCGGCTGCTCCTCAAGCTTTGTGTAGTCGATGGTGCGGCCATCAATGCGTGGCGGGGTCCCTGTCTTCAGTCTTTCCACCCGGAAAGGGAGCTCTCTTAGACGGTCTGCCAATCGCATGGAGGGCAGATCTCCCATCCTTCCACCCGGCATACTGGAAAGGCCCACATGGATCACCCCATTGAGGAAGGTTCCTGCCGTCAGCACCACGCTCTGTGCCGAGACTCTGATGCCCGCCTGGGTCTCCACCCCCACCACCCTCTCACCATCAAGTAGCAGGTCATCAGCAGCCTGCTGGAACAGAATCAGATTGGGCTGGTTCTCCAGTTCTCTACGCACCGCAGATTTGTAGAGCTGGCGATCTGCCTGGGCACGGGTTGCCTGAACCGCTGCCCCCTTGCTGCGGTTGAGGATACGAAACTGGATTCCTGACCGGTCTGCCGCGTGAGCCATAAAACCGCCCAGTGCATCTACCTCCTTGACCAGATGGCCCTTGCCGATTCCACCAATTGCGGGATTGCAGCTCATCTGCCCCAGGGTCTCGATATTGTGGGTCAGCAACATGGTTTTGGCCCCCATGCGTGCGGCCGCCAGTGCAGCCTCAGTACCGGCATGACCGCCACCGATAACGATGACATCAAATCTCTCTGGATAATCCATCTGGTAATTGTATCAATTCAATAACCGCTCAATTCGGGTATCTAAGCTGGTACCAGAGCATACCCCCCCACTCATGGAGAAAAGTTACATTTTTACTCAGTGCGCCAGCACTAGGGCGCCAGAGCCCTATGCCATAGTCCATCTTCCCAGCTGTTGTAAAGCCGGTGGGAGCCGCCACAAGGGTTAACCCCTCCATCTCCGGTGACTGCTGAAATACCCTCAGGGATCGTGACATATGGGAGGCATGGGTAACCAGTAATATGGTGGAGACCCCCTTGGACTTAAGAATTGGCGGAACAAAGTGGGCGTGCTCCCAGGTGTTGATACTCTGATTCTCCTGCCAGACAGCACTGATACCAAAATCCCGCCAGAGGCTATCAGCCATCAATCGTGACTCCGGTACCCCCTCACCCAATGGCGTACCTCCGGTAACCAAAATTGGGAAACCTGTACGCTTGTGAAGCCAGGCCCCATAGCGCAACCGCTCTAGTGTCGATTTTCCAACCACATCCTCCCCAAACTCTGGTGCAGCCGTATAACGCTCTCCTCCAAGGATAACAATGGCGGCCAGCCTCTCCTCATTGACTTCAGGGATCTGCTGAAATGGTGCCACCACTTCCAACATAGAAGCCAGCTGAAACATCACCCATGGTGTGCTCAACAGATAGAGCACTAACCCGGCAACTCCAACCAGAAATAGTGAAAAACGCCTCAATAGTGGGGCTAACAGCAGTGCCAGTAAAATCAGCAACAGAGTGCCCCCAGGCGGCATCAGCCAGGATTCAATAAGCCGTATAATTTCAACCATCTTTGATTTCCATCAATTGTTCTTTCACTTTCCCGCAGGTATAATAATCGGTTCTTTCAATAGATTACTTGAATTCTGGCGACATACTTATGGCCCCTATAATAAAGAAACTGGCTCTCCTCTCTACGCTGCTGCTATCTCTATCTGCACAGATCTCCACCGCACAGGCCGTAGAGACGCTGGATCCGGTGATTGTAATAGCCACCCCGGATGTTACAGAAAATGACCCTCTTGAGGGGTATAACCGCTCCATGTTTGAGTTTAATGAGGCTCTGGATGAGTCAATTCTAAAACCGGCTGCAGAAGGATACCATGATCTCCTTCCCGATCCCGTCGAGCGTAGCATCAGCAACTTTTTCAGCAATCTCCGTGAGCCATTCAACATCCTCAATAACCTGCTGCAGTTCAAGCTGGGGGATGCAGTCTCCGATACCGTCCGTTTCGGGATCAACACCACCGTCGGTATTTTGGGTTTATTTGATGTTGCCACCGATGCCGGTCTCCCTAAACATGATGAGGATTTTGGCCAGACCCTGGCGGTCTGGGGTGTCGATAGCGGACCCTATTTTGTGATCCCCGTCCTCGGTTCAAGCACGCTTCGTGACGCCACTGGTACCGCCACCGAGTTCTGGATTGGAAATACCGTTGAGATTGGTGATACCCAGATCTTCAAGCCCACCGGTGAGATCAATTCACAAGATGCAGAGCATGCGGTGATCATCACCCAGGGCATCAGCACTCGTGCCGATCTTCTGGGGAAAAAGGAGATTGTAGACTCCGCAAGTTTTGATCCCTACGCATTCAGGCGTGACTCCTACCTACAGAAACGTGAAAACAAGATCTATGATGGGAATGTTCCACTACCTGGGCTTCCAGAAGATTTATAGAGATCCGCTAATGGAAATTAACCAGTAGATTCCAGTATTCCTTCTCTACATCTTGGGCTCTGGATCAACTCCCAACATATCTAGAATATTATACAGCTCCTCTACTGTAGGAGAAATATTCAGGTACTTATGTCAGGAACAGCACTGTTTTGCCAATAGATTAGGCAATAAAAAGACCCAACCGATTTTTCGATTGGGTCTCTACAGCCACCCATCTACCCTATGGTATAGATGATTTGGGAGCTGTTATTTGCCTGTATTGGTGAACTCCGGATAGGCTTCCAGACCGCACTCGGTGAAGTCTGCGCCAGCCTCTTCCTCCTCCTCGCTGATACGAATACCCATGAGCATCTTGATAACTGCCCAGACCACCAGACTGGAGCCAAAGACCCATCCAAAGATGACCCCTGCACCCACCAGCTGCCCAATAAAGGTCGCGCCATCATTTGTCAGCGGCACTATCATCAGACCAAAAAAGCCGGCCACTCCGTGAACAGAGATCGCACCTACTGGGTCATCGATTCTCATCTTGTCCAGGGTGATGATAGAGAAGACCACAATTACACCAGCAGCCATACCAAAGAGTGTTGCCATCAATGGTGATGGGGTATCCGGTCCTGCAGTAATTGCAACCAGGCCAGCCAATGCACCATTTAATAGCATTGTAAGATCAGCCTTGCCAAATAGTATGCGGGCAATAATCAACGCGCCTACCGCACCACCCGCTGCTGCCGCATTAGTGTTGAGGAAGACCATTGCAACGGCATGGGCACTGGCAATATCGCCCAGTTTTAGGACCGAGCCGCCATTGAAACCAAACCATCCCATCCAGAGAATGAATGTACCCAATGTTGCCAGCGGCATGTTGGCTCCGGGTATGGCACGAACCTCTCCATTTTTACCATACTTGCCATTTCGAGCGCCTAACAACAATACACCGGCCAATGCTGCGGCCGCGCCAGCCATATGGACAATACCGGAACCGGCAAAGTCACTAAACTCCAGGGCAAACATGCCGAACACCTCCTGGCCACCCCAGGTCCAAGATCCCTCCATGGGATAGATAACACCAGTCATCACCACCGCAAAGGCAAGAAATGCCCAGAGCTTCATGCGCTCTGCAACTGCACCCGATACAATAGACATTGCTGTTGCCACAAAGACCACTTGGAAGAAGAAGTCGGAGGCACCAGAATAGACTGAATCCCCACCAAAACCATTATCTGCCGAGGCTTTTAATGCCTCATCCACAAAGTTATTTCCACCCATAATGCTAGTGAGGAAATAGTTTGTTCCACCCCCTCCCCCATACATCAGTTCATAACCCATCACCAGATACATGATGCAGGCAATGGCAAACAGTGCCACATTCTTAGTCAGAATCTCGGTGGTGTTTTTTGAGCGAACCAACCCCGCCTCGAGCATGGCAAACCCTGCCGCCATCCACATAACCAATGCGCCGGACACCAAAAAATAGAAGGTATCCATTGCATATTGAAGTTCAAAAATTTGATTTTCCATTATCACTCTCTCTATTAAGATTGTTTGGCCGACCAGATCAGATGGCCTCAGGGCCAGTCTCACCGGTACGAATGCGGATCACCTCCTCCAGACTGGTGACAAAAATCTTTCCATCCCCAATCTTGTCGGTATTTGCAGCACCACGAATTGCCTCGATAGTGCGATCCAGCAGATCTGCTGGAATTGCAATCTCCAGCTTCACCTTGGGAAGAAAATCGACGGTGTACTCCGCACCACGATAGAGCTCCGTATGCCCTTTCTGGCGACCGAACCCCTTGACCTCTGTAACTGTGACCCCCTGAACTCCTATCTCTGAGAGGGCCTCACGAACATCATCCAGCTTGAATGGCTTGATGATGGCTATAACCATTTTCATAATGTTGCTCCTTGGTTAATCTATCAATATTCCACCCAACACGGGTGCTAACCAAATAATAGCAACTAACGTGCCAACTTCTTTTTAAGCAGTAAAAACAAACAGATACCCGAGCGCACATAATTTATAAGGATAATATTGGATGCTGTAGCCCGGATTAGGCGCTCCATTACAGGGCATATGTGATACGGGCTGCACAAAATTAGCACCACAGCTCCACCTACCAATAAAGTCCACTTGCAAGAAAGCCACTCATAACTACCACCAGCAATATCAACCCGATACCCAGCAAAACAAAGCCCAGAAGGTGGGATATGAAATTCCACTCTCTAGAAGGTGGTGCAACCAAATATTTCTCAAGATCGCCACTATTTTTGAGTCGCTCATACTCAGCTGGGCGCTCTTCTTTAAATTCTGCAAGATCCCATGAGCCTGTAAACATCACAGTATCTAGCGGGAATTTGGATGGCCTAAAATGGTTATTAAAAAAATGGACAACAAATAGCGTCATTACCGCCAAAAATGCCTCCAGCCCATGAGCCACGATAGCTAAATTAAAAATCCATCCTGGCAAAATTTGGCCTATATCCTCAGCAAACCAGAGCAACATTCCAGATACACCAATCACCAGCGCACCCCAATACACTGCCCAATAATCAAACTTCTCCCAATAGGTCCAACGATCAAATCTCGGCTGAGGCCCTTTACCAAAATACCACCGAAACTGTCCCTTCATATCCAACCAGTCCTGCTTACGTGGAAGCAGTGAATCAGGCCCAAACCAATCAAAATCCTTATCTGCCAATAGCTGTATCAACACAACAACTCCATGCCCAAAGATAGTCAGTAAAAAAATGACTCCCACAACATGATGAATCGCGGTCAAGATATTTGTTCCTCCCAACCAATCCACCACTGCTGTGGCCCATCCAGTGGTGGCATACATCACTACCATGCCAGAAAACACCAGGGACATGAGTGACAGCGCAAGAAGCCAGTGATTGATGCGCCAATACCAGCTAAAGCGACGGAAATGTATTCCACTATGATGTTTTTTGGGTTTGATCCGTACCGGATATCTAAACGACTTGTGTGTCTGATAAATAACCGGACGCTCTTTTTTTTCACGCCAAAACCAAAGCACCGAGTGTAAATAGAAAAAGAGAATCACCAATACAATCAGCCCACCCATTCCCTTGCCCAATATCCATAGACCTGGATGTTTTTTAAAATTACTTGTGGTTGCGTGAGGCTGGTATTTTACAAACTGTTCGTTCGCACTCTCATGACATTTCTGACAGGTTTTCACCCTGTTTTTGTTGCTAACCGGTGATTCTACCTGAGAAGCATGGACAATTTGATGACCATCATGGCAGCTAACACATTTTGGTGCGTCTGTATTGCCATGCCATGCTAACTGTCCATGCGGGCTTACCATATAGCCGCGCAGCTCATCTTCATGACAACTACCACACCCTTCTGACATCACTCTATGAGCAGGAAGCTTGCTAACGTCTGAAATTTTGTGTGAAGAGTGACAGTCGCTACAGGTGGCGGAGTCCCCCTTCCATGGTCTCTTTAGCTTTGCACCATGCATTGACAAACGATACTCGCTAAGCGCCTTGCCATGACAGCGCCCACACATCTCTGGAGAATTTAGGCGATATGTACTGGCACGAGGATCATCTGTTTTATATACATAATGTGCCGTATGACATGTTGCACAGGTTGCATTGTTTTCTACATCCCTATTTGCATGAACAGAAAGCTTGAAATCGCGCGTATGACTTACAGCCAACGGTGGTTTAGGCCGGAGCCATTTTGCCTGTTTCTTATTAGGTACCAAATTTTCTGCCAATTTTTCATGGCAACTTATACAATTTACCTCTCCAAGTTTTTTTTTACGGTGTGGTAATTCTTCAATATCAGTATGGCAACCTGTACATTGAAGCCCCCCATGTACGCTCTCTTTAAAAAAACCATCATCAACAAATAGACCTTTTTTTGCTCCTTCTCCATATTCTCCTAATGGAACACTAAAACCTGCCTCTCCATGACATTCCTGACACTCCTCATCGGCAAACGATTCTGCTGATACTGCCTCTACAAATATCAAAAAAAAGAGGCTGTTGACCAGAGCAATAGAAACAACAATAAGGCGGGGAATGCGCATGTTGAATTCCTTTTTTAAGTTTGTACCAACCACCATTACTTTACAAAAGCTACCCATAAAACCTCTTCCCACCACATGGTGGGAAAAGATCCTGGTGCTATTGATTACTTATTGATTGATCCTTTATTCAGCACAAAGCCATGATCATCATCATCAGTGGGGCGCCAGAATCTTGGGGGCTGTTTACCAAGGAACCAGCGGTGCATTTCTGATTCAAGTGTCGCATTTAAGAGCTTTTCAACTTTATCTGCACCAACATTATTTCCATCTGCTCGCGCATCGCGGATATGGTCTTTGATCTGTGGAACCATCTCCATATAGAAACGGTGTGCCATCTCATACATTCCTTCCCAATGAGCGTAGTCTGGCGCGAACATTGCGGCGCCATGACGAGCACGACGTCCTTCATGGTGCCAGAGATAGAACCATGTCCACTCTACGTCCTCATTAAACTTAGTTTTATCAAGCAGTCCATTTTTTAACATGGAGGTAACCAATGCCTTGGCTGGAATTGCAAACTTATCATTGTAAAGGTTAATAAATGAGTCTAGCTGCTCGAAGTGATTATCAATCGTGCTGGTGCCATGACAGTTTAGGCAGACATTCTTCATATCCTTACGTCGCTGTAGCCAAGGTTTTACTTCTTTACCTTGCTTAATTGCTTTTGCATCAATCTTGGCAGATATCGGTGCACGCAAGTTCCATGAGATTCGCCCACCAATATCATGACTAATAGGTAAGTCTGGAGTAGCTGACATATGACAAGTCGCACAGGTAGGTGCTGCACTATAGTCTTCACCAACTACCCATTTTGCTGAATCCATATTCATTTCACTCTCATGTGCACGGAATGCAACACCATGCGCAGACTCTTCATATATTTCTTTCTGAGGATGGTCTGGCCCCAGATGGCACCGGCCGCAGTTGTCTGGATGGCGGGCCTGCTCAGAATCAAAATTGTGCCGTAGATGGCACGCAGAACAAGAGCCTTTGGAGCCGTCCGGATTGATGCGGCCAATACCTGTATTTGGCCAACCACTGGAATTCAGACTGCCGTCGGAATTTACACGCACAATAGAACCATGACAACCTGCACAACCAACAGTTGTAACAGGGGAAGAGCCATTTAACGTGGGAGCACCTTCAACCACTTCTGCCAGCACATTATCCAGTGATCCTAAGATGTTTCCTGCTGTTGCATGATGAGACTTATCAAATTCCTCAGCCTCAGTCTCATGGCATTGGGCACAGTCTTTGGGGGAGACAATTATTGAGATCACAAAGTCCTTGTGCATGATGGCATCTTTATCACCTTTTTCAGCTTTGTGGCACTCATAGCAACCTACATTGGCACCATAATGTTTTGATTTCCCCCACTGATCATATATACCGGCACTTTTCTCCTTATGGCAAGAGGCGCAGGTGGCACTCTCTTTGCTAAGATGCATTAATCCCCTAGAGATTTTGACTGGTTGATCCATAGGCATTACAGTGCTGTATAGAGTATCCATTGGCTTTTTCGATGTCTCAATATCACCAAAAAATGTCGCCACCGCACTAGCATAAAGTGGTGTAGAGATGACACATAACAGCAGTACCAACATATTTAATAATGTTTTTTGCCGTTGGATAATTGATTCTTTCATAGTGTTAAGCCTCTTAGTCTGGAATATAGATATTTCTGTAAATACAGGATCTCCCCCTACAAAGTAATGATGCAAAAACAATGCCAATATACTTTCATAAGGCGGCATCATCAACAGCGCGTTGATTTGTAAAGAGTTTTTATGGGGACTGTTTGATTAATAGATATACCAGAAAGATGGTAAATGAGTAAATAATGTGCAAAAAAACTTTTTACGCTTCTATTGAGCACCAAACCAGAACTCATCCCCTGCCTGAAGAAACTCCTCATAGGGCATGTAGTGCTGTCCATCACAGGAAAAATGGATCCCGACCATGCCGTTAATTACATTCAGCGATCCATCCCGCAGGTAGACTGTCTCATCTGCCATCCGTAATTGCTCAAACTTATCCAGAATTGCACGGACCTCTCCCTGTGGAATTATCGCATCCTGTGGGTATCCCCGACCCGGATAAGCAAGACAAACAGAGGGGTTGATGATCTCATCCAGCACATGAATCCGGTAACGATAGGGGTCATCGTATAACCATAGTGTTGCCCGTGAGCTTGAGAAGTGAATCTTGGTATGAAACACACCACGCTCCACAACCAGCTCATCGATCGTACTCAAGACATCATCAAGCTTTTCGTCCATGGGGCTGACTGCCCGCTCCTGCATGAACAGAGTCTGGCGTACAGATGGATCACCCTTTATCTGCTGCCAGAGACGGCCGTCATCACTCTCCCTCTCCTCCTGTGGCAGGGCACTCAACCTGAAGTCGGCAGCTATAAACCCCAGATGAGTGTCTCCCTCCGTTACCTGGTAGATGGCAGTAAGACAACTTCTGCGCGTTGTCTGGCTGATATAGATATCGGAGAGAGAGACTCTGTCAGACTCGCCACGGGTAGAAAAATATGGACGCATGGAGAGATCCTGCCCAATGGCAGAACCATCCCAATACTCCTGCGAGATATTGGAGCTAATCTGTCTGCCCTCAATGTCTACCGCATAGAGCAGTTCACAGGATGGCATGCCAGCACACTGCCCTGCCTGCATAACCCTGTTGCCAAGAATTTCATCCACCGACTGCCGGCAACCCCAGACATCGGCACACTGCGCTGCCAGCCCCACCATCGGCTCATGCAAGTAATCCCTGAGCAGCTCTCTTCTACTAACAACCAAATCTGAAAAACTGGCCACTAAAATTCCCCCCTTGTGTTGTCTACACAGATACAAGCAGGTTTCATTCCAACAGATGATTAATTCTTTAATAACAGCTTGTTATATAAAAACACCCCCAGCTGAGACTCAGCGTTTTACAAGAATTTGCACCACACAAGAGCATAAAAAGAAAATTCGGTGCATTAAGGCCTCCAAAAGATATTGAAGTTTTGTCTCTCTACTTCCCGATACAGAAGGACGAGAAAATCTCTCCTAACAGGTCATCGCTGGTAAATTCACCGGTAATCTCAGAGAGTGCCTGTTGTGCCCGGCGTAGCTCCTCTGCCAGCAGCTCGCCAGCATGAAAGTCTGCCAGCTGAGCCCTGCCCTGCTCAAGCGCATAATATGCCTGTTGCAGAGCCTCCAGATGGCGTCGTCTGGCGAGGAAGGTTCCCTCTCCGCTTGGCTGATAGCCAGCCATTGTCTTTAGAAAATCTCGCAGCTCCGCAATACCGCTCCCCTCTTTCGCAGATATTGCAAGCTCGACACCTCGCTCCCCCTCATGGGTCCCTGGTGTCCGTCCAGTAAGGTCGGCCTTGGTATAAACAACGGTCAATAGTATCTCCTCTCCCCCGATCAGACTGATCTGCTGAATAGCCTCGGCGTCCTCTGCTGTGATCCCCTCCTGGTCATCAACCAGCATCAGCACCCTATCCGCTTTTTCAATCTCCTGCCAAGCGCGGCGAATTCCCTCCTGCTCCACCCGATCATCACTCTCTCTCAGCCCCGCTGTATCGATGATATGAATCGGTAGCCCATCGATCTCAATCTGCTCCTTCAATAGGTCTCTGGTGGTACCCGGGATCTCGGTAACGATGGCAGACTCTTTTCCTGCCAGCGCATTGAGCAGACTGGATTTCCCGGCATTGGGACGACCGGCAATCACTAGGGTCATCCCCTCTCTCAGCAGAACCCCCTCTCTGGTGCTCTCAACCACCCGCTCCAACTGCTCGATAATCTGCTGCAGGCGACTGGAGACGTCTCCCTCCTCAAGAAAATCTATCTCCTCCTCCGGGAAATCCATAGAGGACTCCACGTAAATACGGAGCTCTGTTACCGCATCTACCAGACGGTGAATCTCAGTAGAAAATTCACCCTGCAGGGAGCGAACTGCAGAACGTGCTGCCTGCTCCGAAGCACTGTCGATAAGATCTGCAATTGCCTCTGCCTGAACCAGATCCATCTTGCCATTTAGAAAGGCACGTTCCGAAAATTCTCCCGGGCGCGCCGGGCGAGGGCCTAGAGCCAGCACCCTGCGCATCAACCGATCCATTACCACGGGGCCGCCATGAGCATGGAGCTCCAGCACATCCTCTCCGGTAAATGAGTTTGGGTTGGGAAAGAAAATGGCGAGCCCCCGGTCTAGGGGCTCGCCATTTTCATCCAGAAAATCTAGTAACTCGGCAACCCTCGGTGCCGTAACTCTACCGACTATGGATCTGGAGACGTGTTGCGCAAGGGGGCCTGAAATTCTGAGGATCCCCACCCCGCCACGGCCGTTTGCCGTAGCCTGGGCACAGATCGTATCCTCTGCTACAGGCAATTATCAGGCTGCCTCAATTTTCTTGGTGATATACCACTGCTGGGTGATTGAGATGAGGTTGTTCACCACCCAGTAGAGCACCAGCCCTGCCGGGAAGAAGGCAAAGAAGACGGTGAATACAACTGGTAACACCATCATCACCTTCTGCTGGATCGGATCAATCGGTGCAGGGTTGAGGCGCTGCTGAATCAACATGGAACCACCCATCAGCAGCGGAAGAATATAGTATGGATCCTTGGCAGAGAGATCCTGGATCCAGAGCATGAATGGCGCCTGACGAATCTCCACACTCTCCAGCAGAACCCAGTAGAGCGCAATAAAGACCGGGATCTGTACCAGAATTGGGAGGCACCCCCCCATCGGATTTACCTTCTCCTCACGGTAGATTTTCATCATCGCCTCATTCATCTTCTGGCGATCATCTCCGTAGCGCTCTTTGAGTGTGGTGAGGCGCGGTTGCAATTTTCTCATCCGCGCCATAGAGCGATAACTGGTCTCGGAGAGCTTGAAGAAGACCAGTTTGATCAAAATGGTCAGCAGAATGATTGAAAGTCCCCAGTTGCTTACCACATCCTGGATCTGATTCAGTATCCAGAACAGTGGCTGCGCCAAAAAGGTGAGCCATCCGTAATCGACCGTCAACTCCAACCCCTCAGCCAACGACTCAAGACGCCCCTGGTCTTTGGGTCCGGTATATAGCTGTATTGCAAGATCCCCACTCTCCCCTGCCGGTACAGAGATAACCGGAAGGATTGCTCCAATGGCATAGTGCCCACTGGATTGCTGGTCGGTATAGAGTGTTGGCTTCTGATTTGAGTTCGGGACAATAGCAGCAAGGAAATAGTGCTGAATCATCGCAACCCACCCTTTGTCTGCATTGCGAATGGGGGGCCGGCCAGCCATCTCGTCAAAATCTACCTTCTGGTAGTGATCGCTATCTGTGTAGGTAACGCCACCGGTGTACGTATAGATGAAGCTGTTTTCTGCCTCTGGGGTCTGGTCATTTCTCAGAAGCTGCCCATACAGTCCACCCTTCCAGTCTATAGTGCCACGGTTCTCTACGTGATACTCCACATCAATTTTGTAGCTATTGCGATGAAACCGATAGGTTTTTGTGATCTCTACTCCACCGGCATCATCGTGCCACACCATTGGTACCCGCAACTCGTCTTCACCACCCAGCACAAAGCTGGTCTGCTCTGTTGTGTATATAGCATTATGATCCGGATAACTCCCCTTCTCTGTCCCCCTGCCCCCCATAATTCCGGTCTGGGCAACAAAGAACTGGTCTCCCTCACTCATCAAGCGAAATGGGATATCTTTGTGTGCTGAATCCTGCCCATGCTTAAGCAGATCAACCTGCCGAAGGTCACCGCCCTCTGTGCTGATAATTACGGCGAGGAGATCGGTCTCTACCCGTATTGGGGTACCGGATGCCCTCATCTCGCTCTCAATGACTACTTTTGGCTGACCGTTCGATACGCTCTCTGGAGCAGCAACCGTGGGCATTCCGCCACCTGTTGTCTCAACACCTCTGGCCTCAGGTGCCTCAGGAACTGAAAAAGTCTGGTCTACCTGCTGTTGTCCCTGCATGAGCAGCTGTGGCTGTCCCGCTCCATGATCCAGTTGCCATGCATCCCACAGCATCAGCGAGATGAATGAGAGTGCAACAAATAAGATGAGTCTCTGAGTGTCCATGGTAATTAATCTATCTACTCTCTGTTTTTCTGGCTGGCTATTTTAACGAAAAGAGTGTCCAGCTTGTAACGGATTTGTCTCTTGTCCAGCCCCACCACCCCGGAGCGACAGAGCACTACAATATCAAGCCCGGCAAGATCTGCCTGCAGTAAGCGAAAAGCCTCCCTGGAGATGCGTTTAACCAGATTTCTATCAACCGCCTGTCTCAGCTGCTTCTTGGCAATAACAAGACCAAGGCGAGCATGCTCCAGACTACTCTCTGTTGCCAGCAGCAGGAATGCATCATCTCCGGCTTTGCAGCAACTGCTCTTGAAAACCCTGTTAAAGTCTGTCGCAATTGACAGCCTCCGACTGGAAGATATGGAAAAACTCATCCTTTCAACAGAAAAAAAGAGGTGCTACAAGCACCTCCATTCTTCGTTCAAGGCTCCATGTACAATCAAGCTGCCAGACGTGCGCGGCCCTTCGCCCTGCGGGCATTCAAGATCTTGCGACCAGACTTGGTCTTCATTCTTGCACGGAATCCGTGTGTGCGCTTACGCTTCAGTACGCTAGGCTGAAATGTACGTTTCATGACTGTTCACCTCTAATATCCAAATAAATTCATTTCGAGCTGAGCACAATCGGCCCACCTCAGAGAACCGTGAACTTTACTCCTCAACAGATGATAAATCAATCAGTAAACAGGTCTGTCCGGTAAATTTTCTGCAGCCTAACAGGCTGTGGTCAAATAAAAGATGGTCAACTGTGGATAACTTTCTCTCTTGGGGCTACAATCGGTCTGATCCTGGGGGGATGATTACACAGTTTTGACCACTACAACACCCCTCCGCTTTATAAGTGCCTCGGTATAACCGCTTGATTAATCAGGATTAACTCCTGTGTGTGTGGTTGTCTGATAAAACCTCATGGAGGGTGTCTGGTGAGTGCTGTTTGGAGAGACTGTCTGGAAGTTCTGAGAGACGAGCTTCCGGATGAGGAGTTTAATGCATGGATACGCCCTCTCCACAGCTCGGAACAGGCTGGTGTCGTGGAGCTTTTCGCCCCCAATGGGTTGATTCTGGATCAGGTTCAGGACAACTACCTGTCTCTTATCAGACGTACGGTGAGACTGGTTGATAGTGACAAAAGTGAGATTTTTCTCTACGTCGGAATGAGTCCTGAAAAAAGTGTTGCTGTGGGGAGAAGAGACGCCCCACTGCCGGAACATTTTGAGAATAACCTCAACCCATTCTTCACCTTTGAGAACTTTGTCGAAGGCAAAACAACTCAGCTGGCACATGCCGCATCAAAACGGGTTGCAGATAATCCTGGTGCCAGCTACAACCCTCTCTTTATCCACGGCTCGACCGGCCTTGGAAAGACCCATTTGATGCATGCTGTTGGCCACTATCTGTTGAAAAAAACCCCCTCCAGCAGAATTCTCTATATCCGCTCCCAAAACTTTGTAAATGATATGGTCAGCGCCCTGCGCCACCATACGATAGATCAGTTCAAACGGTACTTCCATAGCCTGGATGTATTGCTTATTGATGACATTCAGTTTTTCGCTGGAAAATTCTCCTCTCAAGAGGAGTTCTTCAACACCTACAACGCGCTGCTTGAGGGAAACAAGCAGATCGTTCTTACCAGTGACAAGTATCCGAAAGAGATCGATAACCTTGAGGATCGGCTCAAGTCACGTTTTGGTGCCGGACTGACTGTTGCTGTTGAACCACCTGAGCTGGAGACCCGCGTGGCCATTTTGATGAAGAAGGCAGAGCAGATTCCCCTGGAGCTGCCTCAGGAGGCCGCCTTCGAGATTGCCAAGCTGGTCAAATCCAACGTACGTGAACTCGAGGGGGCACTCAACAATGTTCGAGCCAATGCCCAACTAACCGGTGAGCCAATCACTCTTGAGAGCTCACGAATGGCACTACGTGATCTGATTGCTGTCCATGATCGCCTAATCTCAATAGACAACATCCAGAAGACCATCTCCGAATACTACAATGTCTCACTATCTGATCTGCTCTCAAAGAGTCGCTCACGCTCGATCGCAAGACCTAGACAGATTGCCATGTCTCTGGCAAAAGAGCTTACAGAGAAAAGTCTGCCAGAGATTGGCCGGGCTTTTGGTGGGCGCGACCACACAACGGTGATACATGCATGCAAAAAAATCAAGGAGTTACGTGAAACCGACTCCAGAACAGATAGTGACTACAAGAATCTGCAGAGAAAATTAAGTGCCTGATGATCAATACATGTTTTGTGGTAAAAGTTGTGAAAAAGAGTGTGGATAACCTATGGGAATCGTGAGACAGTCATTGTTGGAAAAAGTTATCCACAGTTTTGAGACAGTTTTGTCTCATGGTTTGGGACAGTTTTGGGATTAATGTAATCGTTTGTAAAATATGAGAAAATCGCAGTTTATAACAGTTTTATGTCGACACTATAACTACTACTATCTTATATATAGAATATTTATTATCTAGAGAGGGAGTTTGAAAATGCAATTTTCTGTTTCACGAGAAAATCTACTACGACCACTGCAGTCTATCAGTGGGGCTGTTGAGAGAAGGCAGACCCTCCCGATTCTCTCCCATCTCTTTGTAGATGTTACAGAATCTAGTGAGCTGACTCTGATTGGAACTGATCTTGAGGTTGAGATAAAGATAACAATTCCATTGGACGGTCCTGTAGAGACTGGAAAAACAACCATTCCAGCAAGAAAGTTCTCAGACCTCTCAAAAGCATTGCCAGATCAATCAGATATCAAGGTCAAGGTTGACGGTAATCGGGCAACTATTCGTTCTGGCAAAAGCAGATTTACCCTCTCTACACTACCTGCAGATGAGTTTCCACGGGTGGATGAGATAACTGAGGTTGCTGTAATTGATGAGCTTTCCCGTGCTGTTTTAAGGAATCTGCTCCATAAGAGCCAGTTCTCGATGGCAATGCAGGATGTCAGATACTATCTGAACGGATTACTACTTGAGCTTGAGGGTAATGAGTTGAGACTTGTTGCGACCGATGGCCATCGATTGGCTTTTTGTCGTCGTACTCTGGATAGAGATTATGGAGAGAAGAAGCAGGTAATAGTTCCTCGCAAGGCGGTTCAGGAGTTGATGCGGCTGCTGGATGATGGTGATGATCCGGTTAGAATAGTCATGGGTAGCAACCATCTTCAGGTGGTATTGGGGGAACTGACCCTGACCACAAAACTGATTGATGGCCGTTTTCCAGATTACCAGCGGGTGATACCGAGGGAAGGGGAGCGTACTCTGGTTACCGATAATGAGGCTTTCAGAAGGGCGGTCAGTCGAGTTTCAATCCTCTCAAACGAGAAATATCGCGGGATTCGTATGGCGATGAGCGAGACAGCGGTCACCATCCATGCAAACAATCCTGAGCAGGAGGAGGCCGAAGAGGAGCTCTCCTCAGTTACATATAGCGGGGAGGAGATGGAAATAGGATTCAACTCTGCCTACATGATGGATGCTCTGTCTGTAATTGATGATGAGCAGGTTACGATCTACTTTATAGATGAAAACAGCAGCAGTCTGATCCACACTGATAGCGGCAGAGAGGAGTACAAGTTTGTGGTGATGCCGATGAGGCTTTAGTGTAACCCACTGAAAAACAAAGCGTTTATATAAGTGACCATAAAATCACTTCGTGTTTCAAATTGTAGAATAATCTCTCATGTCGAGCTTGAACCATCACCTGGTTTCAATCTGATTTCAGGACAGAACGGTAGTGGCAAGAGCTCTCTTTTAGAGGCTATCTATCTTTTGGGTACTGGGAGATCCTTTCGCTCAAGCTCTACATCATCAGTCATAAAAAAAGGGGAGAGGTCACTGATTGTCTCGGCAGATATTGAGACAGAGTCTGGCCAGATAGTGACGGTTGGCATGGAACGTGGAAAGAGCTGTAACCGTCTCCACATAGACCGCTCTCCAATCAAGCAGCTCTCCAGGGCGGCAGAAATTCTGCCAATCCAGATAATAACCCCGGAATCAATAAATCTTGTGATGGGGTCTCCAAGGGGCAGAAGATCATTTCTCGACTGGGGGATGTTCCACGTGGAACATAACTTCTTGTCGGCAACCAGAAACTATAAGAAAAATCTCAGACAGCGAAATGCATTATTGAAGAGGAAAAAATTCTCAGAGAGCGAGATGTCGTACTGGAACAAAGCTCTCTCTGATGCTGGAGAGGAGATTTCATCCTATCGCGCAAATTATCTTGAAGAGCTAACAGAGCTCTACCAGCAGAAGCTATCACCAAGATTGGGATCTCTATCAGAAGGCGAGGTCGGGTTCAGTTATCGTAGGGGGTGGAGAGAGTCGGCTACTTTATGTGAGACGCTAGAGCAGGGGGTTGAGAGGGAGAGGGTGGTTGGACACACGCTATCGGGCCCACATGAGGCCGATATGGCAATAAAGAGTGGGGACGGCGTCGCCAAAAATGTTTTATCTAGAGGGCAGGCCAAATTGCTATCTGTTGGACTTTATCTGTCTCAACTGTCTCACCTATACAGGAAAACCGGAAAAAAGGGCATCGTGCTGTTTGACGACATGTTTTCTGAACTGGACCACCAAAACAGTCTGACCATTCTTGAGTATCTGATAGATAGTGGACACCAGGTGTTTGCCACAACAACAGAGGGAGATGTGTCTCTGTTGAATGAGAGAGATCTGGAGATGTTCCACGTGGAACATGGAGGCGTTTCAACAGTCGTAAAACAGACGATAACCGCTTGAATATGATATAATTAGAAGCGTAATTAGTGGTTTTGGTGATTCCACCATCGGCTATTCTGATAGCGTGAAGATAGAGAGAGTATATGTGGTGCCTCAGGGGAATATATGAGTAACGAAAACAGTTATAACGCCTCCAATATCAGGGTGTTGAAGGGGCTTGATGCAGTTCGCAAGAGACCGGGAATGTATATTGGTGATACCGATGATGGAACCGGTCTACACCATATGGTTTTTGAGGTTGTGGATAATGCGATCGATGAGGCACTGGCTGGCCACTGCCAACAGATAAATGTCATCATCCATAGTGATAATTCAATTACGGTTCGTGATGATGGTCGTGGCATCCCTGTGGACATTCACCAGGAGGAGAACAGATCGGCGGCAGAGGTGATCATGACGGTACTGCATGCTGGCGGCAAGTTCGACGATAATTCATACAAGGTCTCAGGTGGTCTGCACGGGGTAGGGGTCTCCGTTGTAAATGCACTATCTGAGGACCTGTATCTCACCATTCACCGTGCCGGTAAGGTTCATAAACAGCACTACCAGATGGGAGAGCCTCTGGCGCCACTGCAAGAGAGCGGAGACTCTAAACAGACAGGGACAGAGATCCGTTTCAAGCCAAGTACGGAGATCTTTGGTGGCACCGATTTCCATTACGATATTCTTGCCAAGCGCCTGAGGGAGCTCTCCTTTCTCAACTCAGGGGTCCATATCGAGCTAAATGATGAGAGGGGAGAGGGGAACCGACATGATATTTTCAGGTATGAGGGTGGGATCAGCGCATTTGTTGAGCACCTCAACCGAAAAAAGACACAGATTCATGAAAAGGTAGTCTATTTCCAGCAGGAGAAGGAGGGTGTCGTTGTAGAGGCTGCCCTGCAGTGGAATGACTCCTATCAGGAGAATATCTTCTGTTTTACTAACAATATTCCACAGAAAGATGGTGGAACCCACCTGGCGGGATTCAGGGGTGCCCTGACCAGATCAATTAATCGTTATGTCGATAGAGAGGGTATTGCCAAAAAATCCAAGGTCTCGCTAACTGGTGATGACGCCAGAGAGGGGCTTACTGCGGTCGTCTCTGTGAAGGTTCCTGACCCCAAATTCTCTTCACAAACTAAAGACAAACTTGTTTCATCAGAAATACAAAGCATTGTGGAATCAACAAGTTATGATGTGGTTTCTGATTTTTTACTAGAAAATCCAGGCGAGGCAAAAACAATAACCGGGAAGATCGTTGACGCGGCACGGGCTCGTGAAGCGGCAAGAAAAGCGCGGGAACTGACTCGACGCAAAGGGGTGCTGGACATCGCCGGGCTCCCCGGAAAGCTCGCCGATTGTCAGGAGAGAGATCCGGCCAAGTCTGAACTGTTTCTGGTGGAGGGTGACTCAGCAGGGGGCTCTGCAAAACAGGGGAGAGACAGAAAAACCCAGGCAATTCTTCCACTGAAGGGAAAGATACTGAATGTAGAGAAGGCGAGGTTTGACAAAATGCTCTCATCTGCCGAGGTGGGAACGCTGATCACCGCCCTTGGTTGTGGTATTGGCAGGGAGGAGTACGATCCAGACAAGCTTCGTTATCACCGCATCATAATCATGACTGATGCGGATGTTGACGGCTCCCATATTCGTACCCTGCTACTCACTTTCTTTTATCGGCAGATGACAGAGTTGGTGGAGCGTGGTCATATCTATATTGCACAACCACCGCTCTACAAGGTAAAGAAGGGCAAACAGGAGCGTTATGTAAAGGATGACCCAGCACTGGAGGACTATCTGCTACAGACAGCCATACATGGTGCAGAGTTGACATTGTCAGATGATCTGCCGCCGATTTCTGGTAGTGCCCTGGAGTCACTCTCTAAGCAGCACTTGCAGGTTGAGAGCAGCATTGAGAGGCTCTCTCGTCGTTATGACAGAGATATTCTGCAGACCATGGCCAGTGTGTCACCTCTATGGCTGGAATCAGCCAGTGATGGTGCAGCCGCGGAGTGGTTGGAGACGACGCTATCGATAGTAAACGGTAAGAGAAAGCCAGAAGAGCAGATCTCGGCAACCGTTTCATGGGCAGATGGCAATCTACCGATAGATGAGAATGCGCCTGTTGGTGAACGCTCAATCTGCTTTAACATTCAGACCCATGGGGCTGTCGACTCCATACACTTCTCCGAGGAGTTTTTCCGCTCTGCAGAGTACAAGGCGATGATGTCATTGCGAGAGAGCCTGGATGGGCTGATTGGGGATGGAGCAGAGATACGCAGAGGTGAGAGGGTCAACCCGGTCTCATCTTTTGGTGAGGTGGTCAGCTGGTTGATGAGAGAGGCAAAGAGGGGACAGCAGATTCAGCGCTACAAGGGGCTTGGTGAGATGAATCCGGAACAGCTCTGGGAGACTACTCTTGATCCGGAGACCCGTCGTCTGCTGCAGGTGAGGATAGAGGATGCAATTGCGGCCGATGAGATCTTTACCACCCTGATGGGAGAGCTGGTTGAGCCACGCCGGGAGTTCATTGAGAATAACGCTCTGATGGCATCCAACCTGGACGTCTAGAAGGGGAACTCTAATGCCCCTCTATCTTCTCCATTTTGGAGTTGATCCACTGCTCGGCACGCTGGTTGATCTCGCTGGCGGAGAGCCGGGAGGTATTGATAGCCGGCCCAATATGGAGCTCCACTGTTCCTGGCTGTTTCAATAGCCCGCGTCGAGGCCAGTATGTGCCCGCATTATGGGCTACAGGAATAACCGGATAGCCGGACTGGTCAGCAAGATTGGCCCCACCCCGGGCAAACCTCTTTCTGATTCCTGGCGCGAGACGTGTACCTTCGGGAAAAATAACCACCCAGATTCCCGCCTGTAGTCGATCGATTCCCTGGGAGACCACCTGCTGCAGGGCCTTGCGTCCCGCCTGTCGATCAATCGCTACCGGCTTCAGTAGTGCAAGCCCCCAACCGAAAAAGGGAACCCAGAGCAGGCTCCGTTTAAGAATCCAGACTTGAGGGGGGAAAATCAGCTGAAAGGCAAGCGTCTCCCAGGTGGATTGGTGCTTGCTGAAAATAATGGCACTTTCAACCCCTGCAAGATTCTCAAGACCACTCACCCGATAATTCAGATTGCAGGTGACTTTAAGCCACCAGATAATAAAAACAGCCCATTGGCTGATAACCCGATAACGGATGGAGAATGGGAGCGGAGCGACCGTCAGCCCCAGCACAGTTATAACCGGGACACTTGCCACCATGCCTATAAAGAAGATGATGGATCGAAGATAGATCATCGTCGCATTGCCTCTACGCTTTGTTAGCGAGGGCACCACTTAGCAGTGCATCAACAAAGCTGTAGAGATCATCAAACTGTAGAACATCGTTCAGTCCCTGGCCTCCCTCAATGGTCCTCTTTCCCTTACCGGTTTTTACCAGTATTGGTGTAGCCCCAACTGCTCGCGCTGCCTCGAAGTCTCTCAGAGAGTCACCCACTGCATAGATCCCGCTGAGTTCTTTACCGAGACGGTTTTCAATGTCGTAAAATAGCCCTGGCTTTGGTTTTCTGCACTCACATTTATCCTCCGGGGTGTGTGGGCAGTAGAAGATCGCCTCGACAGAGGCTCCAGCCTCCTCGAGCTGCAGGTACATTTTCTCGTGTATTTTTCCAAGAGTCTCAATATCAAACAGGCCTCGACCAACCCCTGACTGGTTGGTTGCAACTACGACTCGATAACCAGCATGGTTTAGTCGAGCGATTGCCTGAATACTGCCTGGCAGTGGGCGCCACTCATTTGGAGATTTGATGTACTCATCCGAGTCCTCATTGATGACGCCATCCCGATCAAGAATAATCAGTTCCATGGTTATTGCTCCTTAACTCCTCTGAACTCCGAGACACGGATCCTTCCATCAACCATCCTCGATTTTCTCTGTTCGAGCTTTTTCATTTTGTCCCAGAATGATTGATTAAGGTCGAAATCTGCCGCAATCGCAGTTCCCATCAACAGGATAAAGAGGTCTGCACACTCTTCAGCAAGCTCCTCCTTGCTTTTTCCTTTTGTGACACAGGATGAGATTTCCCCAAGCTCCTCGGCCATCAGTGAGATTCTATAGGTCATCTCCTCACCACCATTCTCACTAAACTGGTGTTTGTCGTGAAAGGCCTGAACCTCATTTAGCATATCCTGGTAGGAGTCACTGTTCATGGTTATCTCAGGTTGTGTGCAGGAGTGAGATATCGGCAATTCGGAGGAACTGACTGCGTAGCTGGGAGAGTAGGGCGAGACGGTTTTTTCTAATCTCAGGATCATCAGCCATAACCATCACAGCATCAAAGAACTGATCAACAGGACCACGCAATTTTGAAAGAAGTTTTAGTGCCATCGCATAATCATTCTGTTGCAGGGCATCATCGAGCTGTTGGCGGATCTGCTTCAGCATGGAGTGGAGAGATTTTTCTACATCCTCCTCCAGCAGAACAGCATCAACCTGTCCCTCAATAACATCACCAGCTTTTTTCAACAGATTATGTATTCGTTTGTTGGCCGCACTCAGGCTGACTGCCTCCTCACTATCAACAAACTGGTTAACTGCAGCAATACGCAGATCAAAATCCATTGGCTGCGGAGGCTGACAAGAAAGCACAGACTCAAAGACTGCTGGTGAGATATTTTTGTCTCGGTAGTAGCCACGCAGCCGCTCCAGCATAAAGGCAAAAACCTTCTGTGCAGTACCTTCCTCGATTTTGTCTCCGTAACCAGCTGCCGATTCCTTAATCAGATCAAGCAGGTTTAGAGGGCGCTGGTTTTCAACCATGATACGGAGCACCCCAAGGGCTGCCCGGCGCAGGGCAAACGGGTCTTTGTCGCCAGTCGGAACCATGCCAATGCCAAATATCCCCACCAGGGAGTCAATGCGTTCAGCTAGTGCAACAGTCTCACCGGTTGGGGTAGAAGGGAGTCGGTCGCCAGAGAAGCGGGGCATGTACTGTTCATCCATGGCGATAGCGACCTCGGTAGCCTCGCCATCATGCTCACCGTAGTAACGCCCCATGGTACCTTGAAGCTCCGGGAATTCCTTGACCATATTGGTCAACAGATCACATTTTGCCAGCATGGCAGCACGTTCCGCATATTCCACACTGGAACCGAGCTCAGACGCGATAGTTGCAGCAAGTTTGGCGACCCGTTCCGACTTGTCCAATAGTGATCCAAGCTTCTCCTGGTAGACCACTTTTTTCAGCCCCTCTTGATGCGAGGAGAGTGGTTGACTCAGATCCTGCTCCCAGAAAAATACAGCATCAGACAGTCGTGGACGAATTACACGCTCATTCCCACTCTGTACCATTGTTGGGTCACGGCTCTCAATATTGCTGACGGTTATGAAGTGAGCCATCAACTCTCCATCTCCATTCACTACCGGGAAGAATTTCTGGTGCCCCTGCATTGATGCAATCAGTGCCTCTTGAGGTACCTCCAGGAAGCGACCCTCAAAGCTACCACCAATTGCAACAGGCCACTCTACCAACGCGGTGACCTCATCCAGCAGATCACTGTCAATAATGGCACTGCCACCAATCCCGGACGCAACATCGATAACCTGTTGGCGTACCCGCTCGCGTCTTACTGATGTGTCGGCCAGTACCATCCCCTCATTTTCCAACTGTGTCGCATAGCTGCCGGCAGATGAGATGGTAATTTTCTCAGGGTGGTGAAAACGGTGTCCTTGAGATTGGTTGCCAGAGGTGATGTTATAGAGTGTTACTGGAACAACAGCATCCCCCAACAGGGCAACAACCCAGTGGACCGGGCGCAGGAACTCGGCATCAGAGTCGCCCCAGCGCATCCTTTTGGGAATAGGGAGCCGATCCAGAGCGGTTTGAATAATTGCTGGTAGCAGCTCAGCAGTGGACTCGCCCTTGGATTTTATCTGATAGCTCATCCAGACCCCTTTTGGGGTCTCAACTCTGTCCAGCTCAGCAACCTCAACCCCACAGGAGCGGGCAAAACCCATTACAGCCTTGGTTGGGTTTCCATCGGCATCAAACGCAGCAGCCTCAGCAGGCCCTTTTCTTTCGGTCTCACGATCAGCCTGTTTTGTCTGCAGGGCATCAATGGTAAATGCCAGTCTGCGAGGTGCGGCATAGAGCCTAACCTCGCCATATTTGAGACCTGCTTTTTCTAAACCAGCCTCTACCTCTTGCCCCAGAGCCTCGCTCAGGGTCCGCAGTGATTTTGGCGGCAGCTCCTCTGTGCCCAATTCGAACAGAAAGTTCTCAGTGCTCATGACTCATTCCCCGCCGGTTGGTCTGATCCATTTAACATCGGGAACCCTAGACTCTCTCTGCGTTCATAATAGGCCTGTGCAACAGCACGCGAGAGACCGCGAATTCTGCCAATAAAACGGGCACGCTCGGTAACCGAGATGGCGTTTCTGGCATCCAGCAGATTAAAGAGGTGGGATGATCTCAACATCATCTCATATGCGGGCAGTGACAGGCCGGCCTCGATCAGCTTCTTGCTCTCAGATTCACAGCTGTCAAACTGGTGGAACAGCTCCTCCACATTGGCATGCTTGAAATTGTAGGCGGACATCTCCACCTCATTCTGGTGGAAGACGTCACCATATGTGACCTTGCCGAGTGGTCCATCGGTCCAGATTAGATCAAATACACTTTCCACCCCTTGCAGGTACATGGCGATACGTTCCAGGCCATAGGTGATCTCACCTGTTACCGGACGACAGTCAAGGCCGCCTACCTGCTGGAAATAGGTGAACTGGCTCACCTCCATGCCATTCAACCAAACCTCCCAGCCAAGTCCCCAGGCACCGAGGGTAGGGGATTCCCAGTTATCTTCCACAAAACGGATATCATGTACTAGTGGATCAATCCCCAGCATCCGCAGAGAGTCCAGATAGAGCTCCTGGATCTCCAGAGGTGATGGTTTGATAACAACCTGAAACTGATAGTAGTGCTGCAGACGGTTGGGGTTCTCGCCATAGCGTCCATCGGTTGGACGACGGGAGGGCTGTACATAGGCCGCACTCCAGGGCTCTGGCCCGATAGCCCGTAAGAAGGTGGCTGGGTGGAAGGTGCCTGCCCCAACCTCCATATCATAAGGTTGATTAAGCAGACATCCCTGCTCTGCCCAGTAGTTCTGAAGCGAAAGAATCAGCCCCTGAAAAGTAGATGAGTCGTTGTTGTTCATGAAAAACCCGAAAAGATGGTTGTTCTCTTTCTGAAAGGGGGGAATTATAGCACCACTACTTCCCACTCATGGCCACCTCCATTACAGTTATGGTCATTATGTCCAAGACCGTTCAAACAGATGTACTGATTATTGGTGCCAGCGCATCAGGGTTAATGTGCGCAATAGAGGCAGGAAAGCGTGGGCGCCAGGTGATTGTGCTGGATCATGCCGATAAGCCGGGCAAAAAAATTCTGGTATCGGGAGGCGGGCGCTGCAATTTCACCAACCAGCAGGTAAGTGCGGACAACTATATATCCCACAACCCACACTTCTGTAAATCTGCATTGAGCCGTTTTACCCAGTGGGACTTTATCGCCATGGTGAACCAGCATCGAATCCCATACCATGAGAGGGATCATGGACAGCTATTTTGTGACAACAGTGCCAGGGATATCCTCGATATGCTCCTTGCCGAATGTGAAAGTGCAGCGGTGGATATACGTCTACAGAGAGAGATCAAAACCATCGGCAGGGAAGGTGACCGATTCACTGTAGAGTCATCACATGGGAATTTTCAGGCATCTTCACTGGTGATGGCCACCGGGGGGCTCTCTATTCCAAAGATGGGAGCCACTCCTTTGGGTTATCGGGTAGCGGAACAGTTTGGGCACCATATATGGCCAACTACTGCGGGTCTGGTTCCACTAACCCTGCATAGTGAGGAGCGGGAAAAGTTTTCAGCCCTATCAGGTATTGCTGTGGATAGTATTGTCAGCAGAGGCGACGATCAGTTCAGAGAGAATGTACTGTTTACCCACAGAGGAGTGAGTGGCCCCGCCATTTTACAGATCTCCTCATACTGGAGGCCAGGAGAGACAGTTCACATTAACCTGTTGCCGGACGCGGATGTAGAACAATTTTTGATTGCAAAACAGTCAGCCCAGCCCAACAGCCAGCTGGGAACTGTCTTGGCAGAGTTGCTACCTAAACGACTCCCACCGTTATTACTGGGTAGAGAGATAGTGGACGCCAGATTGCAGGAGGTGACACATACCAGTTTCAGTGATGTTGCACGACAGTTACAGGATTGGCAGCTCAGACCCAATGGTACGGAGGGGTATCGAACATCTGAGGTGACCCTGGGAGGTGTGGATTGTAATGAGCTCTCATCCAAAACCATGGGGTCCAGCAAGGAGTCTGGCCTCTATTTTGTTGGAGAGGTGGTTGATGTTACCGGCTGGTTGGGTGGATATAATTTTCAATGGGCCTGGTCATCAGGGTGGTGTGCGGGGCAGGTGGTTTAGATCCCTTTTATATATTGAGTTTTGGTTGAGAGAGAGATACTCCGATGAAGTTTGTCTGTTGATCCACTCTCTCCGTTGAGCAGTCCTCTGAAGAGCCTAATAATGGCTGATTTCTCAACCTTGGTGCTTGTGCTGGTTTTTATATCTCTCAAGTCAATGAGAAAGCTGGAAAATGTATTGGGTATATCTGCAACAACATCGGTGTTGAGAAAATCATACTCATTGTAGATAGAGTGATAACCCCCCTTTACCTTATCAATAATAAAGGAGACATCTTTAAGGTTTGTAATGGATGCGGATTTTTCACAGCGTTGAATGCACCTGTCATCAACAATATTTTTCTCGCATCCAGTCACGGGGTGGAACATGCAAACCCTGCTAGTCATCAATACGATAGGGTGATATATGCTGTAGTAGAGATCAAAATCGTCAGGCTTTTTGATCCTCTTTATCTGATTTTTATTAAGTTCATTTGAGACAAATGCACCACTACAGCTAAAGTTCTCTTTCAGGCAAAGCATGCTAAATGAGTTGACAAGGTTCATGTAGGGACCAGCAACCCATGGGATTTTCTTCCGATACGCCTCGTAGGCCACGCCGCTGTTGTTGGTAACAATTTTCTCCGGTTTCAGCTGATGAAGGAGCTCTACTGCGGCATGGTACTCCTCACCAATCAACAGAGCCGGAAACCATGGGATTAGCTTCGGGTTGTGCATGAAGAGTTCAATTAGTTGAGAGAGGTTATGTTGAATAGTGGAGGGGAGCTGGAAATAGATCTCTGCAACACCATCCTCAGCGAGATAAAGATCATCTTGTGACGAGATCAACAGCGACAGAGATGGCTTAGCATTGTCACTGCCAGCCTCTTTCAGGGGTGGTATCTCAACTGGACCAGCACTCTTTTTTGAGCCATTCAGAATAAAGAGAATCTCGTTTTTTATCCGGGTAAGTGAGCTGAAAGGAATGGATAGCTCTTCCTGCAGCTTCTCTAGATCAAGATCCTCGATGAAATATTCAGTCTCATTTATGGCCTTGAGCCGTTTTAATAAAAACTGACGATCAAGATATTGTGGTGGTTTTTTACCATTGCTATGTCGCGAATCGTTATCTTCAGCAGGATTAACGATATATTTCAGCTTGGTGTCTGAGGAGACGGTGAATGTGCTTTCAGGAGTTTCAACAAAGAGTTGCAGAGGCTTATTGGCGCTGCCAGAGACGGTGATTCGCAGAGGTGCTTGTTCGATACTTAAGGTGTTAATCCTCTCTTGGACGCTCTCGATAATCTCTGTTTTCAGTTCATAGAGCTCTTTTTTAGCGACCGTTAAACCCTTGGTAGTTGAGCCACTATATTGTCTGGAGCGATGTAGTGCCGAGTTGTCTCGTGGGTTATCAATAAAGATCTGGTTGCTGATGGAGCCCCGTAAAAACGAGTTTGAGAAGTCACGGTTAAACACCTTGCGCAGGCTGCTATCATCACTGCTTGTTGTGCCCTGGCTATAGAACTGCTGTAGCTGCTTTCTCCAGGTGTCTACCACGGTATATACATAATGGTATTTCTTTATCCTGCCCTCAATCTTGATGGAGTCAATTCCAGCATCATAGAGTGCATCAAGATCGGAATATGCTGAGTTGTCTTTTATGTTCAGAGGGAAGTTCATTCCCTCGGCAGTAGTCAGATACTGGTCTCTACAGGGCTGGCTACAGCGACCACGGTTGCCAGAATTTCCACCATGCAGTGAGCTCATGTAGCAGAGACCTGAAAAGGAGATGCAGTTGGAGCCGTGAACAAATACCTCGGTCAGCAACCTGTTCTCATGTGCAACGGAGCTCAACTCTTTTATCTCATCAAGGCTCAGCTCTCTGGAGAGGTTTACTCTGGCAACACCCAAATGACGCAGGAATTTTATCTGGCCCGGGTTGTGGGTTGTCAGCTGCGTGGAGGCATGAACCTTGAGGGTTGGAAAATATCTGGAGAGTAGGTAGAGCAGCCCCAAATCCTGAACAATAATTCCATCAATTCCGATCTTGACCACCCTATTCAGCATCCCCACAAGAGCAGGTATTTCGCTCTCCACTATGATGATGTTGACGGTTAGAAAGATTTCACAGCTATTTCTGTGGGCAAGTCGGACAATCCCGTTAAGGTTATCAAGTGTTATGTTTTCTGCCCGGTTTCTAGCATTGAATCGCTCCAGCCCACAATAGACAGCATCCGCTCCAGCCAGGATAGCCGCCTTGATGGAGTCAATATCACCACCAGGTGCCAGCAGTTCGATCTCTTTTTTCATTGAAACCTGTCTGAACTGGGCAGCTAGTCTGAATCGGTTTTTGTCGCCGGTTTTTTGGTGCGATAGCCAGGTTTTGCCAAAATCTCTATATAGAATGAGTCAAGCGTTTTGGACTCGGCCTCGGCAATCTGTTTATCAATCTCAGAGAGGTGAATGAGGACGCTGCTTGCCGCATCATCCCCAAATTTGCAGTCAAAGTCCCAATAATCAACCCCATCAGGCAGGCTTTTTTTGCGCTCCCTTTTAATGTATTTTCTGATTTCATGTTTGATGGGCTCAACAAGACGAGGCTTCGTCTTCTTGGGGTGGGTTAGCGAGAATGTTTTTTTCATGATTTGAGCCGACAGTGTTGTGGGGGATGAGCAGGCATTATCCGTGAAAGAGGTATCAATTGACAGCCATCTGCCAGAACCTGAATCCACGCTCTATATTCAATTTTCAGGCGTGGATTCGGGTAGAATGCGCCCTTATTACTGTTTGAACCGGGATATTTGATGTCAGAAGCAAAAAAAGCGGCAGTATTGGTTTCAGGTGGACTGGATTCCATGCTGGCAGTACGCGTACTCCAGGAGCAGGGTATTCATGTCGAGGGAATCAATTTCTATACCGGCTTCTGTGTGGAGGGGCATACCCACGCCATCCGCAAGAAAGACCAGAAAAAAGACAAACGCAACAACGCACTCTGGGTTGCCGAACAGCTGGGGATCAAACTTCACATTGTTGATATCGTGGAGGAGTACAAGGACGTTTTATTGAACCCCAAGCATGGATATGGCGCCAATATGAACCCCTGTCTTGACTGCAAAATCTTTATGGTAAAGAAGGCGCTGGAGTGGATGCATAAACATCAGTTTGATTTTATCGCCACCGGAGAGGTAGTAGGGCAGCGTCCGATGTCACAGCGCAAGGATACGATGCCGGTGGTATCTGGCGAATCGGGCGCTGATGACCTTCTGGTGCGCCCACTATGTGCAAAAAACCTTCCACCAACATTACCTGAAAGAGAGGGGTGGCTGGATCGTGAAACCCTATATGATTTCAGTGGCCGTACACGCAAGCCACAGATGGCGCTGGCCAAGCAGTTCGGTTTTAAGGATTACGCAACCCCGGCAGGCGGATGCTGTTTTCTTACCGATGAGAGTTACTCGGTCAAGCTGGTTGATCTCTGGAAGGCGCGAGGCAGTCGTGATTATGAGATGGATGACATCATGCTGCTCAAGGTTGGCCGTCACCTGCGTCCACGGGACAACTTCAAAATGATCGTCTCTCGAGAAGAGGGAGAAAACCACTTTCTTCAGGGCTATAGAAACCGATACATCAGCATGAGAACAACAGACTTTCCCGGTCCCCTGGTATTGATCGATGGGGAGGCCAGTGAGGAGGATCTGATTCTGGCTGGCCGGATTACCGCCCGTTTCGGCAAGGGGAAGAGTGCAGATGAGGTTACCGTAGAGATTAGAGAGATGGATGGAGCTAGCCGAGAGATCAAGGTGGCACCAATCTCTCCGAGCGATATTGAGAAGAGCTGGTACATATAGGAGCCGTCTGAATGGCCAATTTTTCCATCGATACCCGAGGCCTGCTCTGTCCAATGCCGGTAATTCGTGCCCAGGACAGGGTAGAGGAGCTGAGTCTGGGGGACCACCTAGAGGTTATATCCTCTGATCCTGGTGCACTGAACGATATACCGGCCTGGTGTCGGATCAATGGCCACGCCGTATTGGAGAAAAGCCAGGAGGGGAGAGAGGTGCGGATTGTGATTAAGGTGGGTAGCTAAACAACAACTTGCAGGGCAGTCCGCACCACACTGGTGCGAGCGGGTAAAAAGCGCCCCAAAACAGTGCGTAAAGTATCCGTTTTGTGTGTGTGTTATAAAAAGTCTCAAGCAGGATCAGCTGCTTATACGATCGGCACGCTTTATGCTATATAATCAACGGTTCTATTCGAATTCAGAGAATGCTCTGCATTCGAAAGATTAATTTTTTACAGGGGCTGGCCACAGGGTAGTGGCCGCCCTCAACTCATGTTTTACATTGAATCAGGGGAGTCATTAATGTCTCAGAAAGTACTCAAACTCATAAAAGAGGACAACGCCAAGTTCGTTGATCTCCGTTTTACAGATACCAAGGGCAAGGAGCAGCACGTAACAATTCCTTCAGCAGAGGTTAATACGGCATTCTTCAAGACCGGCAAGATGTTCGATGGCTCATCCATCGAGGGCTGGAAGGGGATCAATGAATCGGACATGATTCTGATGCCAGATGCCGATACCGCAATGCTGGATCCATTCTACGAAGAGCCAACAATCATTATCCGTTGTAATATCGTTGAACCCGCAACCATGGAGGGTTACGAGCGTGACCCACGCTCTGTGGCTTATCGTGCCGAGGAGTACCTCAAGTCTACAGGGGTTGGTGATACTGCATATTTCGGTCCTGAGCCAGAGTTTTTTCTCTTCGATGATGTCCGTTGGGGCTCAGACATGAGTGGTTCTTTCTGCAAGGTTGATTCTGAAGAGGCATCCTGGAATACAGAGAAGGTATACGAAGGCGGAAATATGGGACACCGTCCCGGCGTCAAGGGTGGTTATTTCCCGGTACCTCCAGTTGACTCTACTCAGGATATCCGTACCGCAATGTCTCTGGTTATGGAAGATATGGGTCTTGTCATTGAGGCGCACCATCATGAGGTTGCAACCGCAAACCAGAATGAGATTGCGACAGCATTCAACTCACTGGTGAAGAAGGCGGATGAGGTTCAGATCCTCAAGTATGTAACGCATAATGTTGCACACGCCTACGGCAAGACCGCAACCTTTATGCCCAAGCCAATTGTTGGTGATAACGGAACCGGTATGCATGTACACCAGTCAATCGCCAAGAAGGGAAAGAATATCTTCTCTGGCAACAAGTATGGTGGCCTCTCTCAGGATGCGCTCTACTACATTGGCGGAATCATCAAGCACGCCCGTTCATTGAATGCATTCACTAATGCATCAACTAACTCCTACAAGCGTCTGGTTCCAGGCTTTGAGGCACCAGTAATGCTGGCCTACTCTGCCCGTAACCGTTCAGCCTCTATTCGTATTCCTTTTGTACCGGTACCCAAGGCTACCCGTGTTGAGGTTCGTTTCCCTGATCCAACAGCAAATCCATACCTGGCATTTGCTGCCATGTTGATGGCCGGCCTTGATGGAATCAAGAACAAGATCGATCCAGGTGAGGCGATGGACAAGGATCTATATGACCTGCCGGCAGAAGAGGCGGCGGAGATTCCAACCGTATGTCACTCCTTTGAGCAGGCACTTGATGCACTTGCTGAGGATAATGATTATCTGACGCAGGGTGATGTATTTACGGAAGACTTTATCGAAAGTTACATCGATCTGAAGATGGAAGAGGTGACTCGTGTGCGTATGACCACCCATCCGATTGAGTTTGATATGTACTACAGCGTCTAAATCTGTAGCAATTCAAATCAGGAAAAGCCCCTTCTGCTTGCAGGAGGGGCTTTTTTAATGTGACTGATTTGTTATCGTCAGGCAATTGCACCATAATGGTGCGCAAACGGTTGGTGGTGGTCCGTGAGGTTGCCTCTATGTCATCAGCCGCACACGGGTAACCAATTGTTTTTCAACCATTATCATGGGTGTTCCGGATGCTGTGCTCCGGAGCTGGTACAACCATTGCATTAACTTTAGGAGCCATGGATTCATCTTCGTCCTATTCCGAGCTTGTTGTTGACCACACAACCATTGCCTTGCTGGTTGTGGATGAGCGACAGCGTCTCCATTTTCTCAACTCCGCTGCAGAGATGTTGCTGGGGGTCAGTGCAAAAAAAGCTGTTGGTCTGTTGCTGACGGAGATTGTGGACATACGCTGTGAAATGGCAGAGGGCCTGCAACGTATCATGGAGACCAACCACCCCTATACAGAGCGTGAGGTGGAGCTCAGGCTGCCTGGTGGAGAGAAGATCATTGTGGACTGCACCCTGTCTCCACTGTTGTGGCAACAACAGGGTCAACGGACAGTGGTTGAGCTGCAGCGGATGGATCAGCAGTTACGGCTGATGAATGAGGAGCACCTGCTTAATCAGACCCAAGCATCGGCAGATCTGTTGAGGGGGCTGGCGCACGAGATCAAGAATCCGCTGGGTGGCCTGAGGGGTGCTGCCCAGCTACTGGAGAGTGAGCTTAACGACCGGTCGCTCAGAGAGTATACCGAGGTCATTATTGGTGAGGCCGATCGGTTGCAGCTGTTGCTGGACAGAATGTTGGGCCCTAATCGCCCCCCGCAACTGAGGGAGACCAATATTCATGAGCTGTTAGAGCGGGTTCGCACCCTGGTTATGGTGGAGGCAGGGGATGCACCGCTACAGATCCAGAGGGATTATGACCCCAGCATTCCGGACCTTGTTGCAGATGGTAATCTGCTGATTCAGGCCCTGCTGAATATTGTGCGGAATGCGGCGCAGAGTCTGAAAAATAGTGGGGAGATTCGATTACGGACACGGATACGGCGTCAGGTAACTATCGGCCACAACCACCATCGCCTGGTCTGTAGCCTGGAGATTGAGGACAATGGACCCGGCATCTCCGAGGAGCTGCAGAAGAGTATCTTTCTGCCGATGGTGACAGGGCGAGCTGAGGGTACCGGATTGGGCCTGTCGATTGCGCAGTCGATCATCCATCGCCATGGAGGAGTTATTGAGTGCCAATCCAACCCCGAGAAGACAATATTTACCCTTCTGATTCCACTGGAGGAATAGAGAGATGCAACAAGATAATGGCGACATTTGGGTTATTGACGATGACCAGTCCATCCGCTGGGTACTGGAGCGGGCCCTGCAGAAGGCGGGGATGAGCGTTACAAGCTTCAGTGATGGTAACGAGGTTCTGGATCGCCTGCAACAGGAGAGTCCGGATGTGATCGTCACCGATATACGGATGCCCGGTATTGATGGATTGGCTCTGCTAAAAGAGATTGGCGAGCACTATCCTGAGCTTCCGGTAATCATAATGACTGCCCACTCAGATATGGATAGTGCCGTCTCCGCCTATGAGGGCGGTGCTTTCGAGTATCTCCCGAAGCCTTTTGATATTGAAGAGGCGATAGGGCTGACCCGGCGGGCAGTAGAGCAGGCACGCAGTAAACAAGGGGTGCGTACAGAAAGACAGGAGGCGACGATGGATATCATCGGAGAGTCACCTGCGATGCAGGAGGTGTTTCGCGCCATCGGCAGATTGGCACACTCCAATATGACAGTCTTGATCAATGGCGAGTCGGGCACGGGAAAGGAGCGGGTGGCCCAGGCGTTGCATCGCCACAGCCCACGTGCAGAGCAGCCATTTATTGCACTGAATATGGCGGCAGTACCAAAAGATCTGATGGATTCAGAGCTCTTTGGCCATGAAAAGGGGGCATTTACCGGGGCCAATGCGATGCGTAAGGGGCGCTTCCAGCAGGCAGAGGGAGGCACCCTGTTTCTGGATGAGATTGGCGACATGCCGTTGGAGACCCAGACCAGATTGCTGCGAGTGCTCTCCGAGGGTGAATTTTATCAGGTAGGTGGGCATGCCCCGATCCAGGCAGATGTGAGGATAATTGCAGCCACACACCAGAATCTTGAGGCTGCAGTTGACTCTGGTGATTTTCGGGAGGATCTCTACCATCGCCTTAATGTGATTCGTATTCATGTTCCCCGCCTGCGTGAGCGCAGAGAGGATATTCCCCTGTTGGCCAACCACTTTCTGCGGCTAGCTGCCCGAGAGCTTGAGGTGGAGGAGAAGGAGCTGCTGCCAGAGACCATGAGTTATATCTCTGGATTGGAGTGGCAGGGCAATGTGCGCCAACTGGAGAACACATGTCGCTGGATCACGGTTATGGCTCCAACCAGAAAGGTCTGCATGGACGATCTACCACCCGAGTTGAAAATAAGTAGTGAGGCAGACAGTAGAGGATGGGAGGCGGCTCTGGAGCAGTGGATCAGAGAGCATCTCGGCAGGAATGATGAGGGTCTGCTGCAGCAAGTGGTGCCGACCATGGAGAAGATACTGATTGAGGCCGCACTACAACACACTGCCGGAAAAAAGCAAGAGGCAGCACGCCTGCTGGGGTGGGGCAGAAACACCCTGACCCGCAAGATCAAGGAGCTCTCACCGGGTGAGAGTATTTGATGGGGCTGGTTGCTGGAGGTATACTGGGAAGCTGGTTTTAATACAGGCTCCTTATTTTGAAACTCTTTTTCTCTACTGCACTGGCGACACTGCTACTTCTTATGTCGGGGTGTGTGGCGCAGCAGACAACACAACTTACAACAACGGCCATTCTGGCAGATGCTGCCGTCTCTCCGGCGCCGGCGGTGACGCCATCCAGACAGGTGGTGAAAAAGAGTGCCGAGCGGTCTGAATCAGAAGCGGCCACCAGCCGTTGGGTTATTCGCAGCGGCAGGATTAAGAAGACTTTTTCGCAGACTGCACAGAGGGCAGGGATTCCAAATCTACAGATACGAAAACTGGAGGCCTTGTTTGGTGAGCAGATAGATTTTCGCCGAGACATCCAGAAGGGAGACCACTTCACGGCAGTTTTTCAGCCCGGCAAGAGCGGCTCACTACGTGGTGGCAAGCTTCTCGCGGCAGAGCTGAATAGCCGCAGAGAACCGATACGGGTAATTCGTCACACCAACCGTCGCGGGATCTCCCGCTTTTATAGCGGCTCCGGCGAGCCACTGGGGACAGATTTTTTGCGTAACCCGCTAAAGAATGTAAAGGTTAGCTCGCACTTTACGTTGCGACGGTTTCACCCCGTGCTGAAGGTATATCGTCCCCACCGCGGGACAGATTTTGCTGCCAGAAAAGGAACTCCGGTGATGGCGACGGCAGATGGAGTGGTGCAGAAGAGGGAGTATCAGAACGGCTATGGCAAGGTTGTTTTTCTTGAGCACAGCGGTGGTAGATACACCACTGTCTATGCCCATCTCTCTCGCTTTGCACGGGGAATCAAGCCGGGAAGAGCTGTACACCAAGGGCAGATTATCGGCTATGTTGGAAGTACCGGATTGGCAACAGGCTCCCATCTGCACTATGAGTTCAGAGAGGATGGAGAGTACAAGGATGCAATGAAGGTTGCGCTGCCTCGAATCAAAAAGCCCACGACTGCTGAGCGCAAATATTTCTATCAGGCAACTGCAGATCTGCGCCGCATCCTGTTGAGCGAGCAGAGGGAGAGGCGAATTGCCATGGCGTCTGGCGGATCACAAAGCCGACGCTAGATCCAGTGCCATCACTCTCTACTATCCGGGAGCTGTTCAGGTTTAGCCCCTTTGTTGAGGATAGCTGTCGACAGGACCCGGAGTTGCTGGAGAGACTGCTAGAGTCAGGGCGGTTGCTGAATGATATCGAGGAGGGGCACTACCAGGAGCAGCTTGCCAACCGGCTACGAGGCAGAACAGGTGCCGAGGCCCCGGTTGAGAACGATCAACAACTCTCAAAGCTACTACGACACTTTCGGCGTGAAGAGATGGTACGGATTGCCCTGCGAGATCTTGCCGGATGGGCCGACTACCATACAACCGTTCGAGATCTCTCAGCCCTGGCAGATGCGGTACTCTCCAATACGCTGAGCCTGCTCTACAAGTGGCAGTGTGCGGAGGAGGGGACCCCAAAGGGAGAGCAGAGTGGCAGGCCACAGCAGATGGTGGTGGTTGCAATGGGAAAGCTGGGAGCCAGTGAGCTCAACTTCTCCTCCGATATCGACCTGATATTTGCCTATCCAGAGGATGGTGAGACCAGGGGCCGTCGTCCCTGGATCAGCAACCGGGAATTCTTTGCCCATCTGGCGCAGCGCCTGATTCGTGCCATCAACAATAAAACAGCAGACGGTTTTGTCTTTCGTGTCGACATGAGGCTGCGCCCCTTTGGAGAGAGCGGCTCTCTAGTCTCCTCATTTGATGCAATGGAAGATTACTACCAGCTGCACGGCCGTAGCTGGGAGCGTTATGCATGGATCAAGGGGCGGGCGGTCGCGGGTGATCGTGACTCCGGAGAGCAACTCATCAATCTGCTGCGCCCCTTTATCTACCGTCGCTACATTGATTACAGCGCCTTCGAATCTCTCCGTGAGATGAAGCGGATGATCTCCAGTCAGGTGCGCAAAAAAGGGATGGAGGATGACCTGAAATTGGGGCCCGGGGGGATCCGCGAGATTGAGTTTATCGGCCAGGCCTTTCAGCTGGTGCGGGGAGGGAGAGAGCCGGAGCTACAGGTGCGGCCCATTCTTGGTGTATTGCCGCTACTGGCCGAACGGGGAGAGATTAGCGTCGAGGATGAGCAGGCACTGACCGCAGCCTATATTTTTCTGCGCAATGGTGAGCATCGTCTGCAGGAGTATGAGGATCGGCAGACCCAGCGTCTCCCATCCAGCGAGGAGCGGCGGGCGCTGCTGGCGGAGTCGATGGGGTTTGAGAGCTGGGAACAATTTTATGACCAGCTGGAGCGGCACCGTAACCAGGTTCAGCGACAGTTTGAGAGGCTGTTTGCGGTTCCGGATGAAGAGGGCGCCCCAACAGAGGTGCAGCTGTTTCAGCAGATCTGGTCTGAGCAGGAAGATGGGGAGCTACCCCAGCAGCTGATTGAGCGGCTCTCGGAGTGGTTTGAAGATACCGGAAAGGTTCTGCTGCTGTTGCAACAGCTGCAAGACTCCTCCCCCGTTCAGTCGATGAGCCGTGAGGGGAGAGAGCGGCTGGACCGGTTGATGCCACTACTGATTGAGGCGGCCACCAAACAGAGTGATGCAGACCAGAGCCTAGAGCGGGCAGTCTCGCTGGTGGAGTCAATCGGGCGGCGCTCGGTATACTTTATGCTGCTGGCAGAAAACCATGCGACCCTGGAGCACCTGCTGTTTCTGTTGCAGAAGAGCGAGTGGATTGCCGGACAGCTTGCACAGACCCCGGCCCTGCTTGATGAGCTGATGGACCCGCGCAACCTCTTCCTTCCCGCTAACTGTCAATCGATGGTGGAGGAGCTGTCACTGCTGGGGGGGAGGGTAGATGGGGATGATCTGGAGCAGCAGATGGAGCTGTTGCGCCACTTCCAGCACCGCCATATGGCCAGGGTAGCGGCAGTTGATGTAATGGACCAGCTGCCGACCATGAAGGTAAGTGATGCCTTGACCTGGCTTGCCGAGAGCGTGGTGCACTACTGTTACAAGCTCTCATGGAGAGAGTGGACAAGGCGTCTTGGTCAACCACGCAAGCGCTCAGAAAGTCTCAGTGAACCCGGCTTCGTGGTAGTTGGATACGGCAAGCTGGGAGGAATCGAGCTGGGATATGGCTCTGATCTTGATCTGGTCTTTCTCCACACCGGATCACCAGAGGAGCCCTTTAGTCGCAAGCAGCGCCCTGCCAGCCGCCGGGAGTTCTATGCTCGACTAGTACAGCGCATGATCCACATGCTCAGTACACGCACCATGAGTGGACGGCTATATGAGATCGATCCACGTCTGCGCCCCCATGGGAACTCTGGCCTACTGGTTGTGGATATGGAGGGCTTTCGCAGCTATCAAAAGGAAGAGGCCTGGACTTGGGAGCACCAAGCTCTGGTGCGAGCCCGTGTGATCATGGGAGGGAAGCAGGCAAAAACAGAATTTGAGGCGATTCGCAGAGAGATTCTGAGCCAGCAGAGAGATCCCGAAAAATTGCGCCATGAAGTCTGCGAGATGCGTGAGAAGATGCGTAGCTCACTGGGGCAGTGTGGAGAGGGAGAGATTCACCTCAAGCAGATGGCTGGGGGGATGGTGGATATCGAGTTTATGGTCCAATATCTGGTGCTGCGCTGGGCAAAGCAATACCCATCACTGACGGAGTGGACAGACAATATCCGTCTGCTGGAGCAGCTGGCCAAAGATGGACGCATAAGCAGTGAAGAGGCGACACTTCTGATGGAACACTATCGCCGCTATCGCAGACGAACTTACCACCTCTCGTTACAGAACCAGAAGGCAATTGTCCCGGAGAGTGAATTTACAACAGAGCGTCAGCAGGTGGTTAAGATCTGGAACCGGTTGATGTCGGAAAATGTGTGAGCGGCTACTCCAGACTTCTTGTCGGTAGATACGATCCTTCCGAGAACAGCCAGTAAGAAACATACAACCTCAAGATTTGTAGCCAACATTAACACCCCTGTGCTGGGAATTAGTTGCATTAATTGATTTGGATCAATAGACAATTTACTATCGCGACAATAGAATCAGCACCTACTTAAATTTCTCTATCTAATATCAGGCAGATTATCAGTTAGTAGCTATGAACATTGTGGCTCATATTAATGCAATCAGGATTGCTCGTACGATCCTTTGGGTTATGCTGTTTCAGCTCTTCTCGCCAGCAATTCTGGCTGCCACATCTGATCCAGACCAGAATGGTTATTTTGATACGTTTTGTACTGTACAGGGGTACAAAACAGTATGGATTGATCTGGATAATAATCAAAATAGTGAGACAGCAACTGTAGTTGAGTGCCCCTATTGCTTATTTAATCTGGTCTCAACCGATACCGTCAGCCAGGAAGTAGAGACACTCTTTGCCTTCCTTGAAAACCGTCACTACGGTTTGCCATCAGTCCAGATAAGCTTCCAAACAGGAATCTTTCTGGAGTCACTGCCCATCCGAGGACCTCCTCTCTTTAGTTAATTTGGAGCTGTTGTTGTATTAGCCCAACTATTTGTAGTTGTGGGTGATATGGCTGTATATCAAATTAACGATCCAGTGGTGGAGTTGTTTTCAGCTGCATCAGTGGAATTGAGGTGATTCTAGTGTTCGTAGCACAAGCAGAAAAATATATCCCATTGTGGCCAGAAGTTATGGTGTGGCCACATGTTGCAATCAATCTGAACCAAGTAGAAGTGCTGTAGTATCCAGCTTTTCTTATGTTCTCACCATAGCTGGTGATGCATAGGAAATGACATGAGGTCAGATTGTGGATATTTCACGCAACATTCATGCGGTAATGGCTGCCATTGTCTCTTTGACAGTGCATGGCGCATTTGCTGCTGCACTCTTAACCCATCAAAAACCACTTGAACTCATAGAGAGTTTAAGTGAGTTTGAGATGGTTGTCATTGCCGAAAAACAGCTGGAAACAGCCTTGCCATCTGAGGGTGATGTGGTTCTTGTAGAGCCCGAGCCAGAGCCCGAACCAGAGCCAGAGTCAGAGCCCGAGCCCGAGCCCGAGCCAGAGCCCGAACCCGA
>CALEHW010000043.1 GCA_937877715.1 uncultured Methylophaga sp. | reverse complement strand
ATCGCCCTTACAAGGCGAGGGTCGCAGGTTCGATCCCTGCAGCACCCACCAAATAAGTAATTGATAAGGCAGTCTTTTTAGGCTGCCTTATTTTTTTGCCCCAAAAAATCCGGGGGTCGTTGCCCCGAAATTGCCTCACGGCATTGTGAATTGGTCAGATGTAGTACTTTTCTAACCAAAATCCACACTTTTCAGAACATTTCCGGCATATTTTTGAAGATGACCAGTGGTGAAATGAGCATATCTCTTCACCATCAAGGTACTCGACCAACCACCCAATTCCTGCAAAATTTCCAGTGGAGTGCCGGCCATTACATGCCAGGTCGCCCAAGTATGACGGGTTGCATCATGCCATCGTAGATCATCATATTTATATTCATGATCCTGAAAGCTGGGACGCCACCCTTTGGGTTTGGATTTCCAGGTATATTTCCTCAGACCAGCACGATCAAGTGCCAACATCCAGGCCTTTGAAGAATATTTGGTCTTCCGCATCTTTCCGCAGTAACTAAAAATATACCGTTGGTGTTTTCCTATTTGACTGCGAATGATTTCCATCGCCTCTTCATTCAAAGGAAATGCAATAGCATTACCAGCCTTAGCCTCGTCAGGATGTACCCAAGCGACCTTTCTCACCATATCTACCTGCTCCCACTCCAACTCACGGATATTAGTTGCCCGCAGTCCAGTATTTAAACCAAAACGGAATGGTAGCGAAAGGTGGTCAGGGAGTTCTTTGACAAGCCTTGTAGCCTCCTGTCTGGTCAACCATCTAATTCGGGTTTTATCCTTTTTGGAGAGCTTCTCTTTTTTAATCTGTGGGGGCCGCTCTAGCCAGGTATATCCAGTTTTGGTTTCCCACTCGGTAGATGCCAGCTTCAGAACTGATCCTATCAATACTAGGTATTTATTGATCGTAGCTTTGGCTAGCCCCTTAATGCGTAGAGGCTCCCTTATGTGCTGATCAATCCAGTAACGGGTGAAATCCTCTAGCTTCAACTCCTTAACACCAGGAATGGTTTGGTCCATCCATTTGAACTTGCCCATATCACCAATCAGGTCTGCTTTCCCATCGAGACGTTTTTCCCGGATAAAACGGACAACCGCCTCTCCCCAGGTAAAAGTTTGACGGATCTCTCCGGTCTCTTCTCTTGCTTCTCTCTCTAGTTGTAAAAGAACTGCGGCAGCCTTGATTACGACCTGATCTTCTTGACCTTTGACGTGCTCAGTAATCTTTCGTACTCGCCGCTGGCCTGGTCCTGATGGTCCGTATCTAACGTCGTAACCGAGGTTTCCTTTGTTGTTCGTATATATTCGCATGTTATATCCTCTCTAGGTTCATGCGAGTCGTCCCGAGCAACTGATTCATCATAAGCGGCACGGATTGCATTTTCAACATCACCTTGTATGAAGTACCAGGTGCCACTGATTTTTCCCGCTGGAATCTTAAGCTCTCTTGCTAGTCGCATAAGAGAGTTGGGGTGAAGATTCATCTGATCTGCTAGTTTTTTAACTGTCAGAATCACCGAAGAACCACTCTTGATTAGTAGATTGTATTATTTTTTTGCCTAATTGAGTCATGCCGCCTCCTTCATGGACTCCAGCAGTGCCTGTTGTACGGTTTGCCTGTTCTGTAGTGCTATTGATACCTTCTCATCAATCGTTCCATCAGCGATCAGGTGGTGACAGATGACTGTCTTGCTCTGTCCCTGACGGTGCAGCCTTCCAATAGCCTGCAGGTAGAGTTCATTGCTCCAGGGGAGAGTGAAGAAGACCATGGTATGGCCACCGTGTTGTAGGTTGAGGCCATGGCTCATGGAGGCAAAGTGGCCAATCAAGATCGGGATCTCTCCCCGGTTCCACCGCTCGATTGCACCAGTCTCTTTCACATCGACTGCCTCTTTGAATCTCTGCTTAATACGGACTGCATCTGATCGATACTCATAGAAGATCAATACGGAGCCACCGGACTGCTCAATAATCTCCTCCAGCGCATCAATCTTGGCCGGATGAATCTCATGCCACTTACCATTTTCATCGTATACGCAGCCATTAACGAGCTGCCTAAGCTTGTTCGAGAGTACGGCGGAGTTGATGGCTGTAATGTCAGTCTCTCTGGAGATTGAGATCAGAAACTCCCGCTCCAACTCCCTGTATTGATTCTTTACCTTGGTGGGCAGATAGATGGTGATCCGATTAACGATAAGATCTGGTAGCTGCAGGTAATCCTCAGCACTCATCGAGATTGACAGATCCTCAATTGCTTTATGGATCTGCGTATCAGCCTCAGGACGCAGCTTCCAGTTCCATCTCCTGTGGTCGGAGGTGTAGTAGCGATCACGAAATCCAGTGAAGGTCTTGCCGAGTCGTTCTCCCTGGTCGATCAGCCAGAACTGGCTCCAGAGCGACATCAGGGTATTGGCGGCAGGAGTTCCAGATAGGCAAATTACCCGATCAATCTTCCCGCGCACCTTGCGTAGGGACTTGAACCTACGGGTACTGTGGTTCTTCACCATGCTGCTCTCGTCGAGAATTACGGTATCGAATGGCCACGATTTCTTGCCAAACAGCTCTACCAGCCATGGGAGCAGGTCATAGCTCATAGTGTAGATATCTGACTTCTGCTCCAGCAATTGAGACCGTTTGGAGGGCAATCCAACCAATGGGGTCACTTTTATATGCTTTGTATGTTTCCACTTCTTTACCTCATCGCTCCAGACATGGGCAGCAACTCTGGGTGGGCCGAGGATCAGGATCTTTCTGCTTATTCCAAGAGCACACATCATCTCCAGTGCAGTCAGGGTGATGATGGTTTTGCCTAGTCCACAATCTAGGGCCAGCATTGCTGATCCTTTGTCGATGATGTAATCAGCTGCCTTCTGCTGGTATGGGTGGAGATTGGTTTGATCAAGCATCACTTGCGATACCTCTTGCCAATCCAGCCTTCCGCGCGGAGAGGCAGACCATCTGCCCATTCAGAGTTTGTGGTCATTAGCCGGGTCAACTGGTTCAGCGCAGTCTCATCCTCATTGTCAGCCAGACAGATGATCTCATCATGTACATGACCAACAATCTCCATGCCTGTCTGGTCTACAAGCAGTAGGGCGTGAGCCAGCAGGTCTCTGGATATGGCCTGCACGATGTTTTCCACCAGCTTGCCACCGAAGGTAGGGACACGCTCCCATCTGCGGGTATAAGTGTTGGTGCCCTCAAAGGTGAGCTGCTCACGTATCCCCCAAGGAGATTGCACATTCTCAATCTTGGGTTTGTAGTAGTTGATTGCTCGACCAGAGGGGAGGGTGCAGCGCAGGAATGGATGGTCGTAGCTGAATGTAACGCAAGTCATACCCATCGCGCTTCTTACCATACAAGAATCTCTCTGAATGACAGTGACTTTGGCCGCTCGCTCAACTGCCAGCCAGAGTTGGGTAATGCTGGGGTTGGCTTGGCGCCATGCGGAGACAATCTGTTTGGTTTTCTCCTCCTCAATCTCCACGCCATAGTTAGCGGACATGGATTTATAGGCATTTGCACCCCCCTGGTAACCACAGGCCAGCACGCTGATCTTTCCAATAAAACGCTGCTCCTTGTTGATCTGGTCTGCCGGCAGGTTGTAGATGCCACTTGCTGCCTCTTTGTAGATATCTCGCCCTGAGCGGAATATCTCCATCGTCTTCTCATCCTTTGCCAGCCAGGGGAGTACCCGTGCCTCAATCGATGAGTAGTCGCATACCACAAGTACCTTCCCGTCAGGCGCACAGATGGCAGGGCGGGTGAGTGAGCCTAGAGTTGCTGGTACATTTGAATAGAGGGATTGTAGCCACTCGTGGTCTCTGGCCTTTACGGCCCCAATGGCAGTGTCGATATCCTTTACACTGCCTCTGCTCAGATTCTGGATCTGCACTCCACGTCCCGCCCATCTTCCAGTGCGGGCAGCACCATTGAACATCAATGATCCCTTGAGCTGGCCATCTATTGATGTGCGATCGATAAAAGCCTGAAACTTCTTCACACTGGCTAGAGCTGTCTCTTTTCTTAAATGCAGCGTCTCGGTGACAAGGGGAGGGAGGTCTCTAATAAGGGCACTCTCCACATCCTGTTTGCGCAATCCTTTTAGATTGGCGTCATGGTCATTAAGCCATTCAAGTAACTGGTCACGACTGTTGGGGTTTGCCAGTCCGGTAATCTCGGAGAGTCGTACAATGGCATACTCCCGATGCTCTCTATCCATCTCCTGTACGGCATTGACCAACTCTAGATCCACGGGGAGGCCCCTGTCATTGATTCTTTGATCTAAAAACCAGAGCACCCACTCACTATCGGAGAGATCCCATTTTTTCAGCTTGTTGTAGACAGCACGCTCTGCCTCTACATCACGGATGCAGTAATCGACAAATTGCTGCCAATCCTCAGGGTCGGTCGTGTGGTTCCGGCGACCATCTCGATAGGGTTTGGAGAACTTGTTGATGAGCCGGGTGCCGCTTGCCAGTTTTGTATGCTCGGCATCGATCTTGATTGCCTTGCAGAGATTGCCAAGCTGTCCCGGCAGACCCAGTGAGCGTGCCAGAACTGCACTGCATCTGTACTGCTTAGGTGGGGCAGGGATACCAATGACATTCTGGGTGATCAGTCGCTCAAAATTAGCATTGTGGGCATGTTTGATAACACCCGGATCTTCCAGTGCCTCTCTTAATTCTGCAGGTATAGAGCTCTCATGAGATTGCCATATAGAGATCTCCCTATCATTGAAGGCATAGGCACACATCAGCACCTGTGTGGAACCATCCTCACTGTAGCGATAGGCACCATGCTTCTTGATGTCGCATTCACTAAAGGTTTCGTAGTCATGGAACAGATGGGTCATTTTGTGCCTAATATGTATCTGGCATAGCGATCTTTATCATGGGTGGTCATGATGGTGTAAATAGGGTGACCAGCTGCCCGCAGGTCATAGATGCGGGCAGCTAGTCGGTAGCAGCCAAACTCCTCAAGCGCCTCCATCGGGGTGATGGAGCTGTGTTCTCTGAGATGCCTAAAAAGTTGTGCCTCATGAGTCAGTCGGATGGCCACGGGTTACCACTCTTCTCCGTCATTGGATGCCTTAACTGTATCGAAATCCGACGATGCATCGGTGTGGCCGCCTAGCGGATCACCTCTGCGCAGGACCTGAATATTGTTCAGTCCGAACCCAACCCCCTTGCGCTTATTGTCATAGGCAAAAGCGTTGAGGCTAACCCTGCAGTAGTCCCCAGACTGGAGCTCGCTTTGATCTATGACTGGCTGGACGTTGGCATCCACCACCCCTGGCTTGTAGTTAGAGCGTACATTAAGTACCCAGTGGTCTGCACACTCTTCACCGTAATCACCGCCATTTGGTTTTTCTCCATCACCATCATGGACCGGGAACTGCACCCCTTTAGGGACATTTCTCCCCCATTTGGCATCCTTGGCAACAGCCCCTGCTGCCTTGATGTCGGCAATGGTCTTTTTGTCGCTCTTTGGTATGAGGAGTGTCATGGAGTACTCATCCTTGCCGCTGAGATCATTCATTCTTGGTTGGAATACATTGACGTAACTGGCGCGGATCTCCCCAGTAACAATTTTTGTGTCCGCCTCTTTTTCTGCTGGTAATGCTGACATTCTGTTTCTCCTGTCTAGCGGTTATGCGACTTTGGAAAAGTCCGCCTCGGCACTTGTCGCGATGAGTGCAGGGCGTTTGTCCGATTCAGTAACAAGGGCGGGCTTGCCCTGTGGCTTGATCGTTATTTCTTTGAGGATGGGTAGGGCGGCTTTTTTGCCGCCTAACAGCTTCTCGGCAGCCCCGATTCCAATCAGTTTTCGTATCTCGAATTGGTTCGGATCAAAACCCTTTTGCAAGAGGGTTGTATGCACGGTCTCAGCATCACCCCACCTTCTGATGGATCGTCCACTGACCAGCTTGTAGCCGGCAATTGGGTGGCCGTGTTCGGCACGCTGTAGGGCATATGTACGTATGTCTTTGCACCAGGACTCTATGTTTCCAACTAGTGGCAGTAGAGTTGCCACATCCTCATCACTGAGCGTATCCACCTTTGGTGTTGGTTCTGAGAACTCATACATGGCGGTCTGGATAGCTAGATCTGCACGGGCTCTGCAGCTGAGTTTGGCTCGACAGAACTGGCACTGCTTCTCCCCAGGATGGAGTGGGGCATGGTCGGTTAGTGCCAACTCGGCGATGGGTTTAATCTCTTCTCCCCATGCCAGAAGATCCCTGGTGGTGATCTCCCACTCGGAGATGTGATCAAGTCTTGGCTGAACGATAGTCAGTCTCCATGTATCGATATTGTGGAGAAAGCCGAATTCCTGATAGGCACCGAGTGCATATAGTTTGAGTTGGGGATTATCAAAGGCATCGACCCTGATTCCTGCACCATGTTTGTAATCGGTCAGATAACCAATCCCATCATGCAGGTTGAGCGCATCAGCAGTTCCGAACCCACCTGGGGCAATCTCGTCATAACTGACCCTGACTTCAATCAGCGGCTCTCCAGGGATAGTGTGAATGTAGTCGATATACTGTTGCACAGCGTCGGCCATCTCAGCATCGACAGTGAACTCGCATCCCTTTAGCTTAATGTCGTTCCCCATATAGTCAGCAGCATCTGATCCATCATTTAGACACTTCTCGCAAAGCTCATGGGCGGCACTGCCCAGTGCGGCAAACTCTGATGTCTGATCCGGCAGCTCTCTGGTAAGCCGTATAGAGCCCGGGCAGTTGATCCAGCGGATAGCTGAAGATGCGCCTAAGAGCGCGTGTGCAATTTCACTCATGCAGCAAGTGCCTCAGCCTCTACTTTTACAATAGGAAGATCGTCTGGTGCGATATCATCCAGCTTCTCCCCACCATAAGTATTAAGGATCTCTCTGAGCTTCTGGCGGTTCTCTTTGCTCTTGGCTGCTTTGGTAAAGACAGCTCTAACCTCATCTACAGTTAATATGCTGGACTGTGGTGGTGTTTTCTCTGGTTTGGCTGCTGTCTGTTTTATCGGTTCAGCCGTGGTTTCACCGGACTCACAGATGGCTCTTGCCACAACCCCCAAACCTTTGGTGAGGATGTTGACTGATATGCGTAACTCTTTGATCTCTTCTTCAAGCATTGTTCTGGTCCTGATGGATGTAAAAAATAGTGCCTCTATACCTGCACCCGCAGAGGCGGCGGAAACTAGGAAGTGCAAGAGGAGAGGGAAGGAACTCTTCTCTTGCAGCACCGGCAGGTTCAGCGAAATATCGGTAGCTGGGGGTGGTACGCGCCGTGTTTCGCCTTGTGGCGGGCGTGCTTCCAGATGAATTGATTGAGCAGTTGTGCCCATCGCGAGCCGATGAGATCGGTACGATGGTTTTTCAGAATATCGATAAATGTCTCATCTTCCATCAGATCAACAGTAAACTGGTGGGTGTTGTCGAACTTGGCAGGATCTGTCTCGTACTGATTCCATAGATGGTCGAAGTAACGGTCGGTTTCTGCTTCTGTATCGATTGCGGTCTGCTCTTTCATCCCTGTTTTCCTGTCTGATTGATATCGACCTGAAGGTCAATAATTGGTTACCGCTTGACTCTGCTTTACTTTTTTAGTAGAAAACTGCCGATAACCTGATGTTTTATAGTAAAGCATACTTGTCTAATAATAGTCAAGTGTAATTTACAAAGAAAATATGAATTATTTGTGTGGATGAAATTTTGAGGCAGAAGATGTTGCTCTTGGAGTGATGTAAACTGCAGTGATGCGAAGTTTGACAGTCCTGATTATTACTCTGTTTACAGGAACCGTGTATGCCCATTCAGGAGGAGTAGACAGTAATGGTGGTCATTTCAATCGTAAGAGTGGGGAGTATCATTGTCATCGACCTGGTTGTGTCGTGGAGGGGCAAAAAGTAGCCAAACCAGGGGCGGTTGGTGAGAAGTACAACCGCAAGAGCTGGCCTCACTGGATTGATGCTGATCGAGATTGTCAGAATACTCGTGCAGAAATTCTGATTCGTGATTCACTGGAGAAGGTGCAGTTTAAACGCAGTAAGGGGTGTCTAGTAACGTATGGCCGGTGGGAAGGTCCATACACAGGACAAATCTTTACCAAGGCCAGCGATCTGGATATTGATCATCTGGTGCCGCTCTATCATGCTCACAAGACCGGAGGGGGAAGTTGGAGTAGGGAGATGAAGAAGAAGTTTGCTAATGATCCGGACAACCTTTTGGCTGTAGATGATGCAACCAATCAGGCTAAGGGTGCGAAATCCCCAGTTAGGCGGAAGCCCCCTCTGAAAAGCTATTGGTGTGAATATGCAGAGAGATGGAATGCTGTGAAAGCGAGATATGGTTTGATAATAAGCAACGCCGAGGAGCAGAGTTTGGCTGCTATGATGGAGAGGTGCGGATGAGTGACGATAAGCTAGTAACTGCCATGAGTGTGACTGATGCCTTGTTGAAAGATGCTGATGAAATCTATCAGGATGTAGGGTGGCTAACCTTGTACGGAATCCTCGTTCCGTGTGTTGTTATGAGAAAAAAGGTGATTCATGGGGTATAAAAAGGGTAACGTGGTTGAGCACCCCAGAGCCGAATGGGGGAGAGGTATCGTCCTTGAGGATAGTGATGGTTCCACTGTCAAAATTGGCTTCGAAAAGGTGGGTGTAAAAACGATAGCGCTTCAGTACGTTCAGCCAGCCATTGTAGACGCCGCCATTGTCTCAGATACCAAGGTGAAGCGTATCGCAGAAAAAAACCGAATTTATGTCGATGAGCCTTTTGTGGATATATTTCAAGATATCAAGTCAAAATATCCGGAGCATCTTGTCATTATTGAAAATGGTTGTTATTTTGAGGTGCTTGAGCAGGATGCGGAATACTTTTCAAACATGTATGGCTGGAAGATATATGAGAGGCAAATAGATGTTCCAATGACAGGTTTTCCTGAAGATGCAAAAAAGGTATGGGTCGACCTAAAGAATCTTGGTAAGCCTTATCTTGTTGTTTCGCAATTACCAAATCCCAAACAGGACAAGATTCAGCGAGCAATAAGTGAGATATTTATGCGTCTGGGAATGGAGTTTTGGGTCAAACTAAATTGTTTGCTGATATGTGGGCTGTTGAAAGATTAGATATTCCGGGAATTCTTTCAGTAGCTAGTGTAAGTGATAAAGATGAAAGCACACCAATGTCGAGCATTGTATCCTTAATACTGGATGAAAACTTCGAGCTTGTTGATTAATGCCACGGCACAAATAATCAAAAATATAGTCAATAGGAAATTTTACTATGCTTGATATGAAGCATTATTCTGAGTGGCAGAAAAGGGTCGTTCTCAGAAGATCCAACTTAAACAGTTCCACCCACCCACACCACACGGCCTAGAATCTGTAGATGCTCCATATCGGGGGGTGCTATCACATCGTCCGTATACTCTGGAGCATTGTTGTCTGATGCCAGTGTAATGCCTCCTATCGGGTTGGTATGGATGCGCTTCACCCGTGCCTCATTGCCATAACGAAGGATGTAGACCTTTCCATTCTCAGGCTCTGTGCGTGAGGTATCGACCAGCAGGGAGTCACCATGGTTGATGCGAGGAGACATGCTGTCTCCATCTACCTCAAAGATCATCAGGTGTTTTGGTGATGTAGTTACCTCTCTAATCCACTCGGCCAGAAAGGCTTTCGGTGGCTTGGACTCAATCTCATCTACATGATTAACAATTCCACCACCAGCAGAAAATTTGGCACTCAGCTGCGGCACGAAGACATAGTCCACGCTTGATAGATCCTCTGGGGTATCAAAGGTCTCAATAGGGCGCAGTTCAGAGGGTGGGGTGTATTGGTGAGTGCTGGTCACAAATATCTCGCCGGTACCATTTAGTACCCACTCAACAGAGAGTCCAGTCATCTCCTGGATGCGCCACAGTGGGGTGCCATCAGGGACAGTAAGTCCACGCTCCCATTGGCTAACAGCCTGCTTGCTCACCTCACCATGGTTGCCGAGCGCCTCCTGGGAGAGGTGCAGGTGTTCAGTTCTGGCCAGCTTGATGCGATCTGCTACTGTTTCAGTTTTATTGTTTTCGTTATTGGTCATCGTTGGTTTGCCTCACTTTTCTCTGTTTGTTCACAGTAAGTAAAGGTATCTTTACACAGCTTTACTCACAAGTAAAGAAAAGTTTACTTTAGAGTTGAGAAATGCCACTATAGAGCAAAGCGCAGTTGACTAATTAACGACAAGTATGCTTTACTTCTCCGATGAAAAAGAGAGAAGCAATTGAACAATTTGGAAGTGGTGCTGCACTTGCAAAAGCACTTGGAATAACCAAACAGGCAGTGAGCCAATGGCCTGAGGAGAAGATCCCTGAGAAGCAGGAGCTGAGAATTCGTTATGTACTAGATCACTCCAGTGGAAAGAGCGTCTCTGAGGATGAGTGATGTTGCCTATCAGTTTCTAAGGAGTGTTTTTCACACCCTGCCAGAGGGGGCGCTTCCAGTGGTCTGTGGGTTCAAAACAGATCCAGCTAAAGTAAGAAGCTGGACACCAAGAGCAGTAAACGGTCACTGGCCAGAGCTCCTTGATGAGGAGATGAACCTCTACTTCTCACTCTCATCAATCTACCCACAAGGGAAAAAGTATTACAACGATCAGGATAGTGCCGCTGCACTCCATGCGGTGATGCTCGATGATATTGGGGAGGGGGCAGGCGGCAAGAGTGACGGTGCCAAGGTAAATCTTGATCCCACATGGATCATCGAGACCTCACCCGGTAATCACCAATACATTTATGTGCTGTCTGAGCCGGTCAGAGATACCTGGGTTGCGGAGCATGTCTGTAAATCAATAGCGCAGCAGGCAGGCACCGATACGGGAGCCACCAACAACGTACGATGGACACGTCTGCCTGGCGGCATCAACAACAAGCACAAATACCTTAAAGATGGAAAACCACCCAAGACAAAAGTGGTTGGGGGTGAGGAGTGGGTTACCTATCCAATTAAGGAGATCATCGATGCATTCAATATCACCATCCCTGAGGGAGGTGCAGGAGGTGGTGTTGTAGAGGTAAATGTCGATGAGGAAGACCCCATGCTCCGATGGCTGGGAGAGAAGGGATATCTCAAGGGGAGACAGGACCGCAAGGGGTGGAATGTGATGATCTGCCCATGGAGTGATGAGCACTCTGATGGTGATACTACCGGCACTGCGTATGCCAGAGCTGGGGAGGGTGGTAAGGGTCTGGATGGTGGCGGCTACAGCGTCCCTCGTTTTACTTGCAGGCATGATCACTGCTCTCACAGAGGATATGGAGAGCTGCTCGCCCTTGCCCAGAACCATGGCTTCAACGCAGGAGTCTATGATTTTGATGTGGTGGAAGTGGATGAGCAGAGGCAGGCTATGCGGATGGATCTCAAGGGGTTCATCAAGCGGTTTCGATTTATAGGAGAGGGTCCCCAGGTGACAGACTTGCACGCTCCTCGCCATACCGCCATGCGTACCATGCAGGAGTTCAAGGCGTGGACTGCACCGTATATGACCAACATAGGGCGTGATCGTCCAAAACTTGTCCCTACCTACAGTCTATGGCTCAAGAGTAGTGAACGCGGAGATCTTAGAGGCGTGGGATATGAGCCTGGCGGCGATGCCGTCATAACCGATGAGCATCAGGAGCTATGGTTCAACAGCTATCAGTCACCTCCATGGAGGGTGGATGAGAGTGATGGGGCGGCTGAGCGAGAGTTGAAATTGATTCAGCCATTTCTCACCCATCTCGAGTATCTGTTTCCCAAGGAGGAGGAGCGGGAGTTTTTTCTCAACTGGGTTACCTATACCGTTCAGTCTCCAAACAAGCGCTGCAAGTTCACCCCTCTGCTGGTCTCCACCAAGCACGGTACTGGTAGGGGGTTTGTGGTGGAGTTAATGCAGGATCTACTGGGACCACAAAATACCTCAGTATCAAAGATCAGCACGATGAGCGGTGATGGCAAGGATGGAGGTTTTCAGAACTACCTCTACCGCTCGGTCTTCTGTGCGGTTCATGAGGTGAAGGAGAGCTCAAAGGATCAGTACGGAATCTCCGACAAGGTGCGGGACATCCTGGTTGATGACCACCTCAATCTGAACCTCAAGTATGGCAGGAACGGTATGCAGGCGGTCTACACCAACTTCCTGCTGATGAGTAATCACATCGATGCGCTAAAACTGACCGAAGAGGACCGAAGGCTATGGGTCAGCGTGATGCGTGATGCCCCCAGAGACGATCAGTACTACATGGATCTTTACCGCTGGAAGGATGACAACAAAAAGGGGGTGGAGGCACTCTACTCATGGTTGATGAAGCGTGACCTCAAGGGATGGAACCGGGCCAGCCGGGCACCGATGACGGCAGCCAAGCGACAGATGATCGCCAGTGGCGAGAGTCATGCCAAAGAGGCCTTTCTGGAACTGCTGGAATCTCCGCCTGCAGATCTGATGACTGAGAGTGATGTGTTCTCAGAGGTGCGCAGAATGGTCTCTGAGAACAGTGTGGAGGAGGCGCTCTCCATTCATGTTGGTGAGATCCGTCATCTGCTGCAAGAGAGCTGTGTGCAGCTCGATGGCAGCAGTGGCAAGGCGAGGCAGGTCAAGGTCACCAAAAGCGATGGCAAAAAAGGGGCTGTACGTCCCTGGGCACTGGCAAATGTAAAAAAGTGGAACAAGGCAGATGGCCCGGCATGCAAAAAGGAGATTGAGAGGTTTTATAGCAACAATGGTGAGTGGTGAGCTGGCGGTCGCACTAGTGGCTGTTTTGTAACACCGGAATCACACCGAAAAATGTGGTTGTGCGACCTTGTTAACCATATGAATCAAATAGCAAAAATAGGGGTTGGGTAGCACAGTAACACTACACTATAAAGTTAGTTTAATTAGTAAGTAAGTAGGAGGGGGAGGAATAAATAACTACTCAATGGAAAGTGGTGTGACCTGTGTGACGGTGCTACCGCCCGAAATTATCGATGATGGGGTGAAAATGAGAGAGAAGCAGGTGGAGCAGTTTTTGGTGAATCGGGTGAAGAGTGGTGGGGGAAAAGCCCCAAAATTTTCATCACCTGCCAACAAGGGGGTACCTGATCGAATCATTCTTTTTCCAAAAGGCAGAGTGGCATTTGCCGAGTGTAAGGGGAGTAGAGGGCGGTTGAGTCGGTTGCAGCACAAATGGATCACAGACCTTAGGAATATGGGTTTTGTTGCTGAGGTGGTTGATGGGGTTGAGGCAGTGGAACAGTTGATGGAGAAGATGGGCAGATGACAGTTGATTCAGCAGTACTCGATGACTCTACAGTGATGATGATGGAGCAGTGGGGCAGATGGTCAAGGCGATCGGATGACTATCGATCACTCTGGTATCCAGGCAAGACGGTTGAGGGGAAGATCCAGGACGAGGGGCTCAATGCCGGAGTACGCAATACCCGAGGGGGGAGTTGTGTGGCCTGTGATCCGGATGCCGAGAAGGTAGAAGAAGTGGTGCGCAATCTAAGCGCCAGGGATGGACTCAAGGCCAGGATGATCCGCCTCAAATGGGTCTGGGGCTGGTCAGGGCGCAAGATCGCCCATGAGGTAGGGGTCTGTAAGACTGATGTCTACGAGCAGATTGATCTGGCAGAGATGGCGCTACAAGGGATGTTATGGATTGAAGATAGCGCGCGAGCTATTTGATTACGTATCTATATGGCTTATATTTGGTGTGTGAAAGAAACAATTTTTCCATCTTATAGTGAAGCTGTCTCATACATAAGAAGCCTTGTCAGTGCAGAAGGGTTTCAATGAAGAGGATGGGTGCTGGTGATGAACGGGTTGTTTTTGAGGACCTAGATTCATATAATGAACGCAAAAGTCAGTGCAGGGCGTAGCCCGAGCTGAAGAGTCATCAAGAGAGGTGAGCAACAAGCTCACGAGCGTAGCGAGAGGGCTTGTTGCTCACCTCTCTATGATCATCTCTCCGAATGAGAGAAAATAGAGCCAGCTGCTAACATGCAGCACCTCTATGAACTACGACATTCGGAGAAGATACATGGCACATCAGCAACTGACAGATAGAGAAAGATATGCATGACGATAGGCTTGAGACCATTAAACAGGCTGCTATTAAAAAACAATTGAAAGCAAAACATGTTGTGTCAAAGGTAACAAAAAACATGGTTGTCAGATTGCTATGTAGTTGTGGCGGCACTCAGTTGCTTACAAAAAGCGATAAAAAATTATTAGCCTCTAAGTGTAAATGTGCAGCTGATGCTCTGACAGTAAATGATGTGGCGGATCGAATAGGATGGCTTACTTGCAGAAAGTGTGGGTCATCTATATCAGATATTCGTGTCGAGGAAAGAGCTACTATCAGTAACCCCAGAAACTTCCAGTATGAAGCACTTATTGGAAGTGATGTTTTTCATAAGGAAGGATGTGGCTGGTTAGATAATTCAGAGATGGGTAGTGTGCGTGGGTTTGATTCAAGAGAAGCTGCTATAAAGGCGGGATATAGACCGTGCAATTCCTGTAGGCCATGATATTTAGCAAAGAAAGTTCTGCATTATCTAAATAGAAGCCCTTATCCATGACATTCCAACGCAGGACAGCCCTTCGATTGAAACGAAGCCTAAGATCCTAAATCTCACCAACCAGCCCAGTGTTATCTTGTCTATCGAATTAATCCACCTGTCTGCATGGGCGTAAGCCCAAAGCTGTGCCCTTAGATTAGGCCATCCATTTCCTGGAATCTTTGCATTGGTCGCCTTTCGTTCAACAATTATGATCTCGCCAGTTCTTTTGTTGTGATAAACAACATCAGGAACGCCCCAGATTGGCCGCCCATCAACTTGTAGCGAGGATATCTGAAGTGATTCAGCCCTTTTGACAAGTGGGTCCCGAAAAAGCAATTCCCAGTCTGGCAAATTTAAAGGCTTTGCCGCTCGGGCTACATTGCGCTCAATTTTTTTCCCCATTTCACGATTATATGAAGATGGTGCTTTTTTTAGATAGAGTGACATCAACCATTTTGTAAAATCTGTTACTCGGTTCCCTAATTCATGACCACCTGATATCAGCTCTGATCTTGCTAGTGATTGAAGACGCCGATTCGTGTAATGGTATGAAGCATTGATATCACCAAAAATTTCAAGACCAAAGTAAGCTTTTCTGACTGCCTCAACCTTCATGGCCTCCTTGATATTGCGTAAATCTTGTTTCCACTGCGCCTCCTCCTCAGGAAAAAACTTCTCAATCAATTCTTGGCGTTCACTATCGCTCAAGTCTAGAACATCAAGATCTAGGATTATAGTGGACCCCAGATTCCGGACAGTAGTTTAAGCTATGCTCTGTAGTCTGAGG
>CALEHW010000042.1 GCA_937877715.1 uncultured Methylophaga sp. | reverse complement strand
ATCAATGTTTTACCAGAATGCAGCCTGATCTCACTCATTTAAGCGGAGAAGAGCCGTTTTCTGTACCTTTTTCCTTGCGTTCTCAGGAACTTATAGAGATCTCCACCACTCTTCTTGTCGCTCCATATATGGCGGTAGATCGTCTCGTGACTGATCTCTACACCCAGTGCCAGCTTGAGCCTTCCAGATATCTGCTCTGGACTGTAGTACTCACCAAGCAGGCTCTTGATCATGCTGCACATTGGGATATCTAGCTTGATTTTCTTTTTGGCTCCTCGTCTTCGCCTATCTGTCCTTTTTATCGCCAGACCACCCCTGTAGCCCTTTACGTCAGAGTTACGGGCCAATTCTCTGTAGATCGTGCTGGGTGATCGTTTCAGTGCCCTGGCAATCCCTGCTTGTGTATATCCTTCTGCGTTTAACGCCTCAATCTGGTATCTTTCTCTATCTGTCAGTTGCTGATGTGCCATGTATCTTCTCCGAATGTCGTAGTTCATAGAGGTGCTGCATGTTAGCAGCTGGCTCTATTTTCTCTCATTCGGAGAGATGATCATAGAGAGGTGAGCAACAAGCCCTCTCGCTACGCTCGTGAGCTTGTTGCTCACCTCTCTTGATGACTCTTCAGCTCGGGCTACGCCCTGCACTGACTTTTGCGTTCATTATATGAATCTAGGTTTACAAATAATCAAGTAGCCTCAATCATCATTGACCTAACGTTGGATAAATTAAGAGTCTGGCGAGTCTTCCATAGTTAATAATTATCTTGCATTGCCAACCAGCTCCCTGGGGTTCTACCGAGAACCTTTAATAATCTGAGAGCCATTTCCGGTGTAACAGCGCTATTTACTTTGAGTACACGATTCAGCGTGTATGCAGCAACATCAAGATATTTGGCAAGGCTACGGCCACTAATATTGTTTGGCTCCATATATTGATGAAATAAATTGGCTCCGTCCTGAATTGTGTGGGTAATCAACCATCATACAGCCGCCTCCTGACCACAAGATATAGTGTTTGGCTTGAACGTGAACGGCGATCTGGGCAGGTGGGCCAGCTTCCCGGCAATCAGATAGGCCATCAAGATCAAATTATGTTTGGTGCTGTACCCTCGCGCTCTTGCCTTGGCAGCCTGAATCATAGAGTTGATGCCCTCTACACTGCCGTTGGTTAATCCAGAGTCAAAGCTATTGAGGATGCCACTCCAGTGCCGTTTAATACTCTCTGCAAACTTCTTCATCTGAGGTACCCGACAACGGCGTGCCCAGCTATACCACTTGTTGAGCAGTACCTCGGCTTGTTGACGACCATGGGCTGTCTGGAAGATCTCCCTCAGTGACTCCTTCAACTGCCACGCCTTGGTGGTCTTGAGGCGCATCCGGCTCAGGGTGTACATCTGGTTGATCTGTTTCTCTGTCCAGTTAGAAGCATCCTTGAGGTAGCCCCAGCGACTGCCAATCAAGTCAGGCTCAGTCTTAACCTCCTCTCTGCGCACCTCGTTCACCACATCATTGATCATCTGGATGACGTGGAACTCATCAAAGCTGATCTCAGTCCAGGGAAGAGTGTTGGCAGCCCCTGCCTGAAAGCTTCTGGACATATCCATACAGACATTCTTAATGTTTTCACCGCAACCGTTGTGCTCCTCCAGATCATCCACAAACCGCTCAAACACCTCAGCTTTTCTCCCCTCTGTGGCAAACAGTACTCTGTGCTGATCAAGATCATGAAAGAGGGTGATGTAGTCATGTCCTCGCCGTGCAGCAGTCTCATCGACACCAAGGTTTTTGACGCTGGAAAAGTCCTCCTCATCCCGCGCTTTGGGGATGTAGTGGTCGAGGATTCCCCAGATCCGGTCGTTGCCCCGAATGTTGAGTAGATCCTGTACACGTGCAACTGGCATCGCCTGACAGAGGGTGATGATCAGTGCCTCCATCAACTGGGTAAAGCCGCTCTGTGGGCGTGCCCACGGCACCTCGATCTGTGAGGTTTTGCCACACTGAGAGCAGGCGACACGTGGGATCTTCGCGTGAATATAGGCATCAAACTGAAAGAAATTGAGGTGACGCCACTCACGACTACGGGTGTCATGGACAGACTGTGCCTCTGCACCGCACTTCGGACAGGTAAAACGAGAACCCGCCTCAAATGCGACATCAAAATCGATGCTGTGCTCCTTCTCCAAAAAGCGGACATCCACCACCTCCCAAGGTGACTGAAGGCCGAGGGCTGCGGTGAAGAGAGATGTCTGATCCATAACGTATAACTCCTTATTCTGAGGAATCGCCTGTGGACTTATGGAAATCTCCCTTCGGGAGACCGAGGGAAAAGCCATGGATAACAGGAGCGCTTCGCTCCCTGTTACCCACCGCTTTTCTACCCTTTTCCACAGGGCCCACAGGCTCAGCAACAACCACTATATGTTGTGGTAAGGTTATCATCAGATTTCAGGGTCTACCCACACAATTCAGGACGGAGCCAATAAATTCACCTGGATGGGGATGGTTGTACATGGTCATTAGTGATAATCCTCATAGTTCAAGATATGGGCATTACCATCCTTGAATTCAGAAGTAATGTGCCAACCTCTATCTGTAGTTGTTGTGCTGCACTTCCTTTGTTAACCGTAATTTCTACCAGTCCCACGGAGTTTTCGTACCAGAAAGGCTCTCCTGTTGGTAGATCTGAGAAGGTTCTGGCGTGCGCCACGGTTGCCCCGTTGATCTCGAACAGATCATCTGTATTGACCGAGGTGGCTCGTATTCCTGTGATTGCATTACCGTAGTAGTCAAGATAGATCACCTCGTGGAGATCATCTCCACTGGTTTCGGTTTGTGGAGGTACTCTCTTTTCAAGATCTCCAGCACCGCTCTTGTGACACGATATTCTGGCTGCAATTGAGGCAAACAAGTCCCTGCCATGGAATGTGTTTGATAGCTTATCCGGCCGCCACTGAATCTGAAAATACTTGGTCTCCACGGCTCTGGCCACAACCACATCGAAGAGCCCATTCTCCGGACCTATAAACCAGTTGCCATCGGCCCTGATCGCTACTGGAAGGCGATCACCACCTACTCCGGGGTCTACCACGCAGAGAAAAATACTCCCTGTTGGGAAATATGGTATCTGGCTGGCCAGAAGGTGGGCGGCTGCCTTGATATTGTATGGGGCAATGTCGGAGATAAGTTCGATAATCTCATCCTCGGCACCATGCATTCGGAGCGCCGCCCTCATCTGTGCCAGATAGGGGCTTCCTGTTCCAAAATCTGTGGTCAGAAGAATCATAACGCTACGATAATATCTCTTTTCTGGTTGCCCTAGCCAGAAAAAGAAAAAGCCGGACAATGTCCGGCTTTTTCAGATGTGAGTTAAGGGCAGACCTTAATCTTCTGACTCTTCCTCGAACTCATCCTCATCAATCTCAGGCATGGGACGGTCAACCAACTCGACCAGAGCCATTGGAGCCTTGTCACCGGTACGGAATCCTGCCTTGAGGATACGGACATAGCCTCCAGGACGGTCTGTATAGCGAGGACCCAGCTCGGTGAAGAGCTTGGTTACCATCTCGCGGTCACGCATACGGTTAAAAGCGAGACGGCGGTTGGCAACACTGTCAGCCTTGGAGAGGGTGATAAGTGGCTCCACCACACGACGCAGTTCCTTGGCCTTGGGCAGGGTGGTGCGAATCAACTCGTGCTGAATTAGAGAGTTGCTCATGTTACGGAACATAGCCTTACGATGGCTGCTGTTTCTGTTTAATTGTCTACCACTATGACGATGACGCATGATCTTTTCCGTTTATTCTGTTATGACTGCCCGGTCTGTAAAAGCCGGTTAATTACGCTGTCTCTTTCTCTTCTTTAAGGCCGACTGGAGGCCAGTTCTCAAGACGAACTCCCAATGAGAGACCTCTTGAGGCCAGTACATCTTTGATCTCATTGAGTGACTTCTTGCCCAGGTTTGGTGTTCTCAGCAATTCTGTCTCGGTGCGCTGAATCAGATCACCAATATAGAAAATCGCCTCTGCCTTGAGGCAGTTCGCAGAGCGCACTGTGAGCTCAAGATCATCTACCGGACGCAGCAGAATTGGATCTATCTCTGGTTCGTCCTCTGCAGCCTCCTCCTCTTCGTCCTCGGTATGGAGCTCTATGAAAGACTCCAGTTGAGTCTGGAGAATAGTGGCCGCACGTCTGACCGCCTCCTCCGGATCTATTGTGCCATTAGTCTGCAGATCCAGCACCAGACGATCCAGATCAGTACGCTGCTTGAGACGGGCTGCCTCTACGTTATAGCTGACACGGTCAATCGGGCTGAACGAGGCGTCCAGCTTCAGAACACCGATGGTTGTTGACCCCTCATCCTCACTCTCACGCTCAGTAGCTGGCTGATAACCTCTGCCAGTAGAGACCTTGAGAGTCATGTTCAGGGTAACACTATCATCTGTTACATTGGCGATGACATGGTCAGGATTGATAATCTCAACATCATCTCCAGTTATATCGCCGGCTACTACAGGGCCTGTACCACTACTCTTCAGTGACAACTCAGCCTCAGAGTGGGCATGCATCTTGATTGCAATCCCCTTGAGGTTGAGGAGAATGTCGATTACATCTTCCTGCACACCCTCAATTGCGGCGTACTCATGGTTCACCCCCTCGATCACAACCTCGGTGATGGCACTGCCGTGCATGGAGGAGAGAAGAATACGACGCAGCGCATTCCCCAGGGTGTGGCCAAAACCACGCTCCAGCGGACCAATTGCCACCTGGATATGGTTGACGCCAATATTCTTGATATTTGCCAGTTTTGGCCTTAAAAACTCTTTTACTGAACCTTGCATCTCTAACCGTACCTCTTGTTTCAACAACTATCTTTTAACTCACCGCCGCTACTCGATACTACTTACTTGGAGTAGAGCTCGACGATCAGATGTTCATTAATCTCTGCGGAGAGATTTGCACGCTCAGGAAGATTCTTGAACGTACCCTCCATCTTCTCGCTGTTGACATCAATCCACTCAGCCTCTTCCCGAGTCTGTGGTGCAAGCTGCAGGGCCATCTTGATTCGATCCTGCTTCTTCGCCTTCTCGCGAATGGAGATCACATCATTTGGTTGCAGTTGATATGAGGGGATATTCAGCACGTTGCCGTTTACCAGAATGGATTTATGGTTAACCAACTGGCGTGCCTCGGCACGGGTGGAGCCAAAGCCCATACGGTAGACAACGTTGTCTAGACGTGCCTCAAGGATCTGTAGCAAATTCTCGCCTGTTGACCCCTTGCGACGGGCAGCCTCCTTGTAGTAACCGTGGAACTGCTTCTCCAGCAGACCGTAGATACGACGAACCTTCTGCTTCTCACGCAACTGCAGTGCGTAGTCAGACATCCGCGGGCGGCGAGCGCCACTACCATGCTGTCCTGGAAGCTGGTCAATTTTGCATTTGGTCTCCAGTGCGCGCAGTCCACTCTTCAATCCGAGATCGGTTCCTTCGCGACGGGAAAGCTTACATTTTGGTCCTGTATATTTTGCCACAGTATAATTCTCCTAATTCTTCAGACCGTTATACGCGGCGTTTCTTTGGTGGACGGCAGCCGTTATGCGGCAGCGGGGTAACATCTGTAATGCTGTTGATGCGAATCCCTATATTATTGAGAGCTCGTACAGAGGATTCACGACCAGGCCCTGGGCCCTTGATTCGAACATCCACTGATTTCACTCCATACTCCTGTGCCTGAGTGCCTGCCTTCTCGGCAGCGATCTGTGCGGCAAACGGGGTGCTCTTTCGAGAGCCACGGAAGCCACTGCCTCCTGATGTTGCCCAGCAGAGAGTGTCGCCCTTACGGTCGGTGATGGTAATGATGGTGTTATTGAATGTTGCATGTACGTGCACGATCCCCTCAGGGACATTCTTTTTTACCTTCTTACGCTTTGAAGTGGATACCTTTGCCATAAAACTATAAAACCCTAAAAACTATAATGAAAAAAACTGAAGCAGTTCAACCAATTAGCGCTTGATCGGCTTCTTTGGTCCCTTACGGGTACGTGCATTGTTCTTGGTGTTCTGTCCACGAACAGGAAGACCTCTACGGTGGCGAATACCACGGTTGGTACCGAGATCCATCAGCCGCTTGATGTTCATGGAAACCTCACGTCGAAGATCACCCTCAACCGTGAATTTGCCCACAAGTCCTCGAATGGTCTCAAGCTGACTCTCTTCAAGATCACGTATTTTTGTTACCGCATCAATACCTGCTGCCTCGCAGATAGTGTATGCACGTGTTCTGCCCACCCCGTAAATCGAGGTTAGCGCAACCCAAGCATGTTTGTGATCAGGTACATTTACACCCGCAATTCGTGCCATCTGGCTCTTCTCCTAAACAATCCTATCTGATACCTACGTGCCACGCAGAAAGCGCGCAAGGATACCTATTCTCTATACAAAAATCAACTACCACAACCGGGGCAACTAGCCCTGACGCTGTTTGTGTTTGGGGTCTTTGCTGCAAATTACACGGACAACACCATTACGGCGAATGACCTTACAGTGTTGACACATTTTCTTTACTGATGCGCGAACTTTCATTTCATTACTCCAAATTTTTTAAATCCCACTCCGGCCATATCCCTTGAGGTTTGCCTTCTTCATCAATCCATCATATTGATGGGAGAGCAGATGCGACTGAACCTGAGAGATAAAGTCCATGATCACCACCACGATGATCAACAGTGAGGTTCCGCCAAAGTAGAACGGCACATTCCATTTGATGATAAGGAACTCGGGAAGCAGACTTACTGCGGTGATGTATCCAGCACCGATCATGGTCAACCGCGTCATTACCTTGTCAATATACTTTGCTGTCTGTGCTCCTGGACGGATCCCGGGGATAAATGCACCCGACCTTCTCAGGTTATCCGCTGTCTCTTTGGGGTTGAACACCAACGCCGTGTAGAAGAAACAGAAGAAGATGATGGCAACCGCATAGAATGCTACATAGAGTGGCTGTCCAGGGGATAGTGTAGTGGCCAGATCCTTCATCCACTCCATACCCTCACCACTTCCAAACCAGCTTCCCATGGTTGCAGGAAAAAGGATTATGCTAGAGGCAAAGATGGGGGGAATAACACCCGCCATGTTGACCTTGAGCGGCAGATGGCTGCTCTGTCCTGCATACATCTTGTTCCCACGCTGCTGTTTTGCGTAGTTCACTGTAATTCTGCGCTGTCCCCGCTCCACAAAGACCACAAATGCGGTAACCAGGATGGCTCCAATAAAGAGCAGCAGAACCGTAATTGGGTGCATCTCACCAGTTCTTGCCAGCTCCATAGTGCCACCTACTGCTGAGGGGAGACCTGCAACAATACCGGCAAAGATAATCAGCGAGATACCGTTACCGATACCACGCTCGGTGATCTGCTCACCCAACCACATCAGGAACATGGTTCCGGTAACCAGAGTCGTGACTGCCACAAAGCGGAAGGCAAGACCTGGGTCGATAACTACATTCATGCCACCGGCAGACTGTGACTCCAGCGCAATGGAGATCCCCAAAGCCTGGAATGTTGCCAGTACCAGTGTGCCGTAACGGGTGTACTGGGTGATTTTTCTGCGTCCGGATTCGCCCTCTTTTTTCAGCTGCTCCAGCTTTGGAGAGGTTACGGTCAGCAGGTTCATGATAATCGAGGCTGAGATGTAAGGCATGATTCCGAGTGCAAACAGGCTCAGGCGCATCAACGCACCACCAGAGAACATGTTGAACATGTCGAGGATGGTGCCAGACTGCTGGTCAAACATCGCTTTTAGCGCATCCGGATCAATTCCAGGAACAGGGATGTGGGCCCCCATACGGTAGACAATAATCGCACCCACCACAAACAACAGACGAGTCTTTAACTCTGTCAGTTTGCCTTTGGAGCTGCCTCCTATTGTCGGTTTCTGTGTCATTTTCAGAACTGCTATTTAACCAACTACTCTTCGATCTTGCCGCCAGCGGCCTCAATTGCAGCACGTGCGCCCGGAGTTACCCCCAGACCAGTAACAGTTATCGCACTGCTGATCTCACCAGATGCGATCACTTTGGCACGCTTGATATCCTGGTTGACAACATTTGCAGCCTTTAGTGCCAGCAGATCAACCTGATTGTCAACTGCTGCCTTCTCCAACTCATGGAGACGAACCTCGGCAACAAAGCGTGCCTTGCGGGAGGCAAACCCAACCTTGGGCAGACGACGCTGCAGTGGCTGCTGACCACCCTCGAAACCTACCTTGTGGAAACCGCCGGAACGGGACTTCTGGCCCTTGTGGCCACGACCACAGGTCTTGCCGAAACCGGAGCCGATGCCGCGACCTACGCGCTTCGCATCTTTTTTGGCGCCGTCAGCTGGCTTGATTGTATTAAGACGCATGATTTAATCCTCAACCTTCAGCATATAACTGATTTTATTGATCATCCCACGGTTTTCCGGAGTATCGGCAACCGTTACAGTATGATTCATACGGCGAATTCCCAGCCCAGCCGCACAGGCCTTATGGGAGGGAAGACGGCCAATGGTGCTCTTGACCAAGGTCACAGTAATTGTATTGTTGTCTGCCATGGTTCTTACCCCAAAATCTCTTCAACCGTTTTGCCGCGCTTTGCCGCAATCTGTGCAGGGCTATTCATCTCTGTCAGCCCCTTGATGGTTGCGCGTACAACATTAATCGGATTGGATGAGCCATTACGTTTGGCTAGTACATTGTGTACCCCAACCACCTCGAATACAGCACGCATAGCGCCACCAGCAATAATGCCAGTACCATCAGATGCTGGCTGCATGTAGACATCCGCTGCACCAAATGTGGCACTGATTGGATACTGCAGAGTGCCACCATCGAGATCAACCGTCTTGATGTTACGACGTGCACGCTCCATCGCCTTCTGAATTGCGAGAGGTACCTCACGGGCCTTGCCATAACCGAAGCCAATCTTGCCATTGCCGTCACCAACTACTGTCAGTGCGGTAAAAGAAAATATACGACCACCCTTGACGGTCTTGGCTACGCGATTTACTGCAACCAGCTTCTCCAGCATGCCATCGTCATTATCTTTTTTGAATTGTCTCTTCTCTGCCATCTTCGCTTTCCTAATTTATCAACCAGGCCTTTATTTATACAATCTTCTCTCAGTTAACAGGGTTGATTAGAAATCAAGCCCATTCTCGCGCGCAGCATCTGCCAACGCCTTGACTCGGCCATGGTATCTGAACCCTGATCTATCAAATGCAACGCGGGTAATTCCCGCCTCTTTTGCACGTTCCGCAACCATCTTTCCAACAGCAACAGCTGCAGCAACATTACCGGTGCCGCCATCCTCTGAACGCAGAGCGGAGAGAACCGTCGAGGCACTTGCCACAACTTTGGAGTCACTATTGATCACCTGCGCATAAATATGCCTTGGGGTACGGTGAACCGTCAGACGGGGCACCCCCAATTCTCTGATCTTTGCGCGTGTACGTCTTGCACGACGTAGTCGAGTCTCTTTCTTGTTCATTGACAAATCCTGTGATTTAGTCCAATTAATCTATTTAACCAATACCCTAGCAAGTTCATATCCCTGAATAACTACGAGGAATATTTGTCACCTCCGGTGTTACGTCTTCTTCGCTTCCTTACGGATGACATGTTCATCCGTATAGCGAACACCCTTGCCCTTATAAGGCTCTGGTGGACGGAAGGCACGAATCTCTGCCGCAACCTGTCCTACCTTCTGCTTGTCCGCGCCCTTTACCACAACCTCTGTTGCAGAGGGGGTCTCAATCGTGATCCCCTCGGGAATCGGATAACTGACTGGATGAGAGAAACCAAGTGTCAGCTCCAGATTCTTGCCTACAGCCTTGGCACGATATCCAACTCCTATCAGGGTGAGCTTCTTCTCAAAGCCGGCACTTACACCAATAACCATGTTGTTGATCAGGGCACGCATGGTACCCGCCATTGCAACATGATCTTTTCCACCCTTTACAGAGACCCTGACCTGGTTATCACCATGTTCAACGTTAACTGTCTCATGCACATCGTAGTCAAAGTTGCCATTGGCGCCTTTGATCTGAATTTTTTGTCCACTTACTGTGACATCCACTCCAGCGGGGATCTCGACAGGGGCTTTTGCAATTCTAGACATCTTGATTTACCTGAATTCGATTAACAAATTATTATAATATGATCTTAATAAACGTGACAGATCACTTCACCACCAAGGCCAGCTTTTCTCGCTGCCCGGTCTGTCATCAGTCCACCCGGGGTAGATATGATGGCAATTCCAAGACCCGCATTGACTGATGGAAGCTCGTCCTTACCCTTGTAGGTGCGCAATCCTGGGCGACTTATTCTCTTCATCATCTCGATAACCGGCTGCCCCTGGAAATACTTCAGCTCAATATTCAATTCAGCCTTGCCACCAGACTCGCTCACGGAGTAATCAGAGATATAACCTTCATCCTTCATTACGGTTGCGATTGCAGCCTTCATCCTGGAGGAGGGCATTGATACTACTCTCTTCTCGACTGCCAGCGCGTTGCGGATGCGGGTCAACATATCCGCGATAGGGTCTTGCATGCTCATCTTTTTCTATTCCAAAAAATCTATAGTTACTTTAAGTTACAGTTACCAGCTCGCTTTTCTCAGCCCTGGTACATCTCCACGCATGGTTGCCTCACGCAGCTTGTTTCGACTTAGGCCAAATTTTCGGTAATAACCATGTGGACGACCAGTCAGACTACAACGATTATGCTGACGAACGGAGCTTGAATCTCTCGGCAACATATTGAACTTGCGACGAGCAACTGCCCGCTCTTCTGCACTGAGTGAGGGGTCAATCATCTTGCTTCTCAGCTCCGTACGTTTTGCCGCATACTTCTTGACCAACTTCTCTCGGCGCAGTTCGCGTTGAATCATTGAGGTCTTTGCCATATCTTTTGTCCTGTCTACTCTTGATCTTGTTTAATTAATTCCTGAATGGGAAATTCATTGCAGCCAGCAACGCCTTTCCTTCCTCATCTGATTTTGCAGTAGTTACTACACTGATATCGAGGCCACGCAGTGCGTCAACCTTGTCATAGTCAATCTCCGGAAAGATAATCTGCTCGGTTACACCCATGGTGTAGTTGCCACGTCCATCAAAAGATTTACCGTTAAGTCCACGGAAGTCACGGATACGTGGAATAGAAATATCAATCAGCCGATCCAGGAACTCATACATGCGCTCACTGCGCAGTGTCACCTTGCAACCAATTGGCCAGCCATCACGAATCTTGAATCCGGCAATGGAGAGACGAGCCATGGTCTTGACCGGCTTCTGACCAGCAATCTTCTCCATGTCTGCAACTGCATGGTCGAGAATTTTCTTGTCCGCAGTGGCCTCACCAACACCCATATTGAGGGTGATCTTGGTGATTTTTGGCACCTCCATCACACTCTTGTAACTGAACTGTTCCATCAACTGATTGACGACAGTACTTTTGTAATGATCTTTACTGATACTCATGATCTTAATCTCTTATGCGTCGACAACTTCGCCGTTTGATTTGAAGTAACGAACCTTGCGGCCATCATCTAGGGTCTTGAAGCCAACACGGTCAGCCTTCCCGGTTGCATTATTGTAGATTGCAACATTGGAGACGTGAATAGGCATCTCTTTGTCGACGATTCCGCCTGAGATGCCCATATTCGGGTTTGCCTTGGTATGCTTCTTCACCATGTTAATACCATCCACAACGACACGATCCTTCTCAGTAATCACCCGTGCTACGGTACCTCTCTGGCCCTTATCTCTTCCGCTGAGGACTACTACCTCATCCCCTTTCTTGATCTTGCGCATATTGCTATCTCTAAATTCTGGTAATCAAATAACTTCTGGGGCCAAGGAAACAATCTTCATGAATTTCTTGTTTCTCAGTTCACGAGTAACCGGGCCAAAAATACGGGTGCCAATAGGCTCATGCTTGGCATTCAGCATAACCGCAGCATTACCGTCAAAACGGATCAGTGAGCCATCACTGCGACGAACACCCTTACGTGTGCGTACAACCACAGCATTATAGACATCACCCTTCTTGACCTTGCCACGAGGCAGTGCCTCTTTTACGCTGACCTTGATGACATCACCAATACCAGCATAACGACGCTTCGATCCACCAAGCACCTTGATGCACATGACCTTTTTTGCGCCACTATTATCAGCAACGCTCAATGTTGACTGCATCTGAATCATTGGTTTTCTCCAATTATTTCTCTAAATCAATTCTCTTTAACTACAGACTCAGTCTGCAGCTGCACTCTCAACTACTTCGACCAGCTTGAATGACTTGCTCTTTGAGATCGGACGACACTCCTGAATAGTGACTACGTCTCCCTCTTTGCACTGGTTATTCTCATCATGCGCGTGCAACTTGGTTGAACGCTTGATGAACTTCTTGTAAATCGGATGCTTTACCTGGCGCTGAACCATTACAGTAATACTCTTGTCTCCCTTGTTGGAGACAACACGTCCGGTAATTGTCCGTGCAGTTACGGTCTGCTCACTCATGATGCGGCACCTTTCATTTCGTTCATAATGGTCTTGACTCGGGCAATATTGTGGCGAACCTTCTTCATCTGACTATTGTCAGAGAGCTGATTGGTCGCCTGCTGCATGCGCAGATTGAACTGCTCACGCAACATTCCCTGCAGCTCTGTCTGCAATTCTGCCTCACCCATTTTTCTCAAATCATTTGTCTTCATCACTGCTACCTTTTATAGCGGAGTACGTGCAACAAAAGCTGTCGCTATTGGAAGCTTGGCTGCTGCAAGCTTGAATGCCTCACGAGCCATCTCCTCAGAAACACCCTCAATCTCATACAGCATCTTTCCTGGTTGAATCTGTGCAACCCAGTATTCGACATTACCCTTACCCTTACCCTGGCGCACTTCCAGTGGCTTTTTGGTGATCGGCTTGTCAGGGAAGATGCGGATCGTAAGCTTTCCACCACGCTTGACCTGGCGGGTAATGGTACGACGTGCAGCCTCAATCTGACGGGCAGTAATTCTTCCGCGTCCTATCGCCTTGAGGCCATACTCCCCAAAACTTACGGAGCTACCGTTCTGCGCAAGGCCACGATTTCTGCCCTTCATCTGCTTGCGGAATTTTGTTCTTTTCGGTTGAAGCATTGCTCTTCTTCCCTATCTATCCAATTTTTGTCTATTTGCCTTTCTTGTCCGCAGAATCAGCTGATTCCTGGACAGCAGAGGTATCGTACACCTCACCCTTGAAGATCCACACCTTGATACCAATGATTCCGTATGTGGTGTTTGCCTCGGCAACGCCATAATCAATATCTGCACGCAGGGTATGCAGAGGTACCTGACCTTCACGATACCACTCTGTACGCGCAATCTCCGCGCCATTCAGTCGGCCAGCAACATTGATACGGATACCTTTTCCACCTGAGCGCATGGTATTTCCTACAGAGCGCTTCATGGCTCGACGGAACATAATTCGTTTCTCAAGCTGCTGTGCAATACCTTCTGCCACCAGCTGTGCATCCAGTTCGGGCTTGCGGATCTCTTCAATATTGATCTGCACAGGAATGCCCATCTTTGCAGTCACCTCACGGCGCAGCTTCTCGATATCCTCTCCCTTCTTGCCGATCACGATTCCTGGACGAGCTGTATGGATAGTGATTCGTGCATTACCAGAGGGACGCTCAATCTGAATGCGACTTACTGATGCCTGAGCGAGACGTTTCTTCAGAAACTCTCTGATTGTAAGATCTGCATGCAACTGATCCGCATAACTACGGCTATCTGCATACCAGGTTGAGTTCCAGTCCTTGATATAGCCCAGACGATAACCAATTGGATGTACTTTTTGACCCATTCCGCTATTCCTCAGCGATCTGAAACAGCCACACTGATGTGACTGGTTCGTTTAAGAATTCGATTCGCACGTCCTTTTGCGCGAGGCTGAATTCGTTTATAAGTTGGACCCTCGTCGACAAAAGCGACTGAGACCTTCAGTTCATCAATATCTGCACCTTCATTGTGCTCAGCATTGGCGATTGCAGAGTTCAGAATTTTTCCGACAATATGGGCCGCCTTCTTGTTACTGAATTTCAGCAAATCCACGGCGTTCTCCACCGGGAGGCCACGAATCTGATCAGCAACCAGGCGCACTTTCTGCGCGGAGATCTTCGCATTTCTAAGTTTTGCAAAAGTTTCCATATTATTACCTTGTCGCCTTCTTGTCTGCTGTATGACCACGATAGGTGCGGGTCAGTGCAAACTCACCAAGCTTGTGACCAACCATATTCTCGTTGATCAATACCGGTACATGCTGACGGCCGTTATGGATAGCAATGGTCAAGCCAATCATCTCTGGCATAACCATTGATCTTCTTGACCAGGTTTTGATGGGGCGGCGATCCTTACTCTCAATTGCCTTCTTCACCTTGGTGCGAAGATGCTCGTCGATAAATGGGCCTTTTTTAATTGAACGTGGCACGTTTTAATCCTCGTCTCTCTTACTTCTTGTTACGACGACGGACAATATACTGATCCGTCCTCTTGTTTGATCTTGTCTTGTATCCCTTGGTAGGCATACCCCATGGTGAGACAGGGTGACGACCACCAGAGGTTCTACCCTCACCACCACCATGTGGATGGTCTACCGGATTCATTGCAACACCTCTAACTGTTGGACGAACACCACGCCAGCGGGTCGCTCCAGCCTTACCCAGCTTTCTCAGTGAATGTTCGCCATTGCTCACCTCACCGATAGTTGCACGACACTCCAGCGAGATCTTGCGCATCTCACCTGAACGGAGTCTCAGAGTTGCGAACGGCCCCTCTTTTGCAACGTACTGTGCAGATGTTCCTGCAGAGCGTGCAATTTGAGCACCCTTTCCAGGTTTAAGCTCAATACAGTGGACAGTTGCACCCAGAGGGACATCACGCAGAGCCATGGTATTACCCACCTTGATCTCTGCACCACTGCCAGACATCAACGCATCACCGGCAGACATGCCTTTAGGTGCAATAATGTAACGACGCTCACCATCCGCATATAACACCAGTGCAATATTGGCAGTACGGTTGGGGTCATACTCCAGACGCTCTATGCGAGCTGGAATACCATCCTTGTTGCGCTTGAAATCGATAATACGGTAGCGCTGCTTGTGACCACCGCCACGATGACGCGTGGTAATCCGTCCCGCATTGTTACGCCCGCCACTCTTCGACTTCTTTGCAATCAATGCTGCATGAGGCTTGCCCTTGTGCAGCTCATGGTTCACCACAGAGACAACAAAACGACGTCCTGGTGATGTTGGTTTTGATTTTACGATTGCCATTTTTCTACTATTTCCTCGAAACTATATCTGGATGCTACTCAGCATCCATGAATTCGATCTCCTCTCCTTCACTGAGAGTTACAAATGCCTTTTTCCAGCTAGCACGTCTGCCAAACTTCATGCCGGCACGCTTCACCTTGCCTTTGACATTGCTGACAGTGACTCCATCCACCTTGACATCGAACATCAGCTCGACTGCCTGCTTGATCTCCGGCTTGTTGGCATCCTTCACCACACGAAATACATACTGATTACGCATCTCGGCAACCATAGCACTCTTCTCGGTGATATGAGGCGCCAGTACGATCTTCATCAATCTCTCTTGATTACTGCTCATGCCAGTGACTCCTCAATCTGCTTCAGTGCGGATTCACTCATCAGCACATTTCCATAAGAGACCAGGCTGACAGGATCCATTGCAGTCACGTCAGTTACCCCGACATGTGGAATATTTCTTGCTGCCAGGTAGAGATTTTCATCAACCTCACCAGAGACAATCAGAACATTGTTCATGCCCATTCCATTCAGTGCACTGTTCAACACCTTGGTCTTTGGGGTATCGATAGCAAGATCAGATACTACTGTCAGTCTATTCTGACGAATCAGCTCGGAGAGAATCGAGCGCATTGCAGCGCGATACATCTTCTTGTTGACCTTCTGCTCGTAATTTCTTTGACGTGCAGCAAAGGTGACTCCACCACTTCTCCAGATCGGGCTACGGCTAGTTCCCGCACGGGCACGACCAGTTCCCTTCTGACGCCATGGCTTGGCCCCACCGCCCCTTACATCGGAGCGATTCTTCTGTGCAGCAGTACCAGCACGTGCTCCTGCCAGATATGCAGTTACCACCTGATGGATCAGCGCCTCATTGTAATCTGCAGAGAAAGCTACATCAGATACTGCGACCTTTGATTGCTCATTTCCTGCAGGAAAATCACGTACATTCAATTCCATGATTTTATCTCCTTATCCCTGACTTGCAGACTTGACCGCATGACGGATCACCAGATCACCGCCCTTTGCACCCGGGACTGCGCCCTTTATCAGAATCAGATTGCGCTCTGCATCAACCCGGACAACCTCAAGATTTTGTGCGGTACGCTGCACATTACCCATATGGCCAGACATCTTCTTGCCCTTGAATACACGCCCAGGGGTCTGACACTGACCGATGGAGCCATTCGAACGGTGAGAGATCGAGTTGCCGTGGGTACTGTCAAGACCACTAAAATGGTGACGCTTGATACCACCCTGGAAGCCAAAGCCACGGTTTGTGCCTGTTACATCGACCTTCTGACCCGCCTCAAAAATAGAGCTTTCAATCTCTTTTCCCGCCTCATATTTAGCTACCTCATCCGCAGTCAGGCGGAACTCCCAGAGACCACGTCCAGCCTCGGCACCAGCTTTTGCATAATGGCCAGCCATTGGCTTGGTTACACGTGAGGCCCTACGGCTTCCGGTTGTTACCTGAATCGCGCTGTAGCCATCAGTCTCATCACTCTTTATCTGAGTAATTCGATTTGGCTCAACCTGAATAACGGTCACAGGGACAGATGCACCATCTTCGGTGAACACCCGACTCATCCCGACTTTTCGACCTACAAGTCCGATTGACATCTTAAAATCCTCTACTTATCTATGTTCTTATCAAGAGAGTTTGATCTGTACGTCAACACCAGCAGCAAGATCAAGTTTCATCAGTGCATCAACAGTTTTATCTGTCGGATCCACGATATCCATCATCCGCTTATGGGTACGCAACTCATACTGATCACGCGCATCTTTATTTACATGCGGCGAAACCAGAACGGTAAAACGCTCTTTCTTTGTGGGTAACGGGATAGGTCCTCGAACCTGTGCCCCGGTACGCTTTGCCGTCTGGGCGATTTCACGTGCTGATTGATCAATCAGACGATAATCAAACGCCTTGAGACGTATACGAATTCTCTGTCCAGCCATTGCTTATACTCAGTCTCTTAATTCGTTATTAATTGGTTGACAACTAAAACTGCTAACCGTTATTACCAATTACTCGATAATCTTCGAAACAACACCAGAACCTACAGTTCTGCCGCCCTCACGGATCGCAAAACGTAGCCCCTCTTCCATTGCAATCGGATTAATCAGGGTGCCAGTGATCTTCAGGTTGTCACCTGGCATCGCCATCTCGGTACCCTCTGGAAGGTCTACTGCACCAGTGATGTCTGTAGTTCTAAAGTAGAACTGAGGACGATAGTTGGTGAAAAATGGAGTGTGACGTCCACCCTCTTCCTTGCTTAGTACGTAGATCTCTGCCTCAAACTTGGTGTGCGGGGTGATCGATCCTGGCTTGGCCAGTACCTGCCCACGCTCTACCTCTTCGCGCTTGGTACCACGCAGGAGAATGCCAACGTTATCGCCAGCCTCTCCCTGGTCGAGAAGCTTACGGAACATCTCTACACCGGTTACGGTAGTAGTGGATGTGTCCTTGACCCCTACGACTTCAATCTCTTCTCCAACCTTTACAATACCGCGCTCGATTCGACCAGTTACTACTGTGCCTCGTCCGGAGATTGAGAATACGTCCTCAATCGGCATCAGGAAGTCACCATCAACTGCGCGCTCTGGCTCAGGGAAGTAGCTGTCCATCGCCTCTGCAAGCTTCATGATGGAGGGAACGCCGATGTCGCTCTCATCTCCTTCAAGGGCCTTAAGGGCTGATCCGGTTACGATTGGAGTGTCGTCACCAGGGAAGTCGTATTCATCGAGAAGCTCACGTACTTCCATCTCTACCAGCTCAAGCAGCTCTTCGTCATCTACCTGGTCTGCCTTGTTGAGGTATACGATGATGTGAGGTACACCAACCTGACGTGACAGCAGAATGTGCTCACGAGTCTGGGGCATGGGTCCGTCTGCTGCAGATACAACCAGAATCGCTCCGTCCATCTGGGCCGCACCAGTAATCATGTTCTTGACGTAGTCGGCGTGTCCTGGGCAGTCTACGTGAGCGTAATGACGATTCTCTGTCTCATACTCTACGTGCGCTGTAGCAATGGTGATACCACGCTCACGCTCTTCCGGAGCATTGTCGATATCAGCATAGTCCTTGAACTCTCCACCCTGCGCTTCTGCCATTACCTTTGTGATCGCAGCGGTCAGTGTGGTCTTGCCGTGGTCTACGTGACCAATGGTGCCTACGTTTACGTGCGGTTTGGTTCTCTCAAACTTTTCCTTGGACATCGCTCTTTCCTCTTTCTCTTACTTATTTGCCTGACTAAGGCTCAAATTTCGTCTATTTAACTATTCTGTCTAACTATTCCAGTTAGCCATTCTTTTTAATAATGGCTTCTGCAATATTAGCTGGTGCTTCTGCGTATTTTTCAAATTCCATCGAGTATGTTGCACGACCCTGGGTTGCTGAGCGCAGATCAGTTGCGTAACCAAACATCTCGGAGAGGGGCACAGTAGCGGCGATCATCTTGCCTGCTGGAGAGTCATCCATTCCTGCAACCATGCCACGGCGACGGTTGAGATCACCCATCACATCACCCATATAATCTTCTGGAGTAACCACATCAACCTTCATCATTGGTTCCAGCAGTACTGGGCTTGCATTCAGTGCACCCTGCTTGAATGCCATGGAGCCGGCCACTTTGAACGCGAGCTCATTGGAGTCCACATCATGGTATGAACCATCATAAAGAGTTACCTTACAATCCTCGATTGGGTAGCCGGCAATGACGCCATTCTTCATCTGCTCCTGAATACCCTTGTCAACTGCGGGGATGTACTCCTTCGGAACCGCACCACCAACAATATCATTAATAAATTCGTAGCCTGCGCCAGCCTCCTGTGGCTCAATACGGATCCAGACATGACCAAACTGTCCGCGGCCACCTGACTGACGAACAAATTTACCTTCCTGCTCAACAGTTGAACGCAACGTTTCACGGTAGGCAACCTGAGGTGCGCCAACTGCTGCCTCCACACTGAATTCACGCATCATACGATCAACAATAATCTCAAGGTGAAGCTCACCCATACCGGAGATAATGGTCTGGCCAGACTCTTCATCTGTATGAACTCGGAAGGAAGGATCCTCCTGTGCCAGCTTGGAGAGTGCAATACCCATCTTCTCCTGATCCGCCTTGGACTTGGGCTCCACCGCAACCGAGATTACAGGCTCCGGGAACTCCATGCGCTCAAGGATAATCTTGTTATCAAGACTGGATAACGTATCACCAGTCGTCACATCTTTCAGTCCGATAGCAGCAGCAATATCACCGGCACGAACCTCTTTAATCTCTTCACGATCATTTGAGTGCATCTGTACGATACGACCAATACGCTCTTTCTTACCCTTAACCGTGTTGTAGACAAAATCACCAGAGTTTACTACTCCAGAGTAGACCCGGAAGAATGTTAGAGTTCCAACAAACGGGTCAGTTGCAATCTTGAATGCCAGAGCAGAGAACGGCTCATCATCAGATGCTGGACGCTCAGCCTCGGCACCATCCTCAAGCTCACCGGTAATCGCAGGAACATCCAGGGGAGATGGCATGAAATGGATGACAGCATCCAGCATCGCCTGAACACCCTTGTTCTTGAATGCGGAACCACACATCATCAGGACAATCTCATTATTCAGAGTCTGGATACGGAGACCCTCACGAATCTCATCCTTACTCAAGTCACCCTCTTCGAGATACTTCTCCATCAACTCTTCATTGGCCTCGGCAGCAGCCTCAACCATCTGCTCACGCAGCTCCTCACACTGAGCCTGAAGCTCTTCAGGAATGTCAACTGCATCATAGGTCATCCCCATGTCGTCTTCACTCCAGTAGATCGCCTTCATGCGAATAAGATCTACAACACCCTTGAAATCTTCCTCAGCACCGATATTCATCTGAATAGGTACTGCATTTGCTCCCAGACGCTCGCGCACCTGCCCAACTACACGCAGGAAATCCGCGCCTGCCCGGTCCATCTTGTTGACAAAACCGATACGAGGCACACCATATTTATTGGCCTGACGCCAGACAGTCTCTGACTGTGGCTCTACACCACCAACCGCACAGAACACCGCGCAGGCACCATCAAGCACACGTAGTGAACGCTCAACCTCAATTGTGAAGTCAACGTGTCCCGGGGTATCAATAATATTAATACGATGCTGATCAAACTGCTGATCCATTCCCTGCCAAAAACATGTTGTTGCAGCTGAGGTAATGGTAATGCCACGCTCCTGCTCCTGCTCCATCCAGTCCATGGTTGCAGCGCCATCGTGTACCTCACCAATCTTGTGTGAAAGACCAGTATAGAAAAGAACTCTTTCTGTTGTAGTCGTCTTGCCCGCATCAATATGAGCCATTATGCCCAGGTTGCGGTAACGATTAAGAGGTGTTTGACGTGCCATGTTAATTTACTTTCTATTTTATTAAAGAGCGCTGAGTGCTGTACTCAACTAACTACCATCTGAAGTGAGAGAACGCCTTGTTGGCATCTGCCATACGGTGAGTATCTTCTCTCTTCTTTACCGCTGAACCACGACTCTCGATCGCATCCAGAATCTCTCCAGCCAGACGCAGACCCATAGTCTTCTCACCACGCTTACGCGCAGATTCAACCAACCAACGCATGCCCAGAGCAACACGACGCTCGGGACGAACCTCGATAGGCACCTGGTAGGTAGAACCACCAACCCGACGAGACTTTACCTCTACCTTGGGGCCAACATTCTCAAGCGCAGCAAACAGGGTCTCAACCGGCTCACCGTGACCCTTCTCCTCAACCACATCCAGGGCACCATAGACGATCTTCTCGGCAACTGACTTCTTGCCATCCTTCATGATCACATTGATGAATTTGGTCAGCTGCTCATTTCCATATTTTGGATCTGGCAGTACGGTACGTTTTGGTGCTCTATTTCTTCTTGACATCTGCTTTTCTCAAATTCTTATCTGAAACTATCCATTACCGGTTGCGGTAATCAGCTCTTTGGCTTCTTTGCTCCATACTTGGAACGGCCCTGACGACGAGACTCAACCCCAGTTGTGTCCAAACTTCCACGAACCACATGATAACGCACACCAGGCAGATCCTTGACTCGACCACCACGAATCAGCACTACCGAGTGCTCCTGAAGATTGTGCCCCTCACCACCAATATAGGAGGAGACCTCCATGCTGTTAGTCAGGCGAACACGGGCAACCTTACGCATTGCTGAGTTCGGCTTCTTCGGTGTGGTTGTGTAGACGCGAGTACAGACGCCTCGCCTTTGTGGACATGCATCCAGCGCAGGGACTTTACTCTTCTCTTTTTGAACCTTGCGTGGTTTTCTAACCAGCTGATTAATCGTTGCCATTTTTCTCTATTCTTTCTTTTAATCTTTCGCTCTCAACTCATACGATCCAAGATCAGGCACTCACAATCAGTGTTAAAGAGCATGAAACAGAAATACAGTACAAATCAAGTGCGACAAAAAAGACCGGCCCATCAGGAACCGATCTTGGTCTATCTTGCTTCGGCTGACCCGACACATCCGCCTTCTCTCTGCTTAATTTTCGTCAGTCTACGATTTAGCTCTCACAAATGTTTGAGCCGCCCCCGTAATCAGGAACGCGAATCTTATTTGGTGGGCGCTCTGCTGTCAAGATATTTTCTCACTCTTTTTCGCAAATTGCCCACAACTCCGCCACTGTGGAATTCATGGCCCAGCCACAGGGCTGGGGCCATGAAAAATTACTCCTCTGCGGCACTCTCCACAACTGCAGTTTCATCAGCCACAGCGGCAACATCTTCACTATCAACACTCTCCTCAGGCAGCTGAAGGAAACCATCATCCGAGAACAGCTTCCTGCGCTGACGACGCCGTTTATGGTGTGCCAGACCAGTGCCTGCAGGGATCAGTCGACCCACAATTACGTTCTCCTTGAGGCCGCGCAGATCATCGCTCTTGCCAGTTACAGAGGCCTCGGTCAGCACCCTTGTGGTCTCCTGGAAGGAGGCAGCAGAGACAAACGAGTCGGTCGCCAGAGATGCCTTGGTTATACCCAACAGGACATTCTCGTAGGAGGCCGGCATCTTGCCAAGTCCGTTCACGCGATCATTCTCATCCAGCATTCTAGCGCGCTCTACCTGTTCACCCTGGAGGAATTTGGTATCTCCAGGACTCACAATCACTACACGGCGCAGCATCTGACGGACAATACATTCGATGTGCTTGTCATTGATCCCCACACCCTGCAGCCTGTAGACATCCTGAACCTCATTGGTAATATATTTGGCCAACTCAGGAATCCCCTTGAGACGCAGAATATCATGCGGATCTGGTGATCCATCAACGATCATCTCACCCTTCTCGACATGCTCACCCTCAAATACCGTAACATGGCGGAATTTAGGGATCAGGGTTTCTGTCTCCTCACCATCCTCACCAACAATTACCACCCGCTGCTTGCCCTTGGTCTCCTTGCCAAAGGTTATGGTGCCTGTCTGCTCCGCCATTACTGATGGCTCTTTTGGCTTGCGGGCCTCAAATAGATCGGCAACACGGGGAAGACCACCGGTAATATCACGGGTCTTGCCCGCCTCCTGTGGAATTCTCGCCAGCACATCACCAACCCCAATTGTGGCTCCATCCTCCACCGTAACAATTGCGCCAGCAGGAAGGAAATACTGAGCAGGAACACTGGTTCCGGGAATCATGATCTCCTGACCACTGTCATCCACCAGCATGATCATTGGCCGCAGATCGCGATTTCCAACAATCTCTTCGCTCTCCTGACCCTTGCCATCAATAAAGGTTACTTTCTGGTCTCCTACAGCACGCTGCTTGGAGTCCGTTACCACAACACTGGTCAGACCGGTGACATCATCTGTCTCCTTCCTGAAGGAGACACCATCCACAAAGTAGTTGAAACGGACAAAACCTGCTACCTCGGTAACCACCGGATGGGTGTGCGGATCCCAGGTCACAACTGTCTGCCCAGCCTCTACCGCATCACCGTCATCAATGGTGATCTCTGCACCGTATGGAATCTTGTAACGCTCACGCTCCAATCCTGCCTCATCCACTACCGCAATCTCGCCGGAACGGGATACTGCAACAAAGTGTCCGTCGGCATGCTGTACAGATCGTACATTGTGGAGATGGACCTGCCCCTTGTTATTGACATCCACACTATTATCGGCAGCAGCACGAGATGCGGCACCACCAATATGGAAGGTGCGCATGGTCAGCTGAGTTCCTGGCTCACCAATAGACTGGGCGGCGATAACCCCCACAGCCTCACCCTGACTAATCAGATCACCACGTGCCAGATCACGTCCATAACAGCTGGCACAGACTCCATCCCTGGTCTCGCAGGTGATGATAGAGCGGACGCGCATCTGATCAACGCCATTCTCCTCAAGAAGGTCAGCAATCTTCTCATCGATCAGTGTTCCCACCTTGATAATCAGTTCATCGGTACCTGGCTTCACCACATTTTCCGAGGCCACACGGCCCAATGCGCGTTCACGCAGTGGTTCGATAACATCGCCACCCTCAATGATGGTCTGCATCAGAACACCATTGGTTGTGCCACAATCCTCCTCGGTGGTCACCAGATCCTGCGATACGTCAACCAGCCTACGGGTCAGATACCCAGAGTTGGCTGTCTTCAATGCAGTATCGGCCAGACCTTTGCGGGCGCCGTGAGTGGAGATGAAGTACTGCAGCACATTCAGTCCCTCACGGAAGTTTGCGGTAATAGGGGTCTCAATAATGGAACCATCCGGTTTCGCCATCAGGCCACGCATGCCGGCGAGCTGTCTGATCTGTGCAGCAGAACCACGGGCACCAGAGTCGGCCATCATGAAAATGGAGTTGAACGAGTCCTGCTGACTCTTGTTCCCCTTACTATCTACCACCCCCTCAGTGCCAATCTTGTCCATCATCGCCTTCGCAACCTGGTCATTGGCATGGGTCCAGATATCAACCACCTTGTTGTAACGCTCACCGTTGGTTACCAGACCGGTAGCATACTGGTCCTGGATCTCTTTTACCTCACGCTCAGCTGCCGAGAGAATGGATACCTTATCCTCCGGAATGATCATGTCATCAGCCCCAAAGGAGACTCCGGCACGAGTTGAATTCTCAAAACCGGTGTACATCAGTTTATCTGCAAAGATGACTGTGGTTTTCAGGCCCAGGGTTCGATAGCAGATATCCACCAACCCGGTAACCACACGTTTGGTCAGGGTCCTGTCGATCTCACTGAACGGCAGTCCTTCAGGAAGAACCTCCGAAAGCATGGCGCGTCCTACCGTGGTTTTGACACGATCTGTTGTGGTGCTCCTGTTACCATCCTCATCAACTACAGTCTGGGGAATTCTGACCTCAATCCTTGCATGAATATCGACGATCTTGCTGTCGTAGGCACGACGCACCTCATTGACATCTCGGTAGATTCCACCCTCACCCTTCGCATTGATGCGCTCACGGGTCATGTAGTAGAGACCTAGAATCACGTCCTGTGTAGGTACAATAATTGGCTCACCGTTTGCGGGGTGCAAGACATTATTGCTTGCAAGCATCAAGGTGCGGGCCTCAAGCTGCGCCTCGATGGATAGAGGAACGTGAACCGCCATCTGGTCACCATCAAAGTCGGCGTTGAATGCGGTACATACCAGCGGGTGGAGCTGAATCGCCTTACCCTCGACCAGTACTGGTTCAAAGGCCTGGATGCCGAGGCGGTGCAGTGTTGGTGCACGATTGAGCATCACCGGATGCTCACGAATCACCCCATCTAGGATATCCCAGACTACGGGCTCCTCACGTTCCACCATCTTCTTGGCGGCCTTGATGGTGGTTGCCAGTCCACGTAGCTGCAGCTTGCCGAAGATAAACGGCTTGAATAGCTCCAATGCCATCGCCTTTGGCAGACCACACTGATGCAGCTTCAGGGTTGGGCCAACCACGATGACCGAACGACCAGAGTAGTCGACACGTTTACCCAACAGGTTCTGACGGAAACGGCCCTGCTTGCCCTTGATCATATCTGCCAAGGACTTGAGTGGACGCTTATTGGTGCCAGTGACCGCACGACCGCGACGACCATTATCCAATAGTGCATCGACCGACTCCTGAAGCATCCGCTTCTCGTTACGAACAATGATGTCTGGTGCGGAAAGATCCAACAGGCGCTTGAGGCGGTTATTACGGTTAATGACCCGACGATATAGATCATTCAGATCAGAAGTTGCGAAACGTCCGCCCTCAAGAGGAACCAGTGGCCTCAACTCCGGAGGCAATACAGGCAGGACACGGAGCAGCATCCACTCTGGCTTATTACCAGACTCCAAGAAACCCTCAACCAGTTTCAGTCTCTTGGAGAGCTTCTTGGTCTTGGCCTCAGACTTGGTGGCAGCCAGATCCTCGCGGAGCTGCGCAGAGATCACCTGCAGATCCATGCCGCGAATCAGCTGATCAATCGCCTCCGCCCCCATGCGGGCATCAAACTCATCACCCCACTCCTCAATAGCATCCAGATACTGATCATCTGTCAACAACTGGCCACGCTCCAGATCAGTCATCCCCGGCTCAATCACAATGAATGACTCAAAGTAGAGGACACGCTCGATGCTCTTCAGAGTGATGTCCAGCAACATGCCAAGACGGGATGGCAGTGAACGCAGATACCAGATATGGGCAACCGGGCTAGCCAGATCAATATGACCCATGCGCTCGCGACGAACCTTGGAGAGAGTTACCTCAACCCCGCACTTCTCACAGACTACACCACGATGTTTCAGTCTCTTGTACTTGCCGCAGAGACACTCATAATCCTTGGTTGGGCCAAAGATCTTGGCGCAAAACAGTCCGTCACGCTCCGGCTTGAATGTACGGTAGTTGATGGTCTCCGGCTTTTTAACTTCACCGAATGACCAGGAACGGATCTTCTCCGGTGACGCTAAGCCAATACGGATTGCATCAAAATCCTCAGTCTCTTGCTGAGCCTTCAAAAAATTGAGTAGGTCTTTCATTCTCTTCTCCTAATGGAACATTATGTAGTCAGGGTATACAGTCGGCTGTTATCAGCTACTCCTAGTCCACCTGCTCCAAATCAATATCAATCGCCAGTGAGCGAATCTCCTTCAACAATACGTTGAATGACTCTGGCATTCCTGCCTCGATCCGGTAGTCACCATCTACGATATTCTTGTACGTCCGGGTACGTCCGGAGACATCATCCGATTTCACCGTCAACATCTCCTGTAGCACATGGGAGGCACCATATGCCTCCAGTGCCCAAACCTCCATCTCACCGAAACGCTGACCACCAAACTGCGCCTTGCCGCCCAGTGGCTGCTGGGTAACCAGACTGTATGGACCAGTTGAGCGGGCATGCATCTTGTCTGCAACCAGATGGTTCAGTTTGATGATATGCATAACTCCTACGGTAACCTTACGATCAAACGATTCACCGGTACGGCCATCATAGAGTGTGGTCTGGCCACTCTCGGGGAGACCGGCAAGCTTCAACATCCCCTTGATCTCCTGCTCGTGGGCACCATCAAAGGCTGGAGTTGCCATAGGGACACCGCCTCTAAGGTTGCTTGCCATCTCCATGACCTCATCATCACTCATGGAGTCCAGCTCTTCTTGTTTGCCGCTGGTGTTGTAGACCTTGTTGAGGAATCCTCTGAGATCCTGCACTCCGGATTCACCATCCAGCATCCCTGCAATCTTAATTCCCAGCCCCTTGGCTGCCCATCCAAGATGGACCTCAAGCACCTGGCCAATATTCATACGGGAAGGTACACCTAACGGGTTCAGAACGATATCAACCGGGGTTCCATCTTCCCGATGTGGCATATCCTCAACCGGAACGATTCTAGAGATAACACCCTTGTTTCCATGACGACCCGCCATCTTGTCACCAGGCTGGATACGGCGCTTGACCGCTACGTAGACCTTGACCATCTTCTGTACGCCAGGCGCCAGGTCATCTCCACCTGTGATCTTGCCCTTCTTCTCCTCATAGATGGACTCGATCTCAGTACGCTGCTGCTTTAGCTGCTCTCTGGCAAGCTCCAGATTTTTGTTGACATCCTCATTGCGCATGCGGATCTCGAACCACTTCTCACGACCCAGCTCCTTGAGATAGGTCTTGGTCACCTTGCCTCCTGACTTGATATCTCCAGGACCACCATCGGCCACCTTGCCGGTCAGCAGTTTCTCGAGACGGAGGAAGATATCCTCCTCGATGATGTCCTGACGGGACTTCAGATCCTTGCGAACATCATCCAGCTCCAACTCTTCGATATCGAGAGAGCGTTTATCCTTCTGAATGCCTTCACGGGTAAAGATGCGGACATCCACCACTGTTCCAGCCATGGAGGATTTGGCCCGCAGGGAGGTATCCTTGACATCGGATGCCTTCTCACCAAAGACCGCACGCAGCAACTTCTCCTCTGGAGTCAACTGGGTCTCACCCTTGGGGGTAACCTTGCCGACCAGAATGTCGCCAGGGTTGACCTCAGCACCGATGTAGACGATACCTGACTCATCAAGTCGGCCCAGTGCATTCTCTCCCACATTTGGAATATCTGAGGTGATTTCCTCAGATCCAAGCTTGGTATCTCGGGCTATACAGGTGAGCTCTTCGATATGGATTGTAGTGTAACGATCCTCCTCCACCACACGCTCGGAGATGAGGATGGAGTCCTCAAAATTATAACCATTCCACGGCATGAATGCCACTGTCAGGTTCTGACCCAGAGCCAGCTCACCCATGTCGGTAGAGGGGCCATCAGCCAGCACATCACCGCGCGCAATCTTGTCGCCAGGGTTGACCAGTGGACGCTGATTGATGCAGGTATTCTGGTTGGAACGAGTATATTTAGTCAGATTGTAGATATCGACACCAGATTTACCGGCAACTGTCTCATCATCACTGACTCGAACCACAATTCGACCGCCATCCACAAAGTCGACAACACCACCACGGTGGGCAACTACAACAACTCCTGAATCGACTGCAACATCTCGCTCAATTCCGGTACCCACCAACGGCTTCTCGGCACGCATGGTTGGGACGGCTTGGCGCTGCATATTTGCGCCCATCAAGGCACGGTTCGCATCATCATGCTCGAGGAACGGAATCAGAGAGGCCGCAACCGAAACAATCTGGCGTGATGAGACATCCATATACTCAATGACATCAGGAGAGGCCATGGTGAACTCATTCTGGTAACGACAGGAGAGCAAGTCATCCTGCAGCGCCCCGGATGCATCCATATTGGCACTGGCCTGAGCAATATGATAATTAACCTCATCATATGCAGAGAGATACTCAATATCATTGGTCACCTGACCATCAACCACCTTGCGATATGGAGTCTCAAGGAAACCATACTCATTGGTACGGGCGTAGACTGCCAAGGTGTTGATCAGTCCGATATTTGGCCCTTCCGGGGTCTCAATCGGGCAGACTCGACCATAGTGAGTCGGATGCACGTCACGCACCTCAAACCCGGCACGCTCACGAGTCAGGCCGCCAGGGCCCAGCGCCGAGATCCGACGTTTGTGGGTCACTTCCGAGAGTGGATTGACCTGGTCCATGAACTGTGAGAGCTGACTGGAACCAAAGAACTCCTTGATCGCTGCAGATATTGGTTTTGCATTGATCAATTCCTGCGGCATCAACCCCTCCGACTCTGCAATATTGAGTCGCTCTTTGACTGCACGCTCCACTCGCACCAGACCAATACGGAACTGGTTCTCTGCCATCTCACCAACACTACGGATACGACGATTACCAAGGTTATCGATATCATCGACCACCCCACGACCATCCTTGATGTTTATCAATTCCTTCATTACATCAACGATATCATCATTGGAGAGGATCCCCTCACCAGTCAACTTGTCGCGGGAGAGACGACGGTTGAACTTCATCCGTCCTACGTTGGAGAGGTCGTAACGATCCATGGTGAAGAAGAGGCTGTGAAACAGATTCTCTGCCGACTCTTGGGTTGGTGGCTCACCGGGACGCATCATCCGATAGATCTCCACCTGTGCCTCCAGCTGGCTGGCAGCACTATCATTTCTCAGGGTATCCGAAAGGTAGGCACCACGATCCAGCTCATTCACAAACAGGGTGTTGAATTCAGAAATATCTGACTCTAGGATCTGCTCCAGCACCTCTTCCGTAATCTCATCATTTGCAGAGGCGATCAGTTCACCAGTATCGGTATTGATCAGATCATCCCCTAGGATTCTGTCGATGACAAACCCCTGTGGAACCTCCAGAGAGGTAATTCCAACCTTCTCCATCTCACGGATATGGCGTGCAGTGATTCTGCGCCCTGTCTCAACCAACACCTTCTTTCCAGTCTTGATATCGAATGCGGCAATCTCACCACGCAGACGCTCTGGAATTACCTCAAAGCTGATCCCATCCTTGCCACAGAAGAAACGGTCTGTTTCAAAAAACTTGGAGAGCATATCCTGAGTGGAGAGTCCCAGTGCTCGCAGCAAAATTGTTGCCGGCAGTTTTCTGCGGCGGTCTATTCTGACGTACAGAAGGTCCTTGTGGTCAAACTCAAAATCGAGCCACGAACCACGGTAGGGAATGACACGCGCCGAGAAGAGCAGTTTTCCGGAGGAGTGGGTCTTGCCCTTGTCATGCTCAAAGAAGACACCAGGAGAGCGGTGCAGTTGCGAGACAATCACTCGCTCGGTACCGTTCACCACAAAGGTGCCATTGTCGGTCATGAGCGGAATATCGCCCATATAGACCTCCTGTTCCTTGATATCCTTGACTATCTTGTTCTTTTTTGATGTCTTGTCATAGATGATCAGGCGCACCTTGACTCGCAGTGGGGCCGCATAGGTCATGCCACGCTGCTGACACTCCTTCACATCGAATGCAGGGGTTCCAAGACGGTAGCTTACATACTCCAGCGCCGCATTTCCTGAGTAGGCCTCGATCGGAAAAATCGAATTGAATGCCGCCTGCAAGCCGCTGCTCTTGCGCTCCTCTACAGCAACTCCCATCTGCAGAAAATCCCGGAACGAATCAAGTTGGATCGCCAGCAGGTAAGGAACTTTCATTACATCTGGACGTTTACCAAAGCTCTTGCGAATTCTTTTCTTCTCGGTGAATGCGTATGCCATTGGATGGAACCCTCTATATATATTGCCTGTGTCACTAAATGCAAAACCCCAATGATGCGGGTTTTACGGGTCGCTGCAGATGCAGGAATAACTCCTGCCTTAACAGCGCAAAAAGGCCGGCGGCAAAAAGCCGCCAGCCAGATCGCAATTTATGCTGCACAAATTACTGTGCAAGACCAAATCTGCGATTGGTTTGTCAAGAGTTGTTACTTGACCTCGACGGATGCGCCCGCCTCTTCCAAAGTCTTCTTGAGCTCTTCTGCCTCATCCTTGGAGACTGCCTCCTTGACAGGAGCAGGTGCAGACTCAACTAGGGCTTTGGACTCTTTCAGGCCAAGACCTGTAGCGCCACGAACTGCCTTGATTACTGCAACCTTGTTTTCACCAAAGCTGGCCAGAACCACATCAAACTCTGTCTGCTCTTCAGCTGTACCGCCAGCATCACCACCAGCTGGAGCCGCCGCAACGGCTACCGCTGCTGCTGCAGATACGCCAAACTTCTCTTCCATATCAGAGATCAGTTCTACGACCTCCATTACACTCATGTTGGAAATGGCTTCCAGGATATCGTCTTTACTTACTGCCATTTTATCTCTCCTAAATACTTAAAAAATTACTGTTGTGTCATCATTTACTACAAACGTTGTTACCTAAACCGAACTGCTCCAGTCCTCACGCCGCCTCTTTCATATCACGAATAGCTGCAACGGTACGAACCATCTTGCTGTGTGGTTCTGCCAGGGTACGAACAAACTTCTCAACCGGTGCCTTCATCACACTCATCAGCATTGAGATCGCCTGATCATAAGTAGGCAGACTTGCAACCGCGTCCAACTGGGAAGCATCCATCAAGGAGTCTCCCAAGGAGAGTGCTTTGACAATCAACTTGTCATGCCCCTTGGCAAAATCCTTCATTATACGAGCTGCACCACCCGGATCCTCCTGAGAGAAACCAAGAATCAGAGGCCCAACCAGCGCCTCGTTCATGCATGCATAGCCTGTATCTTCGAATGCCCGACGTGCTAGGGAGTTTTTAACAACTCGAATTTGCACACCGGCCTCACGAGATTTGACTCGCAACTCGGTCAGTTCTTCCACGGTGAGTCCACGATACTCAGCCGCAACAACGGAGAGTGCGGAGGCTGCAACTTCACCAACCTCTGCAACGACGGCTCTCTTCTGTTCAAGATTCAGTGCCACGTACATTTCTCCTTACTAACAAAGAGCAGTTCAACCATAATGGTCTCTCTACCCCTTCGCGCAAAATGCGCACCAAGAGTGGTCTATCTCTTACGAATCAAACCACTCACCCAACGGCACAACAGAATTTCTGAGCACCGTCTGCGTGGGCGTTTACCATTCAGCAAACATTAAACCTTCTCAGGAACCCACGGTCTTTGACGACTGCTGAATCCCCATTCCGGTTCATCAACAGTGCAAAGTTCTTTTCGACGCTGTGTTAGCGTCAGTTACGCCTCCAGAGAGGCTCTATCCAGAGACAATCCTGGCCCCATGGTTGTGGAGACAGTGATCTTCTTCACAAAAACACCTTTTGCAGCACTTGGCTTCTTCTTGTTGAGATCTACCAACAGCGCCTGCAAATTACCGATCAATTGATCAGCCGAGAAATCGACCTTGCCAATTGAGCAGTGAATAATTCCACCCTTGTCCGTACGGTAACGAACCTGACCAGATTTTGCGTTATTAACTGCACCAGCAACATCCGGACTGACAGTTCCTACCTTGGGGTTTGGCATCAATCCTCGAGGACCCAGAATCTGTCCCAGCTGACCAACAACACCCATTGCATCTGGTGAGGCAATTACTACATCAAAATCGAGATCTCCACCCTTGATGGTTGCCGCAAGATCATCCATACCGACGATATCTGCACCAGCCTCCCTAGCTGCATCTGCATTCGCACCCTGGGCAAACACGGCAACGCGAACTGTCTTGCCGGTACCATTGGGAAGTACTGTAGCTCCACGAACCACCTGATCAGACTTGCGTGGATCAACCCCAAGATTAATGCTTATATCGATAGCTTCCTGAAATCTTACAGAAGAGATATCTTTCAGCAGGTCAAACGCCTCGGTAGCACCATACTGCTTTCCGTTCTCTACCTTCTCAGCAATAGCCTTTGCTCTTTTAGTCATCTTGGCCATCAGGACATTCCCTCCACACCTTCTACATTCAGCCCCATGCTACGTGCACTACCGGCAATGATGCGTACCGCTGCATCCATATCATTTGCATTGAGATCAACCATCTTGGTGGTTGCAATCTCCTCCAGTTGAGCACGAGTTACTGTACCAACCTTCTTCATGTTTGGTTCGCCGCTACCAGACTTGATGCCAGCCGCCTTCTTGAGCAGAATGGATGCTGGTGGTGTCTTGGTGATATAGGTGAAACTACGATCGCTATAGACCGTAATAACCACAGGGACGGGCATCCCCTTCTCCAAACTCTGGGTAGCCGCATTAAAGGCCTTGCAGAACTCCATGATATTGACGCCATGCTGACCCAGTGCGGGACCAACAGGTGGACTTGGGTTTGCCTCACCAGCAGCAACCTGCAGTTTGATGTAGGCCTGAATCTTCTTTGCCATTTTACTCTCCTAAATATGGGTACAAACGCCGATGGCCGCCTCTCTATAAGGCCCCGGTCGGCTCCCCGTTATACTACTCCCGTATAGTCTGACAAAACTATCCGGAGTTTAAAATTTATTACCCTTTGGCAACCTGTCCAAAGTCAAGCTCAACCGGAGTAGAGCGCCCAAATACTTGAACCGACACAGTCAGCTTGCTCTTCTCGTAATTGACCTCTTCCACTACACCATTGAAGTCCGCAAATGGTCCATCGACCACGCGTACCATCTCCCCCGCCTCATAGAGCACCTTGGGGCGCGGCTTCTCAATACCGTCCTGAATTCTCTGCAGAATATTTTCTGCTTCCTTCTCTGTAATCGGTGCCGGACGATCCACTGTGCCGCCGATAAAACCCATCACCTTCGGGGTATCCTTGATCAGATGCCAGGCCTGATCATTCATCTCCATCTGCACCAGTACATAACCAGGGAAGAATTTACGCTCACTCTTGCGCTTCTTCCCGTCTGGACGCATCTCCACAACCTCTTCACATGGGACCAGGATCTCGCCAAATGACTCTTCCATCCCCTCCCGAGCGATACGCTCCTTCAGGGAGCGTTCAACCTGATGCTCAAACCCGGAATAGGCGTGCACCACATACCATCTCTTTGTCATGATCTATCTAGCTCCCTGTAAATACCCTGACTGCCCAGACCAGACCCATATCCAGCAGCCACAACAGGATTCCAACAATTACCACCATAACCACAACCATCAGAGTTGTCTGAGTGGTCTCTTTTCTGGTTGGCCAGACCACCTTGCGGGCCTCGACCCTGGCGCCAGCCACAAAACTCCAGCCGGAACGCCCCACCTCAGTCTGCAGTGCAATTGCCGCACTGATACCAACTACAACAAGCAGACCAAGTGTACGCAGCAGCGTCGACTGCTCTGACAACAGATAGAACGCCGCCATACCTGTCATCAGTATCAGAATCGCAACTGCCAATTTAATCTTGTCTGCCATCAGTTTATCCTTGGATGACCGCGAGCACTGCTCGTAGTTTTATCCGTTCTATCCTAAAAACAACCAACTCTGTTCCAGTTGCGATAAATGGCAGGCCAGGAGGGAATCGAACCCCCAACCTGCGGTTTTGGAGACCGCTGCTCTGCCAGTTGAGCTACTGGCCTTTTATCTTGCTTCTTGGAACCTCAAAACGGAGGCGTGACCCGTAAAAAACGGGCCACGCCCCTTGGTGTAACTTGTTGTTTATAATGAGATTATTCGATAATCTTCGAAACAACACCAGAACCTACAGTTCTGCCGCCCTCACGGATCGCAAAACGTAGCCCCTCTTCCATTGCAATCGGATTAATCAGGGTGCCAGTGATCTTCAGGTTGTCACCTGGCATCGCCATCTCGGTACCCTCTGGAAGGTCTACTGCACCAGTGATGTCTGTAGTTCTAAAGTAGAACTGAGGACGATAGTTGGTGAAAAATGGAGTGTGACGTCCACCCTCTTCCTTGCTTAGTACGTAGATCTCTGCCTCAAACTTGGTGTGCGGGGTGATCGATCCTGGCTTGGCCAGTACCTGCCCACGCTCTACCTCTTCGCGCTTGGTACCACGCAGGAGAATGCCAACGTTATCGCCAGCCTCTCCCTGGTCGAGAAGCTTACGGAACATCTCTACACCGGTTACGGTAGTAGTGGATGTGTCCTTGACCCCTACGACTTCAATCTCTTCTCCAACCTTTACAATACCGCGCTCGATTCGACCAGTTACTACTGTGCCTCGTCCGGAGATTGAGAATACGTCCTCAATCGGCATCAGGAAGTCACCATCAACTGCGCGCTCTGGCTCAGGGAAGTAGCTGTCCATCGCCTCTGCAAGCTTCATGATGGAGGGAACGCCGATGTCGCTCTCATCTCCTTCAAGGGCCTTAAGGGCTGATCCGGTTACGATTGGAGTGTCGTCACCAGGGAAGTCGTATTCATCGAGAAGCTCACGTACTTCCATCTCTACCAGCTCAAGCAGCTCTTCGTCATCTACCTGGTCTGCCTTGTTGAGGTATACGATGATGTGAGGTACACCAACCTGACGTGACAGCAGAATGTGCTCACGAGTCTGGGGCATGGGTCCGTCTGCTGCAGATACAACCAGAATCGCTCCGTCCATCTGGGCCGCACCAGTAATCATGTTCTTGACGTAGTCGGCGTGTCCTGGGCAGTCTACGTGAGCGTAATGACGATTCTCTGTCTCATACTCTACGTGCGCTGTAGCAATGGTGATACCACGCTCACGCTCTTCCGGAGCATTGTCGATATCAGCATAGTCCTTGAACTCTCCACCCTGCGCTTCTGCCATTACCTTTGTGATCGCAGCGGTCAGTGTGGTCTTGCCGTGGTCTACGTGACCAATGGTGCCTACGTTTACGTGCGGTTTGGTTCTCTCAAACTTTTCCTTGGACATCGTCTCAACTCCCAACTATTTAATATTCAACTAGATACAATCAATTACAACCAACAAAAACCACTGTCACCACTAAAACTGGAGCTCATAACCGGATTTGAACCGGTGACCTCTTCCTTACCAAGGAAGTGCTCTACCGACTGAGCTATATGAGCATATTCAGCCCCGCCGAATCTGGAGCGGGTGATGGGGATCGAACCCACATAATCAGCTTGGAAGGCTGAAGTTCTACCATTGAACTACACCCGCTGAATAACCATTACCAATGGACCCAATCGCCCAACAAAACCCATCTTCTGCTTAACTGGTGGAGGGGGGTGGATTCGAACCACCGAAGGCGGAGCCAGCAGATTTACAGTCTGCCCCCTTTGGCCACTCGGGAACCCCTCCGAAAAACAAGAGGCGATATTTTGCTGATCTGCTCCACCGCTGTCAACCAATATTCACTTATTCATTGAGTTTTTTGCACTAATTTCAGGAATCCGCCTCTCCAGCCGATAGTCTGATCTCAAAATCGTGGGTGATTTCGACACTACTCCTCAACATGTGGGAGACAGAGCAGTATTTTTCGGCCGACATATCGACCGCACGCTGCACTTTGCTCTCATCCAGCCCATCCCCAACAATTACATAGTGGAGGTGGATTTTTTCAAAAACCTTGGGGATCTCCTCCACCCGCTCACCCTCAACCTCGATCCAGCACTCATCGAGTGGCTGACGTGCACGGTTGAGAATAAAGACCACATCCATTGCAGTGCAGCCGCCAGCTGCCAGCAGCACCATCTCCATGGGGCGCATACCTGTATTGCGCCCCCCCACCTCCGGGGCACCATCTATCACCATAGAGTGTCCGCTGCCACTCTCTCCGACAAACTGCATTCCGCCGGTCCACTTTATTGATGATTTCATTTTCATTCCACTGCTCTCCCTATCAAATTAATAAAACAGCTCCCTAAGCTGCATCCCCGGATCTTCTGCCCGCATAAATGCCTCGCCAACCAGAAAGGCATTGACCTGATGGTCTCGCATCAACTGTACATCCTCTCTCTGGTGGATCCCGCTCTCGGTGACCACAATGGTCTGTTGCGGAATCTGATCCAGTAGCTCAAGCGTGGTCTGCAGGGAGGTCTCGAAGGTTCTCAGGTTACGGTTATTGATCCCCATAAGCGGTAGCTGCAGAGGTAGTGCGCGCTCCAGCTCGGCCCGATCATGAACCTCGACCAGAACATCCATCCCCAACTCCTGAGCCAATGCAGAGAGATCCGCCATCTGTCCATCCTCAAGTGCTGCAACAATCAACAAAATGCAGTCAGCACCAATCGCGCGAGCCTCATAAACTTGATATGGATCAATAATAAAATCCTTACGGATAACTGGCAGCATAGAGGCGCCACGTGCCTCAATCAGATAATCTTCATGCCCCTGAAAGAAATCTTGGTCAGTCAGTATGGAGATACACGCCGCCCCTCCTCTCTCGTAACTCTCTGCAATCTCGGACGGAATAAAGTTTTTACGCAGCAGACCCTTGCTAGGAGAGGCCTTTTTGATCTCGGCAATAACTGCCGGATCACCGTTAGCGATCCTGCGACGCATAGATTCGACAAACCCACGCACACCAGGGGCGTCAGCCGCCCGCAAAATCAGCTCTTCTGTGCCGATTTTACTGGAACGTGCCGCGATCTCTTCGCTTTTTCGGCGAATTATCTTTTTAAGGATATCTGGGGCATCATTCATGACAAAACTACACTAACGGTTGTTGAGAACAGCTAACCAATCCGTCCAGTCTAGCCCGGGCCTCTCCGCTGGCAATCACCTCCTGCGCCCGTTTTACCCCATCCTTCAACGAAGCGGTCAACCCGGCAACATATATAGCGGCACCTGCATTAAGCGCAACAATATCGCTAGCAGCACCGCTCTCCCCATCCAGCACACCCTGTACAATAGCCAGACTCTCGCCTGCATTCTCTACAGCAAGTGAATCAAGTGATGAACTATTCATGCCAAATTGATCTGGTGTAATGGTATAGGTACTAACCTTCCCATCCTTGAGCTCTGCCACCTGTGTCGCCCCACTAACAGTAATCTCATCCAACCCGTCATCACCGTGAACCACCATGACATGTCTGCTGCCCAGCTGCTTCAGCACCTGCGCCAATGGCTCTACCCACGCCGCATCAAAGACACCAATCAGCTGATTTGGAGCCCCTGCCGGATTTGTCAGCGGCCCCAGCAGGTTGAATACCGTACGGACAGCCATCTCCTTGCGCGGACCAATTGCATGCCTCATCGCACTGTGGTGCATAGGCGCAAACATAAAGCCGACACCAACCTCGTTGATGCACTCTGCAACCTGCTCTGGTGAAATATCCAGCTTTACCCCGGCAGCCTCAAGCAGATCTGCACTGCCTGAGCTACTGGAGATGGAGCGGTTGCCATGTTTGGCAACCTGTCCCCCAGCCGCTGCAATGATAAATGTCGAAGCGGTGGAGATGTTGAAGGTCTTGGCACCATCCCCACCGGTGCCGGCAGTATCGACCATATGGTCACCGGAAACTGCAACCGGTGTTGCCAGTTCACGCATCACCGAGGCGGCCGCAGTGATCTCGTCTACTGTCTCCCCCTTCATCCGCAGACCGACAAGAAATCCGCCAACCTGTGCAGGGGTTGCCTCCCCGGTCATGATGGTCTGCATAACCGACTGCATCTGCTCCCGGCTTAGATCATGTCTGTCGATTACAGTCTGAATTGCTGCCTGAATATCCATCTCTCTATCCTTCTGTTATCTCAACTACTCTAAAAAATTCTTTAGCAAAGCATGACCCTCTGTCGTCAAGATTGACTCTGGGTGAAACTGAACGCCCTCGATATCCAACTTCTTGTGACGAATACCCATGATCTCATCCATTGAGCTATCCTCGTTCTCGGTCCACGCAGTAATCTCGAACAGATCTGGCAGGCTGCTCTTCTCTACGACCAGCGAGTGGTAGCGGGTCGCCTCCATTGGATTCGAGAGCCCCTTGAATACCCCTCTGTCACTATGGTGGATCATCGAGGTTTTGCCATGCATGATCTCTCCAGCATGGACAATCTCCCCGCCCAGAGCCTGGCCAATGGTCTGATGACCAAGACAGACCCCAAGTATAGGGAGCTCTCCAGCCATCTGATTAACCACCTCCAGGGATATCCCCGCTTCATTTGGAGTACATGGTCCGGGGGAGAGGACAATACGCTCCGGATTCAGTCTCCGAATCTCATCCACCGTAACCTGATCATTGCGGTAGACCTCCACCTCAGCCCCAAGCTCTCCAAAATACTGTGCCAGATTGTAGGTAAAAGAGTCGTAATTATCGATCATCAACAACATGGTTAACAGCCACCCTTCCTCTGCTCTAATCCAGCCTCAGCCATCTCGACTGCACGGAATAGGGCACGCCCCTTGTTCATTGTCTCCTTCCACTCCAGGCGTGGAACGGAATCATGCACCACCCCAGCTCCCGCCTGAATATGGAGTTCACCCCCCTTGATCACTGCTGTTCTGATTGCTATTGCGGTATCCATATTTCCGTTCCAGCCAATATAACCTACGGCACCGGCATATATCCCACGTTTGACCGGCTCCAGCTCATCAATTATCTCCATGGCGCGGATCTTTGGGGCACCACTAACGGTTCCAGCAGGGAAGGTGGCACGCAGAGCGTCCATGGCGCTCATCCCCTCTTTCAGTTTTCCTGTAACGTTGGAGACAATATGCATCACATGAGAGTAACGCTCAATCTTCATCTTCTCGGTCAGTTCGACACTACCGATCTCTGCTACGCGACCCACATCGTTACGCCCCAGATCAATCAGCATAAGATGTTCCGCCAACTCCTTTGGATCTGCCAGCAGCTCTTTCTCCAACGCCAGATCCTCCTCCTCAGTATGGCCGCGGCGCCTAGTTCCCGCAATAGGGCGCACCGTCACCATTCCATCCTCTACACGGGTGAGAATCTCAGGTGATGAACCGACCACATGGAACTCATCCATCTGCAGATAAAACATGTATGGTGACGGATTGAGAGTACGCAGTGCACGGTAGAGGTTGAGTGGCGGGGCATGGAACGGGATCGAGAGGCGTTGCGAGATTACAACCTGCATCACATCTCCCTCGACAATATACTCCTTGATCCGCTCTACAGCTGACTCGAATTTGTCTCGCTCGAATCCTGACACAAAGTCCTCCTCTTTGACCGAACGTGGCACAACCTCATCCATCACGGAGGCTGGCTGTGCCAGTCTGGCACTAATTTCATCCAGACGCTGCTGCCCCTGCAACCAGCCATCCTCCTGTTGCGGATCAACATGGATGACAATGTGCAGTTTGCCACTGAGGTTGTCAAAAACCAGTACCTCTTCGGAGACCATCAGCACAATATCTGGGTTGTCCAGAGGATCCACCTCCGGCATCTCCGTAAGCCTCTCCTCAATCAGGCGCACCGTGTCGTAGCCAAAACAGCCCACCAGTCCACCGGTAAAACGGGGGAGACCATCACACTCTGCCACCCTGAAACTTTTACGATATGACTCTACCCAGCCCAGTGGATCCGGGGTCTGCAGTGACTCAACCTCCTCTCCATCTGTCTCGATGGTGATGTCGTGACCCCGAACTCGCAAAATGGTCGTTGCAGGCAGCCCGATAATGGAGTAACGGCCCCACTTTTCTCCCCCCTGCACTGACTCGAAGAGATAGCTCCACGGCCCCTCGGCCACCTTGCGGTAGGCTGAGAGCGGGGTATCAAGATCAGCCATGATCTCGCGGGTAAGCGGAATACGCCTGTACCCCTCTGCAGCAAGATCATTAAATAGCTGCTGCTTCATTGCTAGATGAAAAGAGACGGAAGCTCAGCCATCGAATCGATCACTGAATCTGGATTATAGTCTCTGATATCCTCTCCATGATTATATCCGTAGGACATGCAGACAATAGAGAAACCAGCAGCACGTGATGCCTTCACATCACTCATTGAGTCCCCAATCATTAGCGATTGTTCTGGATCAACCCCAAAAAAATCGGCCACATGCAGCAGTGGGCCAGGATCCGGTTTTTTTACCTGCAGTGTATCTCCGCTCACCACAATCTCGAAATGGTCTGCAATTCCAAGATCTGCCAGAATGGGGAGCGTGTATCTCTCCGCCTTATTGGTTACACAACCAATGCGCAGTGGCTGACTCTCAAGCCAGACCAGCCCCTCCCTGACACCAGGGTAGAGCACACTACGTCTGCTACTGTTCTCGGCATAGAGTTCCGAAAATATTGGAAATGCCTTTTCAAAGAGCTCCCGGTCAGGATCGCCATCAAGTGAGTCTGTCAACGCACGCTGCACCAGACGTTCTACACCATTACCAACCCAATGACGAACACGCCCCTCTCCACGTGCAGGAATGCCGACCTGTTTCAGCATCTCATCCGCACACCAGGCAATATCCGGGACACTGTCAACCAGTGTTCCATCAACATCAATCAACACCATTGATGGAAGTTTCAACTGGGGCATGGTGGATTATCCAGCTTTCGCCAGCTCTGCGCGCATCTCACCAATTACTGTATCGTAGTGGTGGGGATCGGAATCCTCTACTGCGCCAAAAATTGCGGAACCGGCCACAAACATATCTGCCCCGGCCTCGCGAATCTCGCGAATATTGTTCACCTTGACGCCGCCATCAATTTCGAGACGAATATCATAACCACTCTCCTTGATCCTCTTGCGTGCTGCACGCAACTTGTCCATGGTGGCGGGGATAAAGCTCTGCCCACCAAAACCGGGGTTTACCGACATCAGCAGAATCACATCCACCTTGTCCATTACATAGTCGAGATGGCTCAGTGGAGTAGCAGGATTGAACACCAGACCAGATTTGCAACCTGACTCCCTGATCAAAGCAAGAGAGCGGTCAATATGTTCCGAGGCCTCTGGGTGGAAAGTGATGTAGGTGGCGCCCGCCTTGGCAAAGTCGGGGATTATGCGATCTACCGGCTTGACCATCATATGTACATCAATATCTGCCGTTACCCCGTGGCTACGCAGGGCATCACAGACTAGGGGACCGATGGTTAGATTGGGCACATAGTGGTTATCCATTACATCAAAATGGACAACATCGGCACCTGCTGCCAACACATTATCAACCTCCTCGCCCAATCTTGCAAAATCTGCCGAGAGGATGGAGGGGGCAATCAGATTATCTTTCATAGTGATTCCTTCAATAAACTTAGGGTGCTTAAAAGGGGAACTTTACATGATGAGAGGGGACTTTTCAGCCCCCATGAGGCTGATATCAATCTTTGCGAAGGTGATGGCACGCTCGCCGGTTTCTATCCCTTGGCCTCCCGAATTGCCTCGTAGGCCATCCGGATCTGGTGGGTCTTCTCCGACGCCATCTTCATCATCTCCTCAGGCAGCCCCTTGGCGACCAGCTTATCCGGGTGATGTTGGCTCATGAGTCGCCGATAGGCACGTTTCACCTCGGCATCCGTAGCCCCGGACTTGACCCCCAAGGTCTCATAGGCATGCTCCAGTGTCGGTTTTTGGGTTGTGCCCCGCTGCCCTCCACCGCCAGCCCGAACTATTGACTCCAGTTGATCGTAGAGGGCACGTGGAATACCGAGTGCAGAACTGATATGGAGCAGAATCTTCTTCTCCGCAGGGTGCAGAACCCCATCGGCATAGGCTGCCTGGATTTGAATCTCCATGAACATCTGGATCAGTGTGGTACGCCGGCGTGTCTCCTGACGAAACTGGAGAAGCAGATCATCCAGCGGAAATGAGCTCTTTTTTCCCTCATTGAAGAGTCTCTCTGCGACCTTGCGCAGATTGGCATCAAGCTGCAGATGATCCATAACAGCACGTGCCATGCGGATCTCATCGGCAGTTACCTTGCCATCCGCCTTGGCTACATGCCCCATAATCGAAAAGGTGGCGGTAAAGAATGCGGTCTGTATACGCTGTTGGTTACCCGCACCCCACCCCTGGGCCGAGGATGCTCTACCCATCCCCTTGTCAAAATTGTGGCCAAACGACGCCCCGATCAGGGCACCCAACGGCCCCCCCAGCATGAATCCAAATGCGCCGCCCAATATTTTTCCTGCCCAACCCATGCTCTATTCCTCTAGTTTGCCTGCGTGAAAGAGCAGCCTGGGCAGCTCTCCACCGTCAAAATGGTCTATCTGAATACGACTGATCCCAGCGTTGGGGATATGGATACGAAACATCCGCTCCGTAGGCATCCCCAGAATATGGCTCAGAATCATCCTGATAACTCCGGCATGTGCGACCACCAGCAGATGCTCCCCTCTGAATCTTTCCACCATCAGCCCCCACTGCCCGGCAACCCGTTGCTGGAAATCGGCCAGGGTCTCCGCCCCGGGCGGGGTATTGTTCAGCGGATCACTCCAGAACCGGTAGAGTAGTGCAGAATCGCTCTCTATCAACTCCGCAGCGCTCTTTCCCTCCCACTCCCCAAAACTGATCTCCATGAAGTCCGGTAGCTCCTCTATCGGGAGCTGCCCCCTCTGCGAAAGTTCAGCAGCAAAGGCGCGGCACCGACTTAACGGTGAGGTGAGAATTCTCTCCCAGGGTGAGCGCTCTCCCACAGCACTGCGCATCTGCCTCCACCCCTGCTCACTCAGAGGATCATCGATCTGCCCACGGTATCTGCTACCCCCCTCCACCTCTCCATGACGCAAAAGATCAACTGTAGTAACAGCCTGCTCTCTACCCATCTCTTTAGTTGGTGTATCCGGCGAGAATCAGCAGCGCCAGAATGGCCACCCATACCACCTCGGACCTTCTTACCATCTCCAGCGCATCCCACACCTCCTGCAGATCAACCTCTCCATCCCCATCCGCTACGGGATCAAGACGAATCGCCCCCAATCCGGAGTGGCGCAATATTTTACTGTTACTGTTCCAGTCTCCTGCATGCTCCAGGATACGACGAAAGGATGACATGAAGTCCCCAACCATGGCATAACTGATGGCAACCAAATGGGCTGATGGCCATGCCAGTAATTTGTTCAACTGCTCGATCATGGAGAGTGCCGGATCCTCTTCATCTCTTCTCTGTATCTGCTCCAGCAACAACCCCAACCGCACCAATAGCCCTGCTGCGGGCCCTAGCAGGACAAACCAGAATAGCACTGAAAATAGTCGCTGGTTGGCCTCAACCAGTACCGCCTCGGTCAACCTGCGCACAATTTTCTGCTCTCCCTCAGGGAGCTCATCCTCCAGAAACCCCTCCGCCTTGAGGATTCCACCCTCAATATCGCCCTGGGACCAGTTCCCCAGCACCCCCTCGACCTGACCACGGAGATCCCTGGGGCCCAGAGAGAGGACAAGAATGACAACACTGAAAAGCAGCTCCGGCAACCAGCCGCCATCAACCATCCACTCATGCATCTGTTGCACCAGAAGCAGGGGGGCAAAAAGCGTCAGCAGGGCTGAGACTGCACCGACCCACCGCCCCTGAATCAGCTGGTGGCTCGAGACCCAGTGGGTCCAGAGAGAAAACCACTCCAGGTTACGATACTCATCCAGAATACGATAGAAACGCTCTATCCCAAGGGTCATCAATATTGCCAATAGCGTCACGATTCACTCTCCATATCTCTGAACACTCTCTCCCACTCAAAAGCTGCCCCCGGATCACTTTTTCTGCCTGGTGCAATCTCTGAATGGCCAACAACCCTGTCACTCGTAATCAGGGGATAGGCCTCTCTCAGACAGCGCATCACAGCAGCCAGCTGCTCGTATTGTGCATCGGCATACGGAACCTCATCACTCCCCTCCAGCTCAACCCCGATTGAAAAATCATTACAATGCTCCCTGCCCTGGAAGAAGGAGACCCCGGCATGCCAGGCACGTCTATCCAGAGAGACGTATTGTACCAGCCGCCCGTCTCTGCGAATAAGCAGATGGGAAGATACTCGCAGATCCTGCAATATCTCAAACCCTCTCTCTTCCGTCCCCACCAACTGGTTGGTGAACAGCTGATCAATGTACGGAGTTCCAAACTCACCATCCGGCAAGCTGATGCCATGGATAATCAGCATATCGATCACCTCACCAGCAGGACGTTCATCAAAGTTCGGGGAGGAAATCCTCTCAGCCCCTGCAATCCACCCGGAATCATCAACAGAGAGGTGGCTCAAATCAATCTCTCTTGCAGGAGTCGGAAATCTTACACATCCCCTTCAGAACCATATCGGTAAAACTGACTATTCCGATCACCTTTCTACCATCCACAACCGGTGCCCGAGAAAGGTTGAAGCGTTCAAACAGTCTCGCACAGTATCGAATATCCATCTCCGGATCCACGGTTATGATTGGCTTTGACATGATCTCATAGACATTGACCCGTTCCGGGGCACGCCCCTTGGCTAGCACTAGCCGAGCAATGTCAGATATCAACAAGATCCCAAACTCATCATCCTTATGACGCTTGTCTACAATCAGCGATTTGTTCTCGACGTGACTCATCTCCACCAGTGCTTCAGAGATTGTGGCAAGACCATCAACCATGTCGAAACTCTTTTTCATTACCTCATTTACGCGCACAACTTTTTTCCTTTCCATCATATCTGCTCCTCTACAACATCTGTCAAACTCTCGATCTGTTTCGAGATCCCAACTACATCCTCAACATCAAGCTGAAAAACCATCCCGGTTCCAGGGCTGCCAAATTCACCAGCCGCTCCAATGGTCTCCAAAATCTGGCGGCTTATATGCTCCTCAACAAGAAACATCAACATGTCTCTATTGGTCTCCAGTGAGAGTCCCAGAAAGGTCTTGGCCACCTTCAACCCCTCTCCTCGAGCATGGTTGATAACTGTGGCACCAGTTGCGCCAGCCTCCCTGGCAGCATGTAGCACCTTCTCCGTCTTGTCGTCTTCGACCAATGCGATCAATAATTTGAAATGCATTCTCTTTCTCCTGTCATCATCAAAGCTGTAAAATCTCTCCCCCTCGCGGAGAGAGGCCTGTTACCCATCCCTATTCGCGTCACGCTGCGCCATCCAGCCAGAGAGCTGAACATAGCCCAAAACTGCAATAATCGGAAACAGGCTGGCGAACGCAATTAACCCAAACCCGTCCATCAGTGGATTACGCCCAGGCACTGAACTTGCAAGCCCAAGACCCAACGCCGCAACCAGTGGCACTGTCACTATCGATGTAGTCACTCCACCCGAATCGTATGCCAGCGCAGTAATAAATTTAGGGGCAAAATAGGTCTGTACCATCACCACAATATAGCCTGAAACAATGAAATAGTAGAGCGGAATCCCTACTACAATCCTCCAGGCGCCTAGTGTAATTCCAACGGAAACTCCAATAGCAACAGCAATACGCAACCCACCAGCAGAGACCACTCCACCCGATACATCCTCTGCCTTTGTGGCAACAGCCAGCAATGAAGGCTCTGCTATGGTAGTGGAAAAACCGATAGCTGCTGCAAATAGATAGACCCACTTGTAGTCCTGCCACTGTAACTGCTCAGCCACCCCACTTATGCCGCCAGAAATAAAGTCGGGATCTGACAGCTGCCTTGCCATCTGCTCTCCCAGAGGAAAAATCGCCTGCTCCAGCCCCATCAGAAATAGTGAAAGCCCAAGTAATGCATAAAAAAACCCAATGACCACCTGTTTTAGATTATGAACAGGCCTGCGAATGGCCAACAACTGGAATCCGAAAATGATGGTAACAATAGGGATCATATCCCCTAAGGTAGAGAGCAGTGACTGTTGAAACAGTGCCAGTAATTCCATCCTAAACTATCATTCCATAACCCATGACAAAGATCATGGGTGTCAGTGAGGCAAATGCAATCAATCCAAATCCATCCGTCATCGGATTTCTCCCCCTGATACTGCTGGCTAACCCTACACCCAATGCAGTAACCAACGGCACCGTAACTGGTCCCGTTGTCACACCCCCTGTATCATAGGCCAAGCCTATAATCTCATCTGGCGCAAACAGGGTCATGACCACCACCCCGAGATACCCGGCGATGATCAGATATTGAATTGGCCACCCCTTGAGGATGCGCACCACCCCAACCAGAATAGCCAGACCGACCGAGAAGGCAATGGTATAACGCAATCCATCCGCATAAGCCTGCTTCTCTGCATCTCCATCTCCAATCATCCCCCCTGCCGCTGCCACCTCAGCTGCCTCACCAGCCACCAAAATCAGCGCCGGCTCCGCAATAGTGGTTCCAAAACCAAGCAGAAAAGAGAAAGCCATCAGCCAAGGAAGGCTCCCCTTCTTCGCCAACGCTTCTGCCATCTCCTCTCCAATGGGGAAAAGCCCCATCTCCAGACCATAAATAAAGAAGGTCAACCCCAATACCACCAGAAAAAGGCCCACTGCAATCTCTGAAAGATCTTCTACAGGTTGCTGCAGAATCATCGTCTGAAAAAAACCAACAACAATAATAATGGGCGTAAGATCACGCAAACTTCCTGATAGAGTATGGAGAAAACCGCGAAATGATTCATTCATGAACAGAGACTATACCACTACAGAAGAGAGTTGCGCCGCCACTACCAGCAGAATCGAGAGAGGGTATACCCTGATTGAAACCATGATCTCGCTCTTCCTGCTTACTACAGCACTGCTTGGGCTTGCCGCCCTCTATGCCCTCTCACTACAATCATCGCATGGGGCAATTCTCCACGACTTGGCCACCATGCAGGGTGTAGATATGGCGGAGAGAGTTCGTGCCAACCCCTCTGCCGTTGGTGACGGCAGCTACCTTGCACTCTCAGGAGAGCCCTCGGGAACCGATTGCGAGCAATCGCACTGCAGCCCTGAGGAGATGGCCAGGTTTGATTTTCGGGAGTGGAATCGGCAAAATGCCATCCTGCTCCCCTCCGGAGAGGGGGCAGTTACCAACCCGACAGAAGCAGAGTATAAAATCACCATAACCTGGATAGATGGTAATGCCACCCAGTCATACTCATCTCATTTTTACCCCAGATGATGGCGAATATCTTCAACCGAACCAGCAGGGGTGGCTTCACCCTGGTTGAGTTACTGGTATCCATTACCCTGGGGCTTACCATTCTGCTTGCCACCACCAAACTGTTTATCGAAAGCAGGGAGAGTTTCCGCTATCAACAACAGTGGCTCGATCTGCATGAACGGGGGCGTCACCTGATTCAGTTTCTCTCCATGGAGTTCAAAAAGATCGGGTATCCGGCAGAGAGCTTTTCTGGAACAGCACTCACTGCAACCGATAACAGCGAGGAGGGTAACAGTGACGCTCTGACCATCAGCTACCATGGGGCCAAGGATTGTGCCGGCTCCTCTGCCACCTCAATTCGCTACTATATAGAAAATGGTGATTTCAGATGTGATGGAAATGGCCCATCATCACCAACACCACAGACACTAACCAGCCATATTGATGGTCTACAGTTCCGTTTCGGTGCAGACACCGACCAAGATGGCTCCATTGATCGCTATCTCTCCGCCGATGCCGTTCCTGATTGGGATAGAGTACACACCATTCAAACTGCACTACTGCTACGCAGCCAGCTCCCAGTCAGAGAGAGCATAGATTCGAAGAACTACAATCTTCTCGGATCCTCTCATGGACCCTTCAATGACCGCTACCTGCGTACAATCTACCTCACAACCACCCACCTGAGAAACCACTGATCCACAAAAAGGCCCGCAATTGCGGGCCTTTTCGGTGACACACAAAAATCGATCAGTTGATCTTTGGATCAAGCTCTCCAGATCCATAACGACCAAACATAACCTCAAGTGAGGTTGGCTTGATCTTGTCTGCCATTCCCTCGCAACCAAATTCCTGGTAGCGATTTTTGCAAATCTCCTTCATTCCATTGGTTGCCTCCTTGAGGAACTTGCGTGGATCGAAGTTGGATGGGTTCTCTTGTAGATGGCGACGTACAGAACCTGTAGAGGCCATACGCAGATCGGTATCAATATTGACCTTGCGTACACCATTCTTGATTCCCTCTACAATCTCAGAAACAGGCACACCGTAAGTCTGGCCCATGTCCCCACCAAAGTCATTGATAATCTTCAACCACTCCTGGGGCACTGAAGAAGAACCGTGCATAACCAGATGAGTATCTGGAATTCGTGCATTGATCTCCTTAATTCGATCAATTCGCAGAACCTCTCCTGTTGGCTCCTGGGTGAACTTGTAGGCACCATGAGAAGTACCAATTGCGATTGCCAGAGCATCAACACCAGTCTCTTTCACAAAAGTTGCAGCCTCTTCAGGGTCAGTCAGCAACATATCCAGATCAAGCTTGCCTTCTGCGCCGTGGCCATCTTCCTCACCCATCTCACCAGTCTCCAGTGATCCGAGGCAACCCAGCTCACCTTCTACAGATACACCGCCCGCATGGGCCATATCTACAACTGTTTTTGTAACATCAACGTTGTACTCAAAGGTTGATGGAGTCTTGCAATCTGCCATCAGTGACCCATCCATCATTACCGAGGTAAAACCGGACTGAATGGAGCGCAGGCAGATTGCTGGCTCGGAGCCATGATCCTGGTGCATGACCACAGGAATATGTGGGTACATCTCAACCGCAGCAGAGATCAGGTGACGCAGGAATGGCTCACCAGCATAAGAACGGGCACCAGCTGAACCCTGCATAATTACAGGACTGTTGGTCTCATCAGCAGCCTGCATAATGGCATGCACCTGCTCCATGTTATTAACGTTGAATGCAGGCATTCCGTAGCCATTCTCAGCCGCATGATCCAGCAATTGACGCATTGAAATCAGCATTGATCTTCTCCTTAAATTAACTTATAAACAAACAAAACCACAACCGTCAGGATCTATTCCACACGGTTACAAAATAGCATTATCTCCCACACGACAGATCTTCATCGTATTGGTTCCTCCGCCCTCACCTACCAGATCCCCCTTGGTCAGGATAACAGTATCACCTGCTCTTACCACTCCCCGGCGCATCAGCTCATCGATCATCTCCTGATTTACCTGATCCTTGCTCTTGTTTGTCAGGTCAAAGCTGACCGGATAGACGCCACGATAGAGAGTCACCTTGCGGCGAGTCTGCAAATCACGGGTCATTGCAAAGATGGGGATTCCAGAGCTGATTCTCGACATCCAGAGGGCTGTTGCACCAGACTCTGTCAATGATGCAATTGCCTTGACTCCAAGATGGTTAGCTGTATACATGGTTGCCATTGCAATGGCCTCATCCCGGCGACGGAAGTGTTCATTCATTCTGTGTCCGGAGACTTTGGCTACACGCTGTTGCTCAGCCTCAAGACAGATCTCAGCCATCGCCTCGACCACCTTCTCTGGGTACTTGCCAACCGCTGTCTCACCAGACAACATGACTGCATCAGTACCATCCAGTACCGCATTGGCAACATCAAAAACCTCTGCGCGGGTAGGTATCGGATTTTCGATCATGCTCTCCATCATTTGGGTCGCGGTTATTGCCACACGATCCATCGAGCGAGCGAGCTTGATCAATCGTTTCTGAACTGGAGGAAGGGATGCATCACCAATCTCGACGCCAAGATCACCACGTGCAATCATAATGCCGTCAGATTCTGCAATAATATCATCAGCTGCCGAGATGGCTTCTGCGCGCTCAATCTTGGAGATAATTCCGCACTCCCCCCAACCTGCCTCCTCCAGCAGTGTTCTTGCCTCACGAACATCATCTCCGCTACGCACAAAGGAAACTGCAATATAGTCCGCCTGCATTTTCGCAGCGACCTTCAGATCACTCTTGTCCTTTTCAGTCAACGCAGAGGCGGAGAGCCCCCCACCCTGTAGATTGATCCCCTTGTTGTCGGAGAGAGTTCCGCCTGTTGTCACTCGGCAATGTATCCTGGCACCCTCAATATCTGACACCCAGAGAACAATTCTGCCATCATCCAGCAGCAGGGAGTCCCCGCGTGAAATATCCTGGTGCAGGCTCTTGTAGGTGGATCCAACTGCCTCCCTGTTGCCTGCATTGATATCCATATCCATATCAATGCGGAAGGAGTCTCCCTCAGCCAGTTCAACTCTGCCACCCTCAAAACGACCAATACGAATTTTTGGTCCCTGTAGATCGGCGATTACACCAACCTGACGACCGTGGGCACGAGCACGATTTCGGACTGTCTCTGCACGCTGCAGATGCTCCTCCTCTGTACCGTGTGAGAAGTTAAGACGTATCACATCAATGCCAGCCTCGATAAGCTTGTCCAGCGCCTCTGGCGAGTCTGTAGCTGGCCCGAGGGTCGCAATGATTTTTGTGCGTCTTAACATACCATTCCCATTATTCGGATAGATGAAACCCCCATTCTATCCTTTTGCGCGCTCTTCGAGAACCGCTACTGCAGGTAACTTTTTACCCTCTAGGAATTCAAGAAATGCGCCACCACCAGTAGAGATGTAGGAGACCTTGTCAGAGATGCCATATTTATCAACAGCTGCCAAAGTATCACCACCACCGGCAATAGAGAATGCATCAGATTCGGCAATCGCTATTCCAAGTGATTTGGTGCCCTCACCAAACTGATCAAATTCAAAAACTCCGACTGGGCCGTTCCAGACAACGGTACCTGCCGCCTGCATCATCTCGGCAAAACGGGTGGAAGTCTCAGGGCCGATATCAAAAATCATGTCATCATCCTCCACATCCTCAACCTTCTTGGCAGTTGCCTCGGCAGATTCCGAAAACTCCTTGCCTACTATCACATCAGTGGGGACCGGAATCTCATTTCCTTTCACCCTTGCAGCCTCCATCAGACGCTGGGCCTCAGGGATAAGATCCTCTTCAACCAGTGACTTGCCAACATTGTGTCCAGCAGCAGCAATAAAGGTATTGGCAATGCCGCCACCAGGAATCAACTGATCAACCACCCCAGAGAGTGACTCCAGCACAGTCAGTTTGGTAGAGACCTTGGAGCCACCAACAATAGCTGCCATAGGGCGTTTTGGATTATCCAGCGCCTTACCCAGAGCATCCAGCTCCCCGGCAAGTAGCGGGCCGGCACAGGCAGTTGGGGCCACACTTGCAACACCATGAGTTGATGCCTGTGCACGATGAGCTGTGCCAAATGCATCCATCACGTAGATATCACATAGTGCGGCATATTTTGCAGAGAGTGCCTCATCATTCTTCTTCTCACCAATATTGAAACGAACATTCTCCAGTAGAACCACATCACCATCGTTCATGGAGGGGGCGCTATCCAGATAGTCAGCAATCAATGCGACCTCTCTGCCCAGAGCATCCGTCAGATAATCTGCAACCGGCTTTAGAGAAAACTCATCAGCAGGCTCGCCCTCTGTCGGACGTCCCAAATGAGACATCAACATAACCTGCGCACCCGCCTTTATGCAGTGCTCAATAGTTGGCATCGATGCACGAATTCGCTTATCACTGCTTACCTTACCATCCTTGATCGGCACATTGAGATCCTGGCGAATCAGTACACGTTTACCCTCAAGCCCCAGATCGGTCATCTTGATTACAGACATTGTATTACTCCTGAATATTTAAAAGTTTTTTGCAAAATTCATATTTGCGAAAAACTCTATTGGTTTAGGTAGCCCAAAACAAATCAGCCCCCAAAGTTGGGGGCTGATTTATCACACATTCAACTTAGTTGTTTGCAACGTGCTGAACAAAGCGCATCATGTTGCAGGTGTATCCGTACTCATTATCGTACCAGGATACAACTTTCACAAAAGTACCATCCAGTGCAATACCGGCCTCAGAATCAAAGATTGAAGACTGGCTGATGCCACGGAAGTCGGTAGATACCACCTTCTCATTAGTGTAGCCAAGAGTACCCTTCATCTCGCCCTCAGAGGCCTCCTTCATTGCTGCACAGATCTCTTCGTAGCTTGCCTCGTTATCCAGCTCTACGGTCAGATCAACTACAGATACATCAGAAGTAGGTACACGGAAAGCCATACCGGTCAGTTTGCCATTCAGCTCAGGAAGAACCACACCTACAGCCTTTGCAGCACCAGTAGAGGAAGGAATCATGTTCTCCAGGATTCCGCGGCCACCACGCCAATCCTTCATAGAAGGACCATCAACAGTTTTCTGAGTTGCAGTTGCAGCATGAACAGTAGTCATAAGGCCACGCTTTAGACCCCACTTGTCATTCAGAACCTTGGCAACAGGTGCCAGACAGTTTGTAGTACAAGAAGCAGCAGACACAATTGCCTGACCAGCGTAAGTATTGTGGTTTACACCATATACAAACATTGGAGTACCATCCTTGGATGGAGCAGACTGAACAACCTTCTTGGCACCAGCATCGATATGCTTCTGGCAGCTCTCTTCAGTCAGGAAGAAACCGGTAGAGTCAACAACCAGATCAGCACCAACCTCGTCCCACTTAAGATCAGCAGGATCACGCTCGGCAGTCAGGCGGATTTTACGGCCATCAACAATCAGAGCACCCTCTTCAGAGGAAACTTCACCACTGAAACGACCATGTACTGAATCATACTTCAGCATGTAGGCAAGGTATTCAGCATCGAGCAGATCATTTACACCAACGATCTCGATATCATTGAACTCAGCCTCATCATAAACAGCACGAAAAACCATACGGCCAATACGGCCAAATCCATTAATTCCGACTTTAATTGTCATCTTCTATTGCTCCTTAAAATTAACCTAAAACTTTCTTTGCGGTAGAAACTACATTATCTACCGTAAATCCAAACTGTTCGAACAGCTGACCTGCTGGTGCAGATTCACCGAATGAATCCATGCAGACAACTGCACCTTCAAGACCAACATACTTGTGCCAGCCATTATCAACACCAGCCTCGATTGCCACACGCTTCACACCTGGGGTCAGAACAGAATCCTTATATGCCTGATCCTGCGCATCAAACGCATCGGTAGATGGCATGGAGACAACACGTACATTGACGCCATTCATTGCGGCAGCAGAATCTACTGCCAGACCAACCTCAGAACCGGTTGCAATCATGATCAGATCTGCATCACCATCACAGTCCTTGATTACATATCCACCCTTCTCAATATTCTTGAGCTGCTCATCACTGCGCTCCATTGGAGTCAGATTCTGGCGCGAGAAGACCAGTGCAGTTGGTGCGTTACCACGCAGCATTGCCATCTTCCAGGAGACTGCTGACTCGATTGCATCACACGCTCTCCAGGTCTGGAAGTTGGGAATTGCACGCATGGTAGCCAACTGCTCAACAGGTTGGTGCGTAGGTCCATCCTCACCCAGACCAATCGAGTCATGGGTATACACATAGATCGTACCAATCTTCATCAATGCAGACATACGCAGTGCGTTACGCATGAACTCCATAAACATGAAGAATGTTGCACCATACACCTTGAAGCCACCATGCAAAACCATACCGTTCATCATATGTGCCATACCGAACTCACGCACACCCCAAGAGATATAATTGCCTCTTGCATTATCGGGAGTGACTTTCACTGTACGAGACCAGTTTGTCAGGTTGGATCCTGTCAGGTCGGCAGAACCACCAAACAACTCGGGAACGATTGGGCCCATCGCCTCAATCGCATTCTGGGATGCCTTGCGAGAGGCAATATTTGGCATGTCTGTTTGAGTCTGTGCAATGAACTTGTCCATCTCCGCTTCAAAGTTTGCCGGCAGATCACCCGCCATACGGCGCTTAAACTCTGCCGCCTCTGTTGGATACTCCGCCTTATAGGCATCAAAACGAACCTGCCAGGCCGCTTCATCAGCCTTACCCTGTTCCTTATGATCCCAGCCAGCATAAATATCTTCTGGAATCTCAAATGGACCATGCTCCCAGCCCAACTCTTTACGAGTTGCCGCAATCTCATCAGCACCCAGAGGTGCGCCATGGCAATCATGGGTACCACAGAGGTTTGGTGAACCAAAACCAATCGTTGTACGCGCACAAATCAGTGAAGGCTTGGATGTTTCACTCTTCGCTGCCTCAATCGCAGCACTGATTGCGTCTGCATCGTGGCCATCAATATCGCGAATTACATGCCAGCCATATGATTCAAAACGGCCAGCAACATCCTTCTCCATCCAATCAGAAATATGTCCATCAATAGAGATGTCATTGTCATCCCAAACAGCAATCAGTTTGCCCAGACCCAAGGTTCCGGCCATTGCACATGCCTCATGGGAGAGACCCTCCATCAGACAGCCATCACCCATAAATACGTAAGTATTGTGGTCTACAATCTTACGGTCAGGCTTATTGAACTCTGCCGCCAATGTGCGCTCAGCAATTGCCATACCGACTGCGTTGGTAATGCCTTGCCCCAATGGGCCAGTTGTAGTCTCAATACCGTCTGCATAACCATACTCTGGGTGGCCCGCTGTTTTGGCATGCAACTGACGAAAGTTCTTGATGTCATCCATACTGAGATCAAAGCCAGACAGGTGCAAAAGGGAGTAGATCAACATGGAACCATGTCCGTTGGAGAGAACAAAACGGTCACGATCTGCCCACTTGGCATTGGTTGGGTTGAACTTCATGTGTCCATTCCACAAAACCTCGGCGATATCAGCCATGCCCATTGGGGCACCTGGATGTCCGGAATTGGCCTTCTGTACTGCGTCCATGCTCAATGCACGAATCGCATTGGCCAGTTCTCTTCTTGATGACATAACTAACTTCTCCCTTCTCTAGCTGGAAATCAAACCTCGAAGCAAAAATATATAAATTGCATTCGAGGCAAGGTTATTTAATCCATTGTATCGAGACTCTCAGTGAAATCTCAGCACACAACGTAACTGGTTATTTTCACCCACTCTGGGCATCTGATCAACTAATGAAAATGATATAGGTATTCAGAATTTTGGATCACCCCATTACCGGAAATGGGGCAGCGCCAGAATAACTCTCAAAAACAACCAGTTATAAAAGATGGATATTACTCATCTTTCCACTTGATGGAACATCCCATGCTTGGAATCTGATCTGCGGGCCCGGCCCCGCTCCTTGCAACCTCTCCCATTGCCTCAAAAAGATCCCGGCGCACACCATCAGGAGAGGTCTCTTTTCGACTCTCATCCAATCGACCACGGTACTGAAGAGTCAGGTCCACGTTATAACCAAAAAAATCCGGGGTGCAAACTGCGCCAAATGCCTTGGCAACCTCCTGAGTCTCATCCAACAGATATGGAAATGGAAAGCCAAACTCCTCAGCAACTCTTCTCATATTTTCCGGAGAGTCTTCCTCGTATTGGGCAGGATCGTTGGACATAATAGCAACGCTATTAATCCCCATCATCTTCAACTCCTTGGCATCCCGAACCAGCCTCTCCCTTATCGCTTTGACATATGGACAGTGGTTACAGATGAACATCACCAGCAACCCCCTCTCCCCCTTCAGGCTCTGCTGTGTCCACACAGCACCATAAACATCAGGCAGCTCAAAACCGGGTGCCGCGTTCCCGAACTCACAAACAGGGGTCTCCAGACTTACCATAACTTGTAATCTCCTTTCATTATTTTGCAATTCTACAAAAAAACTTGACAGAAAAACCACTCATCATAGAGAATCGTAGATAGCGCTGATTTGAGCTCAGCTTGCGAGCGCTATAAAAATACGGCTAAAGCGATGCAGGTCAGAATTCTAAAACCCGCACGCCAACTGGTTGAGCGGGTTTTTTTATGGAGATATAGGCCGCAATGAGTAACAACACAGACAATACAACGCTTTTTACCTCAGAATCAGTATCCGAGGGACACCCCGATAAACTGGCAGACCAAATCTCTGATACGGTACTGGATGCACTGCTGAAAGAGGATAAAAATTCACGCGTTGCCTGCGAGACCATGGTCAAGACTGGTATGGTCATTCTGGCTGGAGAGATCACCACCAACGCCTGGGTTGATACCGAGGAATTAGTACGCAAGGTAGTGTGTGATATCGGTTACAACTCCGCTGATGTTGGTTTCGATGGCAAAAGCTGTGCGGTGCTCTCGGCAATCGGTAAACAGTCCTCTGATATCGCCATGGGGGTTGATGAGTCTGATAGCCATGAGCAGGGCGCCGGTGACCAGGGGCTGATGTTTGGCTACGCCTCCAACGAGACCGATGTGCTGATGCCCGCTCCCATCACCTACTCCCACCGCTTGGTAGAGCGTCAGGCAGAGCTACGCAAAAACGGTGTGCTTCCATGGCTGCGCCCAGATGCCAAGAGCCAGGTTACCTTCCGCTATAGTGATGGCAAGCCGGTTGGTATTGATGCGGTAGTTCTCTCTACACAGCACGACCCGGATATCGCCTACAAGGATCTGCAAGAAGCTGTACGAGAAGAGATTATCCGTCCAGTACTTCCCGAGGAGTGGCTTGATGCCAACACCAAATACCATATCAACCCTACTGGCAACTTTGTCATTGGTGGTCCGGTTGGAGACTGTGGTCTTACCGGAAGAAAGATTATTGTCGACACATATGGTGGCATGGCTCGCCATGGTGGTGGCGCCTTCTCTGGCAAGGATCCATCCAAGGTTGACCGATCTGCTGCCTATGCAGGCCGTTATGTTGCCAAGAATATTGTTGCCGCCGGCCTCGCTGAGCGTTGTGAGATTCAGATCTCCTATGCAATCGGTGTTGCTGACCCCACCTCGGTCTCTGTGGAGACCTTTGGTACTGGGGTAATTGACGATTCCAAAATTGAGGCACTGGTACTTGAGCACTTCAACCTCAAGCCACGCGGCATTGTCGAGATGCTTGATCTGCTGCGTCCCATCTATCAGAAGACAGCCGCCTATGGGCACTTCGGCAGAACAGAGGAAGAGTTCACCTGGGAATGTACCGACAAGGCTGATGCACTACGTGATGCCGCCGGAGTTTAGGTGATTTTGTAAACCAAAAAACCTCAGCCCGGGGAGCGCTGCGACGGCACCCCCGCCAGGCCCGGACTGAGATAGCTGTAGATACCGTAACTGCGCTCTCGATCGATTGACTATGAAATAGAGGAAAGAAAATGAGCAATATCGAGACCACAGATAACTATGTCATTGCAGACATGAGCCTCAAGGATTGGGGCCACAAGGAGCTTCGTATCGCAGAAAGTGAAATGCCTGGACTGATGGCACTGCGCGAAAAATATGGTGAGGACAAACCTCTAAAGGGGGCACGTATCGCAGGCTCTCTACATATGACCATCCAGACCGCGGCACTGATCGAGACCCTGACTGCACTGGGTGCCGAGGTGCGCTGGGCATCGTGCAATATTTATTCGACACAAGATCATGCTGCGGCCGCCATTGCCGACCAGGGAATTCCTGTCTTTGCCTACAAGGGTGAGTCTTTGGAGAATTACTGGGACTACAGCCATAAGATCATGGAGTGGTCCGATGGCGGCACCCCGAACATGATTCTTGATGACGGTGGTGATGCCACCCTGCTTATTATTCTCGGCTCCAAGGCAGAGAGTGATATCTCCGTACTGGACAGCCCAACCAGCGAGGAAGAGGAGGTTCTCTACGCAGCCATCAAGAATAAATTGAGCGAATCCCCAAACTGGTACTCCAACATCCTGAAAAACATTCAGGGTGTTACCGAGGAGACTACCACCGGTGTTCATCGTCTCTATCAGATGCAGGAAGATGGCTCACTCCCCTTCCCTGCAATCAACGTTAATGACTCTGTTACAAAATCAAAATTCGACAACCTCTATGGCTGTCGTGAATCACTGGTAGATGGAATCAAGCGTGCGACAGATGTAATGATCGCCGGAAAGATTGCCATTGTTCTCGGCTACGGTGATGTTGGTAAGGGGTGCGCCCAGTCACTACGTGGTCTGGGCGCAACTGTCTGGGTTACTGAGATTGATCCTATCTGCGCACTACAGGCGGCAATGGAGGGATACCGCGTGGTGACCATGGATGACGCTGCCTCACAGGGCGACATCTTTGTAACTGCAACAGGTAACTTCAATGTCATCACCCACGACCATATGGTGCAGATGAAACATGAAACAATTGTTTGCAACATTGGTCACTTCGACAATGAGATCGATGTTGTAAATATGAAGAAATATGAATGGGAGAACATCAAACCACAGGTTGACCACATCACCCTGCCAAGTGGCAACAAGATCATTCTCCTGGCTGAGGGTCGATTGGTTAACCTTGGTTGTGCCACCGGCCACCCAAGTTTTGTTATGTCCAACTCCTTTACCAACCAGACCTTGGCACAGATCGAACTATTCAACCAGAAGGGTGAGTATAAAAATGAGGTATATACCCTGCCGAAACATCTGGATGAGGAGGTCGCACGCCACCACCTTGAGAAGATCGGGGTCAATCTCACCACTCTGAGCCAGACCCAGGCTGACTATATCAGTGTGCCGGTAGAAGGCCCTTATAAACCAGAGCACTACAGATACTAGCGAATCTAATCAGGTCATCCCCCGCGCAGGCGGGGATGACTTATTCATAGCTTCCCTAGGCATTACAAGGAGGTTGAGTTATCCTTTTGAACAAAATCGGTTGCGCCTGACTGAAAAAGGATGACCCAATCTCCCCATACCGAGACGACAAGAATATATGACCCAGCCAGCTCCACAATTTAGTCTGGAATTCTTCCCCCCAAAAACAGAGGCAGGAAAAGAGAAGCTGCATGCCGCTCAACAGGAGCTATTCAGCGCCATAAAACCTGCCTATGCCTCAGTCACCTTTGGTGCGGGTGGTAGCACCCAGGAGGGGACATATGAGGCTGTGATGGATATCCAGCAACAGGGAGTTAATGCAGCCCCCCACCTCTCCTGTATTGGTGCAACTCGAGAGGGTATTACCGCGATTCTGCAGGGATACCAGGAAAAGGGGGTCCAACGTATCGTTGCCCTGCGAGGCGATATGCCTTCTGGCATGGGTGCATCTGGGGATTTTCGCTATGCCAATGAACTGGTCTCATTTATCCGCGAGGAGAGCGGTGACCATTTCCATATTGAGGTGGCCGCCTATCCGGAGTTTCACCCCCAGGCTCCCGACGCCTTTACCGATCTGCAGAACTTCAAGCGCAAGGTTGAGGCCGGTGCAGATAGTGCAATTACCCAATATTTCTACAACATCGATGGCTACCTCCGCTTTGGTGAGGATTGTGCCGCAATGGGGATCGACCTACCGATCGTCCCCGGCATTATGCCGATCACCAACTATACAAATCTGGCCCGCTTCTCCGAGATGTGTGGGGCAGAGATTCCTCGCTGGATCAGGGAACGGCTCATCGCCTATCGTGATGACACCGACTCTCTGCGTGCGTTTGGACTGGAGGTCACCACACGTCTATGCCAGGATCTGTTGAGTGCCGGTGCCCCGGGGCTTCACTTCTACACCATGAACCAGGCGGCAGCAACACTGCGAGTATTCAATAGCCTGGATCTCGTCGGGGAGTAGCGACCATGGGCCAACTCTTTCCCGTACTGAGTGACCGCCATATCGAGTTTATCGGGCAGCAACATCTCTATTTTGTTGCCACCGCCCCGAAACGGGGACGGATCAACCTCTCGCCCAAGGGGCTCGACTCCCTGCGAGTGATCAGCCCCAACCGCATCATCTGGCTTAATCTGACTGGAAGTAGCAACGAGACCTCCGCTCACCTGCTGGAAGATCCACGAATGACCATCATGTTCTGCTCGTTTGATGAAAAACCATTGATTCTTCGGACCTACGGCACAGCATCCACCACCCATCCTAATGAGGGGGGATGGAGCGAACTCTATGACCACTTCCCCCATAGTGTGGGGGCACGCCAGCTCATTGAGCTGAAGGTTGACCTAGTACATAGTTCCTGTGGCTTCGGGGTACCAAGAATGGAACTGATAGGTGAGCGGGAGACCCTTAACCAGTGGATCGAGAAAAAAGGTACGGAGGGAATACGCCAGTACTGGAGGGAGAAAAACCAGATCAGCATGGACGGCAGACCAACCCGCTAAGAATGCAACATAATCGTCGGCCGCAGTCACGATAAAGCCAATATCTGCACACCAAATTAGTGCCGCACAAAAAAATACCGCCTCTGAACGGGGTGGTCCAGGGCGGCAGTGACGGCTCTTTAAATTGGGGGAAAAGAGCGCATCGTGTGAGCTTATATTGACGCCTAGATTCGAGGAGGAGGGTGAATCAGACGTCGGCTCAGTCTGTTATTATAATTCAGTAATATAGGTAATTGCAAACGTATTCCTTGTCTTTTGCCGAAAAACTACAGGATCGCTACCCCAACAACCTCTTCCCCCTGCAGTTGCAGCTCCACCTTGTCCCAACACTCCACCCGATTGACCGTACATCCTGAGGCACTCATTACAATCTCCTCGAAACTGAACTCAATCAGCACCCTCTTCTCATCACGTTCCAGCACTTCAAACTTGAGGGTTGCGTTATCCACCCAGCCATTTTCGGTTGTCAGTTGAGCAATCTCACGAAAACTCTTCAGATATTTGTCGATAATCTCAGAGAGCCATTATACTCACCGTACCCTATGCCAACTCCAAGAATTTACAGTGCAACCCCGCTCACTCCAGATACCGTGATGATGTTGGATGAGTATGGACGTCGTCATGCCATTCAGGTTCTGCGCCTGAGGGAGTCCGACCCTCTGACCCTATTTGACGGAACCGGCGGGGAGTTTCCGGCCGCTGTTGAGATTATCGACAGACAGACGGTCTCGGTACGGACAGCTCAACCAGAGTTCCCGGAGCGTGAGAGCCCACTAAAACTTCATCTGTTTCAGGGTATCTCCAAAGGAGAGCGGATGGACTACGCCATCCAGAAGGCAACGGAGAGTGGGGTTGCGGAGATCACCCCCCTGATCTGTGAACGCACCGTAGTCAGGCTTGATCGGAAACGGCTGGAGAAGAGGCTGCTGCATTGGCGGAAGGTTGCCATCTCGGCCTGCGAACAGTGCGGACGCAACCAGATACCACAAATCCATGAACCTCGGCTCTTCCAGAACTTTCTCTCCTCTCTCGACAGTGACCCCATAGAACACGGCTTTGTTCTCGATGCTGTGGCAAAGAGCAAATTTTCCGGGTTCCCTTTATCACAACAAACCATAGGGAGAGTTGGTATCATAGTCGGACCTGAGGGAGGGCTGAGCCGCCAAGAGATCGCCGCCGCAGAGGAGGCCGGGTTTAATGGGGTCCAGATGGGTCCACGAATTCTACGTACGGAGACAGCCTCCGTTGTAGCCATAGCCATCATGCAGAGCCTATGGGGCGATCTGTAACAGCAGTCCTGACAGAGATCATGAACCAGCAGCAATCAATACCTGTCCCCCACCTCACCACGGCTCTGACCGGCCCTCTCAGGGAGATCGAATCTCATCTGCTGGATCGCCAGCCACAGATTGAGAGCTGGTTTCGCAGTGAGTGGAAAAAGAGTGCAGCCCCCTTTTATACATCCGTAGATCTGAGGAATGCGGGGTTCAAGCTGGCGCCAGTCGACACCAACCTCTTCCCTGCCGGGTTCAACAACCTAAACCCCGCCTTCTTTCCCCTCTCCGTCCAGGCCATCCAGAGTGCGGTTGAACAAATATGTCCGACAGCATGCAATATACTCATCATTCCAGAGAGCCATACCCGCAATACCTTTTATCTGGAGAGCCTTGCAACCCTGAGAAAACTTCTCCAGCATGCCGGGTTTGTGGTCCGTATCGGTTCTCTCCGAGAGGAGCTGCAGACCCCAGAAACCATCTCCCTCCCCTCCGGAGAGGAGATTCTGCTGGAGCCAATCCGGCGCAGTGACAACACGTTACGGCTCGACGAATTCATCCCCTGTGTCATCCTGATGAATAATGACCTCTCTGACGGGATCCCTCAAATACTCGATAATATCGAACAGTCAATCATCCCCCCTCTGGCTCTAGGGTGGAGTCATCGTAAAAAATCGGGCCACTTCCACCACTACAGCCAGGTTGCGGCAGAATTTTCCACCCTACTGGAGATAGACCCATGGCTCATTGACCCCCTGTTCGAGAGGTGCGGTGAGATCAACTTCAAGAACCGGGAGGGGGAGGAGTGCCTGGCAGCCCATGTCGATCATCTGCTGGGAGAGATCCGAAAAAAATATGAACAGTATGGTGTGGACCACCCCCCATTTGTTCTGGTCAAGGCGGACTCTGGAACCTACGGCATGGGTATCATGACCATCCATGATGCCAGTGAGATTCACGAGCTCAACCGCAAACAGCGCAACAAGATGGCAAGAAGCAAGGGCGGGCAGGCTGTCTCTGATGTCATTATTCAGGAGGGGGTCTATACTTTCGAGACCATCGGCAAGGATCAGGCAGTTGCCGAGCCCGTGGTCTACATGATGAACCACCATGTAATTGGTGGCTTCTATCGAGTACACACCTCACGCGGCTATAATGAAAACCTGAATGCCCCCGGCATGCACTTTGAGCCACTCTCTTTCGCCAACCCACTCAACCTTCCCGACCGAACCAGAGAGCCTGATGCAGAGCCCAACCGCTTCTACGCCTATGGGGTAATTGCCCGTCTTGCAATGCTTGCTGCCGCAAGAGAGGGCAGCGATGCTGTCACGGAGATAGCACAATGAGACTAGGTATCGTCATGGACCCTATACAGGACATCCACCCACACAAAGACAGCAGCCTTGCGATGCTTCTGGAGGCGGAAAAAAGAGGATGGGACCTCTACTATATGGAGATGAGTGATCTCTTTCTCTCCCAAGGGGTTGTTCAGGGGAGGACGCATCGACTGCAGGTTATGGACGACCTTCATCAATGGTACATCCTCGGCAGAGAGCAGACCCTGCCACTCGCTGAACTCGATGTTATCCTGATGCGCAAAGATCCACCATTTGATCGAGAGTATCTCTATGCAACCCATCTCCTAGAGCTTGCCGAGAAGGGAGGCGCACTGATAGTAAATCGGCCCCAGGCTCTACGTGACTACAATGAAAAGCTCTCCACCGCATGGTTCCCCCAGCTGGTGCCGCCCTCTCTAGTCACCAGCAATGGATCCCGGATTCGGCAGTTTCTCGAAGATCAGGCGGATATTATTCTCAAGCCAATGGATGCCATGGGCGGGGCCTCAATCTTCCGGCTACGCAAGGGTGACCCCAATACCGGCGTGGTGATTGAGGCCCTGACAGGTCACGGAATGCACTACACCATGGTGCAGCGCTTTATTCCAGAGATCAGCGCGGGAGACAAGCGGATCCTGATGGTGGATGGAGAGCCGGTACCCTACGCCCTCGCCCGCATTCCTGCAGAGGGGGAGAATAGAGGTAATCTTGCTGCTGGGGGCCGTGGAGTGGGGGTCGCCCTCTCCGAACGAGACCGTGAGATTGCAGAACAGGTTGCCCCCCTGTTGAGGGAGAAGGGGCTGCTCTTTGTGGGGCTCGATGTGATTGGGGATTGGTTGACCGAGATCAACATCACCAGCCCCACTTGCATTCGTGAACTGGACCGTCAATATGGTCTGAATATTGCGGGAGATTTGATGGATGCCATTGAACGGAGAGTAGAGCAATAACCCGCATCTATGCCACTCTGCTGCTTGCACTATCTCTACTCCCGGGATGTGAGCGTCAGCCGGAGATCTATCAGGATCAGTTCCTCGCTTTCGGGACTGTAGTCTCAATCACGCTCTGGGGGGCAACTGAGGAGCAGGCCCAAGAGGCGAGCCGCCTGATTCGTGATGATTTTGCCCTCATGCACGACAGCTGGCACGCCTGGAAAAAGGGTGGCCTGCTGAGCGAAATCAACCAGGCTATTGCGGAGGGGAAACCTCTCCAGATCCCGGATGAGGCTGCCAACCTGTTGAGAAAAAGTGCCGCCCTATCCAGAGAGAGCGGCTATCTGTTCAACCCTGCCATCGGGAAACTGGTCGCGCTCTGGGGGTTTCATGGTGAGGAGTGGAGCGGCCCGCCCCCTTCGCAGCAGGAGATCCGCAGACTGACCATGAGTGCCCCGACAATGGATGATCTGCAGTTTGTTGATGGCTCAATCAGTAGCAGCAACCGCGATGTCAAGATTGATCTTGGGGGGATAGCCAAGGGGTATGCCATCGACCGCGCTGTTGCCCAGCTCAAGAGGATCGGAATCAATGATGCCATCATCAATACCGGCGGAGATCTGCGTGCCATTGGTGAACGTGGAGGGCGCTCATGGAATATTGGTATCCGCTCACCCAATGGCGGGGAGCCGATTGCCGCACTCCAGCCCCGCGGGGATGAGTCAGTTTTCACCTCCGGTGATTATGAACGGATGTTCCTCTATGAGGGGATACGTTACCACCACATCATCAACCCCTATACCGGCTTGCCTGCATCCGAGACTCGCTCGGTAACGGTAATTCACCCCGATGCCATGACTGCTGACGCTACTGCAACCGCCCTGCTGGTAGCTTCTCCTGAACAGCGCTCCAAAGTTGCAGCACAGATGGGGATCAGCTATGTTCTGATCATCGATGAAGAGGGTATCTATCACATGACTCAGGAGATGCGGGAACGACTCTCCTGGCAACAGGAGGATCACCTCCAGATCAGGATCCTGGAGAGTGGCCGGTGAGACCACTCCGCCGCTTCAGGGATCGCTCCATCTCCCGTCTGGCAGCAATGATCCTGATTGCCGCCCTCCTCCATGCGCTCCTGATCTTCTACCTGCTGAGACCAGATGAGGAGGGTGAGAAGAGGTTGACCACAACCATTGCGCTCCAACTGCCCTCTGCCCAACAGGAGCAACCGTCAGATCCGGTCGCCGCCCCTGTTCCCGATCCCGGCCCCACTCCTCTTCCTAAAGAGCCACCTGCGGAGTCCTCACAAGACGAGATCCCGGCCAAAATCCGTGAGGAGGCCGAAACCGCCCCTGCCGAACCGACACCAGAACCAGAACCAGAACCAGAACCAGAACCAGAATTTATACCAGAGCCTGACAAACAGCATACGGCCGGCAAAAGTGACGCTGTCACAAAAACTGAGACTGCACCACAAATCATCCTGCCTGCTCCAAAACCGCCAACCGCCCCGCCTCCACTACGCAGCAAGATGCCGCAACTTACACTGGAATATCTCTATGGGTACCGTGACTCCATTGTTCAGGAGATGGCTCTACAGCAGACGCCCCGCACCAGGATTGTAGAACGCCCCAGACACCGATTTATCTCCCGCGCCACACGTGATCCACTATACGCCAGCTACTTTGATAGCTGGCTCAAGAAGGTTACCCGAGTGGGGGAGATGAACTATCCCGCCGATCTGGCTGGCTACCTAACCCTTGATGTCACCCTGCACCATACCGGGGAGATCATTTCGATGAACATTCGCAGAAGCTCTGGAGTGAGTAGACTAGACCAGGCAACACTCAGAATTGTGGAGATGGCAGCACCATTTGCACCATTTCCGGATGAAATTCGGAGAGAGAATGATAGTATGACAATCAGCAGGGTATGGCGCTTCATCAATAATTGATCAAATGGGTAGCAGAGATGAACCACAAGGTAGAGAGAATAGATAACTATCTGAGCAACCATCTGCTCATCGCCATGCCATCCCTCAAAGACAGCAACTTTGACCACACCGTCTCTCTGATTTGTGAACACAATGAGGAGGGGGCGATGGGTTTTGTCCTCAACCGCCCAACAGGTCTCCACATTAGTGACCTGTTTGAACAGATGGATATAGAGGTGACCGCCCCCCTTGCCACAGACCGTATCCTCCACACTGGGGGGCCGGTCCAGCCTGATCGTGGCTTTGTCATCCACACCCCTATAGGTAGCTGGGAATCCACCCTGAAGCTGACCAACGAGATCGGTATAACTGCATCTCGCGACATTCTCGACGCCATCGCAGCCGGAGAGGGGCCAGAGAAACATATTGTCACCCTGGGATATGCAGGTTGGTCAGGAGGACAACTGGAGCAGGAGATTGTGGAAAACAGCTGGCTCAGCGTGCCTGCAGATCTGCAACTGATTTTTGATACTGCAGACTCCCAACTCTGGAAGGTCTCTGCCAACCAACTGGGGATAGATATCTCTACCCTTACCACGGAAGCGGGACATGGCTAACCATGGCAACAGATCGCACACTACTGGGGTTTGACCCCGGGACTCACAAGATCGGCATCGCCATTGGCAATGAACTAACCGGATCTGCGCGACCTCTAACCACCATTATCCGCAAGAGCCGCAATGCTGACTGGGGCAAGATTGAGTCCCTGCTCCAGGAGTGGGGGGTTGCTGCTGCCGTTGTGGGTATCCCTCTGCAGATGGATGGAGAGGAGCAGGAGATGACCACCCTCTGTAGAAAATTCAGTAATCAGCTCCGTGGACGTTTCAACCTGACAGTGTATGAAATCGATGAGAGGCTGACCTCAGTCGAAGCAGAGTCTATAATTCGCTCCAATAGTGGACAGCGACGCCCCATCGAGGAGCGTGATGTCGATGCAGTTGCTGCAACCCGAATCTTGCAGAGCTGGCTAAATAACCAAACACTGGAGCCATAATGAATAGAATCGATATGGAAAAGCTATCCGTCAATGAGCTCATCCGCGGAATGGCAGAACAGCTACATAGTCAGCTGGGTGAACAGCTGGATCAGGCAAAGGTGATAGGCATCCATACCGGCGGCACCTGGGTTGCAGAGCAGCTGCACCAGAAACTGGATAATCCCAACCCACTAGGCGAGCTCAATATCTCATTCTACAGAGATGACTTTACCCAGGTAGGGCTCCACCCCCAGGTCAAACCATCAAATCTACCCTTTGAGATTGACGGGCAACTGATTATTCTGGTGGATGATGTACTCTTCACCGGCCGTACTATTCGTGCCGCACTCAACGAGATTTTTGACTATGGGCGCCCGGCACGGGTGGTGTTGGCAGTGCTGGTTGACCGCAATGAGAGGGAGCTACCGATAGATGCCGATACCACTGGTATCAATATTCATGTACAATCCGCGCAGCAAATCAAGCTCAACGGGCCAGTTCCACTGGAACTGAGGATTCAGCAGTCAGGAGAATGAGATTTATGTCGAGAAATATACAGCTCGACTCCAACGGAAAACTCCACCACTTCCTCTCTATTGAGGGGCTGAACCGTAATCTCCTTACAGAAATACTAGACACAGCAGAACACTTCACAAGTGTAGGCAACCAGACCGCCAAAAAGGTTCCTCTGCTCCGCGGCAAAACCATTGCCAACCTCTTCTTCGAGCCCAGCACCAGAACACGCACCACCTTTGATCTCGCAGAGAAGAGACTCTCGGCAGATGTCCTAAATATAAATATAAACACCTCTGCAACCACCAAGGGCGAGACTCTGCTCGACACCCTGCAAAACATGGTTGCAATGCAGATCGACATGTTTGTAGTACGCCATGCAGCCAGTGGTGCAGCACACTTTGTGGCCAAAAATGTCCCCAGCCATATCAGTGTCATCAATGCTGGTGATGGACGTCATGCACACCCTACCCAGGCAATGCTTGATATGTTTACTATCCGCAGACACAAGGAAGATTTCACCCGTCTGCGGGTCGCCATTATTGGTGACGTAATGCACTCACGAGTGGCGCGCTCGCAGATACATGCACTTAATACACTTGGGTGTCCCGAGGTTCGGGTTATTGCACCACGCACACTTATCCCGTCTCATGTAGAGGACCTGGGCGTACACGTTACTACCAATATAGAAGATGGTCTAAACGGTGTTGATGTAATCATCATGCTACGTCTGCAAAATGAACGCATGAGTGGCGCGCACCTGCCGAGCAAAAAAGAGTATTTCCAATACTACGGTCTTACTGAAGAGCGCCTCCAGCTGGCAGCTGATGACGCAATCATAATGCACCCCGGGCCAATGAATCGTGGAGTAGAGATAGATAGTGCCGTCGCAGATAGCGGCCACTCTGTCATCCTTCAGCAGGTAACAAATGGCATCGCTGTGCGGATGGCCATCCTCTCAATGGCCATGCAGAGTCAAAGCGGACAGGGGGGCGAACTGTGAACATTCTGATCCAGAACGGGCGCATTATTGACCCAGCCAATGGTATAGACCAGATTGGTGACCTCCAGGTTGCCGATGGCAGAATCATGGAAAACAGGGATGGCTTCAAGGCAGACACAACCATTAATGCCACCGACAAGATTGTCTGCCCAGGATTGGTTGATCTTCGCGCCCGTCTGCGTGAACCGGGCCAGAACCATAAAGGTACAATTGAGAGCGAAACCCATGCTGCTGCCTGCGCGGGAGTTACAACGATCTGTATCCCTCCAGACACATCACCAATTATAGACACCCCCGCAGTTATTGAATTGATCCGTAACCGGGCAAAAGAGGCGGGATATGCCTCCATCATCCCCCTCGGCGCATTGACACATGGGCTGGATGGAGAACATCTCAGTAATATGGGAGCGCTCAAGGAGGCTGGATGTGCCGGTTTCTCCAATGCACAACCAGCGGTCAGCAACTCACTGGTAATGCGGCGCGCACTTGAGTATGCAGCCAGCCATGAAATGACGGTCTTTCTCCACTCACAAGACACCTGGCTGAGTAACGGTGGCTGCGTCCATGAAGGCAGTGTCAGCACCAGACTGGGGTTGCCGGGAATCCCCGATGCGGCCGAGGCTGCAGGGGTTGCACGCGACCTAGTACTGATACGTGAAACCGGCGTACGTGCCCACTTCTGCGGAATCTCCAGTATTCGTGCCCTGCAGATGATTGAACTTGCTCAGAAGAGCGGCCTTCTGGTCAGCGCCGATGTTGCGATACACCATCTCTATCTCACAGATATGGATATTGGAGATTTCAACAGCCTATGCCATGTGCTGCCGCCACTACGCACAGAGAGAGATCGTAAAGGATTGGTTGATGGGGTGCTCTCTTCAACTATCCAGGCAATCTGTTCTGACCATCAGCCACATGATGAGGATGCCAAGGCCGCGCCATTTGAGCAGACAGAGCCAGGCATAAGCAGCATCGAAACCCTGCTGCCACTTACCCTCAGGTTGGCCAAAGAACATGAGATCTCAATCTCTGATGTGATCTCAACGATAACCAATCGGCCTGCAGAAATTCTTGGGATTGATACCGGAACGCTAGGCAGAGGCAAACGTGCCGATATCACTGTTTTTGATCCTGAAGAGTGGTGGACGGTTACAGCAGACAACCTGCAAAGTGCCGGAAAAAATAGCCCTTTCCTCAACTGGGAGCTCCAGGGAAAGGTGGCCCATACGATAATGGGTGGAGCCGTAGTCCATGAATCCTGACAGAGATTCCATCTTCAAGGAAGAGACCACCATCCTGGAGCATCTCCACCTGGATGGCGACCAGCATATTCTAAAACTTAACTCTCCTGACATTGCATCAACAGCACTGCCAGGCAGTTTTGTCCACGTGGAGTGTGGCCCACAATTCACCCTGCGTCGCCCAATATCCATCATGCGTGCCGACAAAAACAGTGGCACCATTGAGCTGCTCTACAAAAGGCTAGGTAGGGGAACCACAGCCCTTTCAGAGAGAGAGGTTGGTGAGCCATTAAGCTTGCTCGGCCCAATTGGACGACCATTTATACCCCATCCAGAGAGAAAACGCCCTCTTCTGATTGGTGGCGGTGTCGGTATGCCGCCTATGGTTTTTATTGCAGAATCACTACGTAGTGATTCCAGCTATCAACCATTTGCAATTCTGGGATCAGAGGTTCCTTTTCCATTCCCTGTAACCCCTTCACAAATGGTTATTCCAGGAATGCCGGATGGTGTCATCGGCTCCATGCCACTACTGGAAGATTGGGGCATCCCAAACCGACTTGCCAGCCTGCAGGGCTATCCGGGGACCCATGATGGCTATGTAACAGATCTTGCCAGACATTGGCTGGATGCCCTTACAGTTGAAGAACGGAGCCAAGTTGAACTATTTAGCTGTGGCCCTCATCCCATGCTCGAGGCCGTTGCCACCCTGGCACGTGAATACGATCTTCCATGTCAGGTCTCACTGGAAGAGTTCATGGCTTGTGGTGTCGGAGGCTGTGCCGGATGTGTAGTACAGATCGAAACCCCGCAAGGGCCGGCCATGAAAAGAGTCTGCGTAGACGGGCCCGTATTTGAGGCAACCGCCGTATTTGGTGCATAACCACCACAATCTGCTACAATGCCGCGCATCTGGCGTCATCTCGGTCGACGTCACCACCTTTCAGGTCGTATTCCACCTCCTGTCATTACCCCTAAACAGATTTCAGCCCGGACCGTAACAGGGATCAATACCGTGTTAGGCTGAACTCAGGAGCGACCAGACAACCATGTCATTTGATAACCTCGGCCTGTCGGCCGATATTCTACGTGCCGTAATTGAACAGGGGTACAGCGAACCCACCCCTATCCAGCGCCAAGCCATTCCTGTAGTGCTGAATGGACAGGATATTCTTGCTGGGGCCCAGACTGGCACCGGAAAGACTGCCGGCTTTACCTTGCCACTGCTTGAAATTCTTCATGAACACTCGCAGGGTAAAGGGCACCGACCTGTTCGCGCACTGGTGCTGACGCCTACCAGAGAGCTTGCTGCTCAGGTAGGAGAGAGTGTTGAAACATATGGTAAATACCTACCACTACGTTCAACCGTTGTGTTTGGTGGGGTAAAGATTAATCCGCAAATCACAAAACTGCGTCACGGTGTGGATATCCTGGTCGCTACTCCAGGGCGTCTGCTGGACCATGCTCAGCAAGGAACGGTAAATCTATCCCATGTCGAAATCCTGGTACTGGATGAGGCAGATCGTATGCTTGATATGGGGTTTATCCATGACATCCGCAGGATACTGAAACTGTTACCACGTGAGCGTCAGAACCTTCTTTTCTCCGCAACCTACTCGAAAAAGATCAAACAGCTGGCTAACGATCTGCTGAATGAGCCTGAGATGATTGAGGTGGCCCGCCGTAATACCACTGCAGAAACCGTAGCACAGATAGTCTACCCGGTAGACAAGGGGCGCAAGCGTGAGCTTCTCTCCCATATGATCGGCTCACAAAACTGGAGGCAGGTTCTGGTATTCACCCGCACCAAACATGGCGCCAACCGACTGGCAAAGCAGCTGGAGAAGGATGGCCTGCGCGCTGCCGCGATCCATGGCAACAAAAGCCAAGGTGCCCGTACCCGAGCGTTAGCCGACTTTAAAAAAGGGGAGATACGAGTTCTGGTAGCCACTGATATTGCCGCCCGAGGGCTGGATATTGACCAGCTTCCCCATGTTGTAAATTTTGAACTCCCCAATGTAGCTGAGGATTACATACACCGTATTGGTCGAACTGGGCGCGCAGGAAACGAGGGAGAGGCCGCATCTCTGGTCTGCATAGATGAACTTGGGCTACTCAAGGATATAGAGCGGCTACTCAAGCGCAAGATTTCTCAGGAAATTATTCCCGGCTATGAGGTGGACTCCTCCATCAAGGCAGAACCGATCAAGAATGGGCGCAACTCTCGACAACAGCAGGGTAGAGGTTCACAACCAGCTAACAAGAAGAGAGAACACAAACGTCCAAGAAGAGCATCCAACCGGAGACGTGGCAAGCCTCAACCTGGGTAAGGCAGACACCACCACTCCTACCCATTAGATTCGGCAGAAGTGCCCTGTCGGTAGGCAGCAATCTCCTGTAGGAAAAGCTCTCCATACTTCTCCATCTTCTTCTCACCTACCCCGTTGATCTCAAGAAACTCTCCACGATTCTTTGGAAGATGTATTACCATCTGGGTGAGAGTGGCATCCCCAAAGACCATGAATGGGGCAATCCCCTCGTCCGTGGAGAGCTCCTTGCGCAATCCTCGTAGCATCTCAAACAGCAACTCATCTCTTCCCTCAACCGTAGCAGTAAGCTTTCTCTTTTTCCTGCCAACCTCTCTCAACCTCGGTTTCGCCAACTCCAGACGGATCTCCCCCTTCAGCAGCGCACGGGCCTCCTCTGTCAGCTTCAGCACTGAGTAGTTGGCAATATCCTGGAGCAGATAACCTCTGTGGATCAGCTGACGAAACAGACTGGTCCACTCTGCATCACTACGATCACCACCAATCCCGTAGGTGCTCAGCTTATTGTGGCGTAGCTTGCGAATACGCTCATTGTCCATGCCCCGCAATACATCTACCACATGACGCATGCCAAACCGCTGTCCCACACGATAGACACATGAGAGCACCTTCTGGGCATCAACCGTCGCATCGTAACACTCTGGCGGATCGGAGCAGACGTCGCAGTTTCCACAATCCTCTCCAAGCTCCTCACCAAAATAGTTAAGCAACACCCTGCGTCGACAGGTCAGGGTCTCGGCAAAGGCGATCATGCTGTTGAGCTTGTGGGTCTCGATCCTCTTCTGCTCCTTATTATGGCTGTTCTCCACCAACCGGCGCGCCATCACCATATCCTGCGCCCCGAATAGCAGCAACGCCTCGGATGGAAGCCCATCCCTGCCGGCACGCCCGGTCTCCTGATAGTAGCCCTCTATATTCTTCGGCAGATCATAGTGGACCACAAAGCGCACATCCGGCTTGTCGATCCCCATCCCGAAAGCAACTGTTGCAACCACAACATCCACCTCGTCGCGCATGAACTTCTCATGAGCCTCCAGCCTGCGGGCGGCAGGGAGACCGGCATGGTATGGCAGGGCACGAAATCCAGCCAACTGCAGCTTGTCGGCAACCTCCTCAACCCGTTTGCGACTCAGCGCATAGACAATACCAGTGCTGCCATGAACCCGGTTCAGGAAAGCCTTCAGCTGCTCAAAAGGCTTGCTCTTCTCCAGAGCACTGTAGCGGATATTGGGGCGGTCAAAGCCGGTGACGTGGACTTTTGGGCTCTGCAGCCGGAGACGCCGCATAATATCCCTGCGAGTCTGCGGATCGGCAGTTGCGGTTAGTGCCACCATGGGGATATCGGGGAACTGCTCTCGCAACTCACCTAGCTGCACATATTCTGGACGGAAATCATGGCCCCACTGGGAGACACAGTGGGCCTCATCAACCGCAAATAGTGAGGGAGTGACCTCCTCCAGCCTTGCCAGAAAAGCTGATGACATCAGCCGCTCCGGAGCCACATAGAGAAGATCCAGCTCACCCCCATGGAAACGGGCCAAGACTTGACGTGCATCTGCCTCCTTGAGCGAGGAGTTATAGCAGGCCGCCTTGATGCCGTTGGCCTGAAGTGCATCCACCTGATCCTTCATTAGAGAGATCAGGGGGGAGATCACAATGGCTGTTCCTGGAAATGTCAGTGCCGGAATCTGGTAGCAGAGGGATTTTCCCCCTCCTGTCGGCATCAAGATAAATGTATCCTGGCGGGAGATTACATCGGCAATGATCTCCTCTTGGTGAGGGCGAAACTCACTGTAACCAAATTTGGCCTGGAGGATCTCTTGTGGAGAGGGTGTCGGGGCGTACTGATTCACCATTACATCATCTCCTATCATCATCCAACAATCAGTATACTCCACTCCATGGCCATTCAGGATCGGATCCAGCAGATTAACCGGAGAATTAGTGATGCCGCCCTCCACTGCGGACGCGGCTCCGGCTCGGTGCAGCTGCTCGCAGTAAGCAAAACAAAACCTGCATCCATGGTGCAGCAGGCCTACAACAGTGGGCAGCGACACTTCGGTGAAAACTATCTGCAGGATGCGCTGGAAAAGATCGAGGCCCTCCCCCTCGACGGAATTGTCTGGCACTTTATCGGCGCCATCCAGTCCAACAAGACCCGTACCATTGCGGAAAATTTTGACTGGGTTCATGGGGTTGACCGCCTGAAGATTGCACGCAGGCTTGGAGAACAGAGAGCTGCAGACCGGGGACCAATCAATATCTGTATTCAGGTCAACAGTAGCGGTGAGGCAAGCAAATCCGGGGTCTCATTCAGTGAACTCCCGCAGCTGGCTGACAAGATTGCCGCCCTGCCTGGAGTCCGGCTGCGTGGTCTGATGACTCTTCCTGCACCCTCTGACGATTTTGCCCAGCAACGGGTCCCATTTCGCCAGTTGCGTGAGGCGCTGGAACAGCTGAACCAGAACGGACTGAAACTCGATACCCTCTCCATGGGAATGTCTGGAGATATGGAGGCTGCGATTACCGAGGGCGCCACCATTGTGCGTATTGGTACCGATATTTTTGGTGCACGGTCATGAAACCGGTTACACGACCTGCGGTTCTGGTTTTTGGTGGTCATGACCCCAGCGGAGGGGCCGGTATCCAGGCAGATATCGAAACTATCGGGGTACTGGGTGGGCACGCAGCCACCGTAATTACAGCCCTTACAATTCAGGACAGCCGTTCTGTATCAGGCTTCCTCCCCGCCCCACTTGATATCGTAATTCAGCAGGCAAGGATGGTGCTTGATGACCTCTCAATTGCTGCCATCAAGATAGGAATGGTTGGCAGTATAGAGATCTGCGAGGCGATCCACACACTGTTGACAGAGCACCCCGAGATTCCGGTAGTGCTCGATCCGGTGATTTATGGTGGAGGTGGTGGCACCCTCTCCAGTGGTGAACTGGTGCAGGCGATCCGCACACTGCTGATACCACGCACCACTATCGCAACCCCTAACCGCAGGGAGTTACAGCAACTAGCCCAAGAGGGGGACTCAATCCAGGCGTGTGGCGCTGAACTGATCTCACTAGGGTGTGACAACCTGCTGATTACCGGAACCGACGATCCCCTGCCCGGTGAATCTCCGGACCAGGTGCACCACCTACTACTGACGGCAGATGGTGAGAGTACCTCGCTCCAGCAACAGCGCCTCGATCACCACTACCATGGCTCCGGATGCACACTCTCCTCCTCTATCGCTGTCAACCTTGCAGTGGGAAAATCGGTTAGGCAGGCTGTTACTGAGGGGCTGGATTTTACATGGGAGGCTCTATCCAACGGTTTCCAACCCGGCAGAGGACAATACTTCCCTGGCCGTCTCTCACACCAAAAGCTCCAATGAACAGTCGGCTAAGCGGCCTATATCTGTTGACTGACCACCACCTGACTGACAAGGTGGGAGTCGTAATCGCTGTGGCTGAGGCAATTCAAGGTGGTGCCAGGATTATTCAGTACCGTAACAAACATGCCAACCGGGAGCAAAAACAGTGGGAGATTATCGATCTCATCACCCTCTGCCGTCCCCTTGGAATCCCCCTGATTGTCAATGATGATGCAACCCTGGCGGCAGAGACCGGGGCAGATGGGGTCCACCTCGGCAGCACTGATGGCAGTGTGGAAGAGGCACGAAAAATTGTTGGAGATGAGGCGATTATCGGCCTCTCCTGCTACAATTCGCTCGATCGTGCACGGATAGCAGCGGAGCAGGGAGCAAGTTATATCGCCTTTGGCCGGTTCTTCCCCTCCCGAACCAAACCCGGTGCAGTTCTCGCTACACCAGAACTGTTGACCAGGGCAAAGGGGGAGCTGCAACTACCGATAGTTGCGATTGGAGGAGTAGATGGCAGTAATGGAAAACCACTGATCGACGCTGGGGCCGATATGGTCGCAGTAGTCCACTCAGTCCTCGGGGCACCCAATATTGAACAGGCTGCCCGGGACATTGCCAGACTATTTGAGCCAGAATAAAACCGAACAGAAGAAAGAGAGAGATATCATGACCCGTTCACACGATCTTTTTGCAGAGGCCCAACAACATATCCCCGGCGGTGTGAACTCACCGGTGCGCGCATTCCGGGGTGTAGGCGGTGATCCCGTCTATGTGAAAAGTGCGGATGGTGCATATATCCATGATGAGGATGACAACCGCTATATAGACTATGTGGGCTCATGGGGGCCAATGATTCTCGGTCATGCCCATCCAGATGTGGTCAAGGCCGTCCAGGATGGAGCCGCTAACGGGCTCAGCTTTGGGGCTCCGACAGAGATAGAGACCCAGATGGCAAAGAAAGTGAAGGAGTTGGTTCCATCAATCGAACTGGTACGCATGGTCAGCTCTGGTACCGAGGCGACCATGAGTGCCATTCGCCTTGCCCGAGGCTACACTGGTCGTGACAAGATTCTGAAATTTGAGGGCTGCTACCATGGCCACGCCGACTCTCTGCTGGTCAAGGCAGGCTCCGGTGCATTGACCCTGGGGGTACCAACCTCACCAGGTGTCCCGGCATCATTGGCGGAACACACCCTTACCCTAAGCTACAACAACATCACCCAGGTGCGTGAACTCTTTTCCGAGATCGGCAGTGAGATTGCCTGCATAATCGTGGAGCCGGTCGCCGGCAACATGAACTGCGTGCCGCCGGTCGACGGATTCCTGGAGGGGCTGCGTGAGCTCTGTGATGAACATGGCACCATACTTATTCTTGATGAGGTGATGACCGGTTTCCGTGTCAGCCTTGGTGGCGCACAGGGCAAGCTTGGCATCACCCCAGATCTGACTACTCTTGGCAAGGTGATTGGTGGCGGCATGCCTGTTGGTGCCTTTGGCGGCAAACGGGAAATCATGGAACACCTTGCACCCCTGGGGCCTGTCTATCAGGCGGGCACCCTCTCTGGAAACCCCCTAGCAATGGCCGCCGGGATGAAAACCCTGGAGCTGATCTCTGCCCCCAATTTTTTCACCAACCTGGAAGAGAAGGTAAAAACTCTCACTGATGGAATCCTTGAGGCGGCAGCGGAAAACAATATTCCAATGCGCAGCAACCGTATCGGAGGCATGTTTGGCCTCTTCTTTACAGATGAGGAGAAGATTGAAAATTTTGATCAAGTAATGGTCTGCAATAGCGAACGCTTCGGCAAATTCTTCCACGGCATGCTGGATGAAGGAGTCTATCTTGCGCCCTCTGCCTTTGAGGCCGGCTTTGTCTCTGCTGCCCATAGTGATGCAGATCTGCAGGCGACCATTGATGCCGCCCGCAAGGTGCTGGCGACACTGCAATAGATGATAGAGTGGTGGCAGTTACTAAGCAGATGGTTCTCCACTAATGAGGAGATGCTTTTCTGGTTAGGTATTGGGTCTGCAGTCATGCTGGTTGCCTCCATTGCGGCACTACCATGGCTGGTAGGCCGTATTCCACAAGACTATTTCGATCACACCAGAGAGCCGACAGCTGCGCCACTCAAGGGGCATCCAGTTATTCGCCTTCTGATCCATCTAGCTAGAAACGTAGTTGGGCTATTCCTTATTATCGCAGGAATCCTGATGCTCTTTCTTCCAGGACAGGGGCTGCTGACGCTACTGCTTGGCATCATGATGACCCACTTCCCTGGAAAGTATCATGTTGAGCAGTGGTTCATCCGCCAGCCGGGAATCCTAACTGCAATCAACTGGTTTCGAGAGAAGGGGAATGCTCTACCCCTTACCATTGGAGAGAGACAATAAGGGCTCACTCAACAACAAGAGTTGCAACCTCTGCCTATCGGAGAAAAAACAGTGTCTACCATCCAGTCAAGTGAATTGGCCACCGCAGTCCAGGAAGTTAAACGAGAGATCCGCAAGGGGCGTTGGTTCAAGAACGTGCTCTATATTCTAGCGATCAGTTACCTAATTCTATTGATCCTGATCTCTGCCGGTGTGGTTGAGCAGATTGATCCAGCCAAACGAATTGCCACTATCAAACTGCAGGGCGAGATCAGCAGTGAGACCATCAACAGTGCCGAAATTCTTGCCCCCGCTATCCGTAAGGCAGTGGAAGATGAGCGGGTTAAACATATTGTATTTCAACTCAATTCACCTGGCGGCACACCCGCCCAGGCAGAACGTCTATGGCAGGTAATCAGAACGGCAAAGAAGGAGAACCCAGAGAAGAAAATACTAGTCACCATTGATGAACTCTGTGCCTCCGCCTGTTACTACATTGCCAGTGCGGCTGATGAGATTCATGCTACAGAGGTGTCACTAATCGGCTCCATCGGGGTACGGATGGGTGGTTTCGGATTTATCGGAGCCATGAAAGAGCATGGAATCGAGCAGCGTGAACTGACTGCTGGCAAACACAAGGCTCTGCTTGATCCATTCTCCCCACGCGATGCAGAGACAGAAAACTTTCTCAAGGAACATGTACTCTCTACCACCCACCAGATCTTTATCGACCGCATAAGGGAGGGACGAGATGACCATCTCGCAAACTCACCTGATCTTTTTACAGGACTAATCTGGGTTGGTAAAGAGGCGAGGACCCTTGGGCTAATTGATGGCCACCGCTCCACCCATGAGATTGCAAAGGAGTTTGGAATCGATAAGATTGTGGACTATACGCCGAAGGTGGATCTATTCGAACAGTATGCCAACCAGTTTGCTGCCAGTCTGGCCAGTGCACTAAGGGGGAGCATCAACTCAAGGCTGGAGATGTAGCCTTTACTCCTCCCCCCAGCGGGGCATCAGACTCTGTTCGACACCCAGTTGGTCGAGAACTCTGGCTACTACAAAATCGACCAGATCCCCAATTGTCTCCGGCCGGTTATAGAAACCCGGATTGGGTGGCAGAATGGTCACCCCGATCCTGGAAAGCTTCAGCATATTCTCCAGGTGAATAGCTGAGTAAGGGGTCTCTCTGGGAACCAGAATCAGTTTCCGGTTCTCCTTGATCATCACATCGGCTGCCCGTTCCAGCAGCTGATCACTACTACCGTGGGCAATGGCAGAGAGCGTCCCCATGGAGCAGGGGCAGACCACCATTGCATAGGGTGCATTGCTGCCGCTGGCAACAGGTGCCGTCCACTCCCCCCTTCCAAACAGTGACAACTGCCCCTCTTTGGCACCATATCGTTCCGTAAGTAACTTCCTGGTCTCATCGGCAGATTGAGGAAGAGATAGACCCATCTCCATCTCCATTACGATTCGTGCTGCATCGGAGAGCATCATCCAAACCCGAATATCCGCTGCAATCAACTGCTCCAATAATCGCAGACCGTAGGCTGCACCTGACGCACCAGTTACTGCCAGGGTGACGGTATTCTTCCTATCCCATATCATTCCTGTTCCAACCTCTGCAGCAGTTTGTCATGGATTCCCCCAAAACCTCCATTGCTCATCACCAGCATGTGGTCCCCGGAACGGCTCCACTGTGTGGCAGCATCCACAATCTGATCCACCGTCTCAAAGATAGAGACAGGAACAGCGCTCTCCTCCATAATCTGCTGCAGGCTCCAATTCAGCTCACCGTCCTGAAGCAGCATTACCTTGTCAGCCTTGTTGAAGGATTGCGCCAATGTTTGCTGGTGTATCCCCATTCGCATGGTATTGGAGCGCGGCTCCATAATGGCAAGAATCCGCTCTTCTCCTACCTTACCCCGAAGACCGCCCAAAGTTAGCTCAATCGCGGTTGGGTGGTGGGCAAAATCATCATAAACCGTTACCCCATTTACCTCTCCCAGAACCTCCATACGACGACGAACATTCCTAAATTTGGAGAGGGCATCAATGGCATGGTGAACCGGCACACCAGCATGCCTGGCTGCAGCAATGGCTGCCAGGGCATTACAGCGATTATGGTAACCACTCAGCTCCCATGCCACCTCTTGCTGTGGTGACCCATCGATGGAGACAAGAAAACGGCTCCATGCCGCATCATCCTGGATAGCATCCCACTGACCATTTATGGTCTCTGTCGGGGTCCAGCACCCCATCTTAATCACCTCATCAACTGCTGATTCCCGAGCAGGATGGATAATCAATCCATTACCAGGAACAGTACGAACTAGGTGGTGAAATTGCCGCTGAATCGCCTTTAAGTCATCAAAGATATCAGCATGGTCAAACTCCAGATTGTTGATGACCAAGGTACGTGGACGGTAGTGGATAAACTTGGAACGCTTATCGAAAAAAGCGGTGTCATACTCATCGGCCTCTACCACAAAAAATGGAGTCTCTCCCAGACGTGCCGAGACCCCAAAGTTCTGCGGAACCCCTCCAATCAGAAACCCAGGAGCCAATCCGGCATATTCCAAAATCCAGGCCAACATGGCCGAGGTAGTGGTTTTTCCATGCGTACCTGAAACAGCCAACACCCAGCGATCCTGTAGCACATGCTCCGACAGCCACTGCGGGCCAGAGCTATAAGGGATCCCCTGCTCTAGCATATACTCAACAGCAGGATTCCCACGACTCATCGCATTGCCAACCACCACCATATCCGGGGCAGGATCAAGGTGGTCCAACTCATATCCCTCCTGTAGAGATATTCCTGCCTGCTCAAGCTGGGTACTCATCGGGGGATAGACATTGGCATCAGATCCAGAAACTGTATGGCCAGCAGCACGCGCCAGCAGGGCAACGCCCCCCATGAAGGTTCCACAGATACCGAGAATATGGATATGCATCCGCATATGGTACCTCGGGAGCCTGTTAAATAGTCTCTTTTATAGGTAAATGAGATGTTATAACATTACACTCTCATAACCCAACTGACCCCATACCCCAATGCACTCAAAGATAACATTGCCACTTCTGGCTATCATTTGGCTCTTCTTCAGCTCTTTGGCTAATGCAGAGCCATTGCGAGTTTTTGTCAGCATACCCCCTGTAGAGACTTTTGTTGAGAGAGTTGGCGGGAAATATGTAGATACCCAATCCATGGTTGGGACTGGAGAGAACCCCCATACTTACACTCCAAGCCACAAACAAATACGTGATCTGACAAAAGCATCCATCTATATCAGTGCAGGCATCCCCTTTGAGGATGCATGGATGAATAGAATCCGTTCTGCCAACCCTGGCATGAAAGTGATTGATACCACGGACATACATGACAAGACGGAGCATGACAAGACGGAGCATGACATTCATACCTGGACCAATCCACTGCAGGCAAAATTAATAGCTCATAAAATTCGAGATGCCCTTATCTCTATAGATCCGTCCAATAAACAGATATATCTACATAATTATAAGGTGTTTGCCGCTGAACTAGATCTCCTGAACCAAGATATCATTGCTATATTTAGGGGTAAATCAAACCGTAAATTTATGGTATTTCATCCAGTATGGGGGCATTTTGCAGACCACTATGGACTGACCCAGATCGCCATTGAACACGAGGAGAAAGATCCCGGGGCACGTACATTGGTCGGCCTGATAAAACTAGCAAAAGATGAAGGTATAAGGGTGATATTCATACAACCACAGCTTAATCGAAAATTTGCAGAGCAGATTGCAGAAGCGATTGAAGGGCAGGTAATATCCATTGATCCACTATCTGCCGACTACATTAATAACCTATACACTGTCGCACAACAACTTTCTGAGGCAATGCGGTAATGGATAAGCCACAGGCTATCATTGATCTCCAGGGAGTCTCCTTCTCCTATGGTGCAACCAGTGTCCTGGAAGATGTTGACCTAAAAGTAGATGAAGGTGAGTTTATCGGTATTGTTGGCCCCAATGCAGGAGGCAAGAGCACCCTGTTGAAACTGATCCTTGGACTGCTTACACCATACTCCGGTCATATTCAGGTATTAGGCAGAAAACCACGCAGAGCCCAGCACCTGCTAGGTTATGTCTCTCAGCACCCAAATTTCTCCAAGGAGTTCCCTATTACCGTGGGGCAGTTGGTACTACTTGGACGAATGGGATCAAGACCCAATAAGGGATGGCTCAGCGCACTGATACCTGGTGGTTACACCAAGGCTGACCATGTTGCTACCCAGAGGGCATTAGCAGAGGTAGAGGCTGAAAACCTGATAGACCGTCAGATTGGCAGCCTATCCGGTGGCCAGCTACAACGTGTATTGCTCGCTAGGGCACTTGTTGCCAACCCCTCCATTCTTATCCTTGATGAGCCAACAGCAAATATTGACCAGCGACTGGAGAGTGACATCTTCGATCTACTGAAACGCCTTAACCTACGAATGACTATTCTTGTTGTATCCCACGATATTGCCTTTATATCCAGCTACGTTACACGGGTTGCCTGCATTAATCGTACGCTGGTCTGTCACCATACCGATGCAATTGATGGGCAGGTTATACAGAACCTGTATGGAGAGAATGTACGTATGGTGGCACATCACCATTATGGGTATAGATAATCATGAGCGAATTTATTACAGCACTAACTGAATATACCTTTCTACAGTCTGCACTTATTGCAGGCCTTCTGGCAAGCATCGGATGTGGCGTCATGGGTACATATGTTGTGGTGAAACGTATTGCATTCATTGCCGGGGGTATCGCTCACTCCGTGTTGGGGGGAATGGGTGCTGCTGTCTACTATGGTTACGACCCACTTATCGGAGCCCTTGTTGCTGCAATTATCTCCGCACTGCTTATTGGTTGGGTAAGGCTACAGTGGAGAGCACAGGAGGACACACTGATTGGTGCCCTATGGGCAATTGGTATGGCAATCGGCATCCTTTTCATATCCAAAACCCCAGGCTATCAGACAGATCTGATGAGTTTTCTGTTTGGTAATATTCTACTGGTGCCACAATCAAGCCTATGGTTTATGGCTACCCTGGATATTGCATTGCTGGCTTTTGTTACTGCCTATCATCGCCAGTTCCTGGCAGTTGTATTTGATGAAGAGTTTGCCCGCCTACGCGGAATCCCGGTTACCCTCTTCTATCTATTACTACTGGTACTGGTTGCAGTCACGGTTGTGCTTCTGATTCAGGTGGTGGGGTTAATTCTGGTGCTAGCTCTACTGACATTACCAGCTGCCGTTGCTGGACACTACGTCCACTCTATTGGACGTATGATGCTTCTTGCTACTCTTGTCGGAGGCATTATCAGTGTCTCTGGGTTGGCTCTCTCCTATGGCCCAGATCTTCCGGCTGGCCCAACAATCATTCTACTAGCTGGTGCCATCTATGTAATATCTGCACTATCAACACGTGCCATTTATCGACGCCGTGCACGAGTAGCAATCACCTCCGCCAAAAAAGACGGCTCCGGCAATGGATAAGAAAAAACTCTCTGACACACTACGGCATGTGGAGAAGCTATGTCGTGTGCGTGGTGTCAGGTTAACTGCCCATCGCCGTACTGTACTAGAGCTTCTTTATGTCTCAGACAAGCCACTAAGCGCTTATGAGATCCTAGACCAGATGCGGTCTGATACGCACAATCCAACACCACCCGTAGTCTACCGTGCCCTCGATTTTCTAATCAAACAGGGGCTAATCCACAAACTGGAGTGCCTTCATGCATTTATGGCATGTCCACATCCTGAGCATCCACACTCCAGTCAATTTCTAATCTGTGACGGTTGTGGTGAGGTCTGCGAGATTGAAAACAGGGAAATCACACAGAGCCTTCTGTCAGCAGAAAAGGTTACTGGATTCAAAACTAAGCGCCCAATAGTAGAATTTCTGGGGACCTGCTCCCAGTGTTCAAAACCAGGGCAATAATAGCGATCGTTGAGGTCACTTCCATTGATTATCACAAATTAAATTTACGTATTTCTACGTATGGATGCATCTGCCCATCATCAGTAGAGTTTACCCATAAAGTTTAATTGGCAACTATCATAATGGAACGGTTAAAAGATTTTAGTCTGGTCGAAATGGCCATATGTACAGCCTTCGGAACAGCAATAGGGTTGTCAGCTGTTGCAATGCTCTTCTTTGTAGCAGTCGGCCTGTTCAGTGAGACTACCGTATCGGCAGTGACAGCCGCCCTGTTCGGGTATCCCGTCCCTTGGTAATACAGTAGTTAGCGCCCACAGCACTTCTTGTATTTCTTGCCTGACCCACAGGGGCACGGCTCATTTCTTCCAACCTTTTTGCCCTTGTTACGAACTGTCTCAGGTTTTGGCATCTCACCATCCACATACATCCATCTGCCATCAACCATCTCAAAACGGCTGACCTCATGAGCTTGGTGGACACCACCCCTATCACGATAGGTCGCCCTGAATTCAACCACCCCATTGGCATCCCCATACCTGCCTTGTGAGGTCGCAATAATCTCAAGCCCCATCCACTCAGAGTCACTGGACCATTTTCTTGCTGCATCAATATCATGATCTGCCCGATGGTCTGGATGTAAGGTATTGTGAATGTAATCAACCTCTCCCATCACGTAGGCACTGTATCGAGAACGCATCAACTGTTCTGCTGTTGCTGGGGTGGAGTCACCCTTCAGATATGGTTCACAACACTCTGAATAAGGTCTACCAGAGCCACATGGACATTCACTCATTTTTTACTCTCCTCTTCCTCTATTTATAGGCTAAATTTGAGCCAAGCCACTTCTCTACATCCGTAACATCCATCCCTTTTCGCCCAGCATACTGCTCTACCTGATCTCTATCGATCTTGCCGACAGCAAAGTAGTGTGACTCGGGATGGGCAAAATAGAGGCCACTGACTGAGGCCGTTGGTACCATTGCCTTGGACTCTGTGAGCCAGACACCTATATTACTCTCTGCCTCCAGCAACTCCCATAACAGATCTTTCTCCGTATGGTCTGGGGACGCCGGGTAACCCATTGCCGGACGAATCCCAGAATAGTCCTCACCAATCAGCTCCTCGTTAGTATGGGACTCATCAGCTGCATATCCCCACAAATCTTTTCGCACCTTCTCATGCAGCCACTCAGTCGCCGCCTCCGCCAGACGGTCAGCTATCGCCTTTAGCAACAGGGCACTGTAGTCATCATGGTCCGCCTCAAACTCACTAATCTTTTCATCTATCCCAAGACCTGCAGTCAATGCAAAACCACCAACGTAGTCAATCTTGTTGGCAGATTTCGGTGCAATAAAATCACTCAGGCAATCATTGGATCTTCCATCCGGCTGTCTACCCTGTTTTCTCAGATGATGTATCGTTGTCTTCAGACTACCACGTGACTCATCCTCGTAGATCTCAATATCATCCCCAACCGCATTGGCCGGAAAGAGTCCAACTACTGCCTTGGCCGAGAGCCACTGTTCACCGATAATCTGCTCCAGCATTACAGTTGCATCAGCATAGAGCTTACGTGCCTCCTCTCCCTTTTTGGCATCATCGAGAATTTTGGGATAACGCCCCTTCAGCTCCCAGGCATGGAAGAAGAAGGTCCAGTCGATATATGGAACCACCTCTCTGAGATCGATCTGATCCAAGACAGTTACTCCCAGAGCATTTGGTTGTATCGGCTGATAGCTCTCCCACTCAATGGGGAACGGGTTGGCCTGTGCCTCCCCAACCGTGACCAGACTCTTCGTGCCCCCCCTGGCGGCACGCCGCTGGCGAACCTCCTCATACTCCTCACGTAGCCCTGAAAGAAATTTAGGTTTCTGTTCCTTCGAAAGTAGCGTTGTCGCCACCCCCACTGCACGTGAAGCATCTGCCACATGAATTACCCCATGCTCATACTCTGGCTCTGCCTTTACGGCAGTATGAGCCTTGGAGGTTGTTGCCCCACCCAGCATCAGCGGAATAGTGAATCCCTGACGGGTCATCTCACTAGCAAGATGTACCATCTCATCCAGTGATGGGGTAATCAGCCCGGAGAGACCGATGATGTCCACACTCTCCTCCCTGGCTCGCTGCAGAATCGTTTCGGCCGGCACCATCACCCCGAGATCAATCACCTCATAGTTATTACACTGCAGTACCACCCCTACAATATTCTTACCGATGTCGTGGACATCTCCCTTTACGGTGGCCATCAGAATCTTGCCCTGACTGGCAACAGCGCACTCTGCCTTTTCTGCCTCAAGGAATGGATCGAGATAGGCAACTGATTTCTTCATAACCCGGGCAGATTTAACCACCTGTGGCAGAAACATCTTGCCAGCCCCAAAGAGATCACCCACCACATTCATCCCGTCCATCAGAGGCCCCTCAACCACCTCCAGCGCCTTGTCGAATTGAAGACGGGCCTCCTCTGTATCCTCATCAATAAATTCTGTAATCCCCTTAACCAGGGCATGCTCCAGACGTTTCTGGACCGGCCAACTGCGCCACTCCTGATCCTCTCTCTTCTCCCCTGTTGAGCCATCCCCAAGATAGTTAGGGGCAATCTCTACCAGCCGCTCCCCAGCCTCCGGATCCCGATTAAGGACTACATCCTCAACCGCACCGCGTAGCTCCTCCGGCAGATCATCATAGACTGCAAGCTGCGCTGCATTGACAATCCCCATATCCATTCCCGCCTGAATGGCGTGGTAGAGAAAGACCGCATGGATCGCCTCACGCACCGGGTTGTTTCCACGGAAAGAGAAGGAGACATTGGAGACCCCGCCAGAGACCATCGCATATGGAAGTGTCTGTTTGATGCGGCGGGTCGCCTCGATAAAGTCGACCCCATAATTGTTATGCTCCTCAATACCGGTCGCCACGGCAAAGATATTGGGGTCAAAGATAATATCCTCTGCAGGGAAATCGAGCTCATCCACCAGAATCCGGTAGGCCCGGGTGCAGATCTCTACCTTGCGCTCTTCTGTATCGGCCTGACCCTCATCATCGAAGGCCATAACGATGATCGCTGCACCATAGCGGCGGCAGAGTCTGGCGTACTCCCGAAACCTCTCCTCCCCCTCCTTCATGGAGATGGAGTTGACAATCGCCTTGCCCTGCGAACACTGTAGTCCAGCCTCAATGATCTCCCATTTGGAGGAGTCGATCATCAGTGGCACCCTGGAGATATCAGGTTCCGAGGCGATCAAATTGAGGAAGCGTACCATCGCCGCCTTGCCATCCAGCATCCCCTCATCCATATTGACATCAACCACCTGGGCTCCATTCTCCACCTGGGTTCGGCAGATATCGAGCGCCTCCTCATACTCCTCATTGAGAACCAGCTGTTTGAATTTTGCAGAGCCGGTTACATTGGCTCGCTCCCCTACATTTACAAAGAGGGATTCACCACCAATATTGAGTGGTTCTAGTCCGGCAAGACGACACTCATGTGGAAGCTCCGGTAGTGGTCGTGGAGACTTCCCCTCCATCGCCTGGGCAATGGCACGAATATGGTCAGGACTGGAACCACAGCACCCCCCAATAATATTAAGGAAGCCGGCATCGGCCCACTCGCTGACATGAACCGCCATCTGCTCCGGAGTTAGGTCATACTCCCCAAACTCATTGGGCAACCCTGCATTAGGGTGAGCAGAGGTGTAGGTCTCACAGACTCGTGACATCTCCTCTGTATATTGACGCAACATATCCGGACCCAGTGCACAGTTTAGACCCATGGTTAACGGTCTGGAGTGGCGCAGGCTGTTATAGAACGACTCTGTAGTCTGCCCAGATAGGGTACGACCGGAGGCATCAGTAATGGTGCCGGAGATCATGATAGGCAAACTGATCTCTTTCTCCTCAAAGTACTGGTCAATCGCAAACAGTGCCGCCTTTGCATTCAGGGTGTCGAAGATAGTCTCTACCAGCAGCAGATCTGCCCCACCCTGCACCAGGGCGTCCACTGCCTCACTATAGTTTTCCACCAGTTCCATAAAGGTGATATTGCGGAACCCCGGATCATTCACCCCCGGGGAGATGGAACAGGTGCGGCCGGTTGGCCCAAGCACCCCCGCCACAAAACGGGGCTTCTCTGGGGTGGAATACTTGTCTGCTGCGGCACGAGCCAGGCGGGTGGCAGAGAGGTTGATCTCATGAACCAGATCCTCCATCCCATAATCTGCCATAGAGACCCGGGTACCGTTGAAGGTATTGGTCTCGAGGATATCGGCTCCCGCCTCCAGATACTGCTCATGAATGCCCTGGATGATGGCTGGCTGAGTCAGTGCAAGGAGATCATTATTCCCCTTAAGATCCGTATGCCAGTCGGCAAAACGCTCCCCTCGATAGTCCGCCTCCTCCAGTTTATGGCGCTGGATCATGGTCCCCATTGCACCATCCAGAATCAGGATGCGCTCAGCCATCAGGGATTTCAGTTGTTCACTACGATCGACAAACATGAGGGTGTTTTTTCCTAAATAAATAGCCGTCTATTCTACCCTATTACCAAACAGCCTTTGAATCGCCCAATTCTCTCTAACATGCTCCTAGGTGCTTCCCATTATTGATAGCTGTTTCTCTATCTCAGAGCTGATCTGCTGCTGTTGCTCCAGGGGAACCTCATTGGCTTTTGAGAGCTCACCCCAAAGAGTCGCGGCCTCGGCAATCTCATCAATAATCACACCTGGATTCTTTATGCTATTGCGAACCGCAACCGCCATTAGATCTTGTCTGCTGATCTCTTCCGGTTTTGCTTTTCCATTAATCAATATTTGGTGCTGGCGGGTCCACTTGTCTGAGTCAGGGTTGTGTGCATGGGTCACATCATAGGCAGGAGCAAGAGACCACTCACCATCTTCGCTCATCAAGAATGAAAAGTTCTTTGTGTGATCGTCGCAGTTATTTGTCAGCACATTAAACACCATCCTACGAAAGAGCTGCTCTTTTCCCCGATATCCCACTCCAAGTATTAGGGCTATGCGGAATATGGAATCATACTCGACGGTATAGGGGATATTAAAATCACGGTGATCTATTGCGCAGAATGACTGCATATGCAGCTTATGGTTGTTGATTCGATCGAAGCGTTTAGTCATAAAATGAGCTCGATCATTCTCCAGCAAGAGATCACACTCAGACATATCGATCTTTGCCTCTTGTGCCATCTCGTAATAGGTGTACTCGATTCGTCCATACCCTTCCGCCCCACCAAGAGCTCTATCTTCCCCCACCCCATCAAACTTCAAAAGCCAGTGCTCATATCCTTCTGGTACATCAAATTGACCCGCAACAATATCTTTTGTCTCCCTGTTCCAGCCTATAACAGCTTTGGGGCGAGCCCCACCCGCCGAAGTTCCGATCTGGATAAGATCTGCAGCAATCTCTCTAAACTCTCCACGTATTGCCCTACGCGCATCCTCAACTAGTGAAGACATTGCCAAAGCATGATCCTCGACAGGAGTAACCGGCATGGCGGGGGCAAATTCCAGCACCCCCATTGCTCTTTTTCCCGTATAGAGAAGACGATCAAGCGTTGTGATCGATTCCCTCGGCAGACCTTGACGCTCCTCCATATAATGGTCAATCAAGGCATTACCGAACCGATCCGGCAGGGCATCAGCAATCATCCCCGGAAGTCCATAAAAGGTTTCAGTCGCTAGTGCCGGGAACTCAAAAACCTGTTTGGTGCCTACTCCCATAAAAAGCGGGGAAAATTCACGATCTCGAATATTCGGAAGATCGTATTCAAACAGATAGAATCCTGGGCGATCTGCAGACTCAATGAGCGCACCAATTCTCTTCCCCCACGCATACACCTCAACGATATCATTGGCCATTGTTCATCACCCTGGCCGTCTTCTTTCTTGCTCGTTGCCGTTTTGACTTCATTTTTTCTTGCTGCCTAGCCACAGCAATGGGAGATACTGGTGGTTTCTCAGGAACTAATATCTCCAGGTTATCAAGCAAACCCAACTCCCGCAGCACTGCGATCAATGCGAGAACAGAAACCCTTCCGCTCTTCTCAAGACGCTGAATGGTATCTCTGGATAATCCAGTGCGCTCACCCATCTCCTTCTGCGTGAGACTTCTTTGACTATTCTCGAGACGATACTGTTTGACACGACCAGCGAGGATTTCAGCTATTTCCGTGTCTGTATGATGATAGAATGACATTTTTACACCAATTAAAGCCTGATTTGTCATTCACTATAACAGAATTATCCATTTAATGCATGGTTTTCCATGCTATGAATTTTCAAATTCACTCAACACCACTTTCTCTTCCCTTGACTGATTTATTAGAGACAACTACACTGTGTAATAACATTTGTAATAACGCAACAGAGATAAGCCCATGTTAAAAGCAAAAGTAACAACAATAGGAAACTCAATGGGAATTGTACTCCCAAAAGAGGCACTGACTAAGCTCAGGGTCGGAAAAGGAGATCTCCTGTATCTGGTTGATACACTCGAAGGGCTGACCCTCACACCATACCAGCAGGATTTTGAAAAACAGTTGGAAGTAGCTGAAAAGGTAATGAACAAATATCGTAATGCGCTCCATGAGTTGGCAAAATGAGGGAACCTGCATGGGTTCTTCAGAAAATTGTCATTGCCGTCCATCAGATGCTTCTTGCGGAACATGGTGGAGCAACAGGCATACGTGATCAAGCCCTGCTGGAATCAGCCCTCAACCGACCACAGCAACGCTTCACCTATGATGATGAAACTTCCATTTTTGATCTTGCAGCCTCATATAGCTATGGTCTGGCAAAGAACCACCCTTTTGTTGATGGAAACAAACGAATTGCCCTAACCACAGGGTCTATATTTCTGGAGCTAAATGGATACTCTTTGAATGCCTCCGAACCAGAGACCGTAATTGTTTTTCAGCAACTGGCTGATGGTGAATTGACCGAGGAAGATCTGGCTGACTGGTTCAGGCGATCATCTGTTTTGAATGCATAACGCCCGCCGTAACCGGACCCTGCGAAACTGGGTGGTTTGTGGCAAAATTGAGCGAAGCGAATGCCACAAACCACCCAGTTTCGCAGGGTCCGAGTTGACGGCTTTGTTATGTGTTTTACTGCTTTTCATGAAGTCAAATATGATGCTAACCGCCAACTGCTGAATTTTACTTTTATACTTTCTCGCACTTAAAAATATCATGTGCTTTTGTAGGAGCACCTTTTTCCGTATTTGTAAAATCGTAGTAAAGCCCCAAACCATTTGGTTTTATTATAAAGACATATTTTCCATCTTCCCATTCCCACCTATGACTAATACCTTCTCGCAAATAAAATGTTCTTGCATACTCTTTGCTTCCATCATATAAAACATAGCCCAAGCTATACTTACTAAAAGCTTCTTGCACTACCCCTTCTAATAATACTTTTAACCGTCCTTCTTGCTCTTTAGTAATTTCATTATTATTTTCTTTTTGCACCTCCTCTATAGCACCATGTATATTGCCTCCCATTACATCCACCACGCCTTTATCAGTTTTTACAACCTCAAGGGCAATTCTCTCATCGTGAACATAGTCTCGACAGGTCCATTTAGTGTACTTAGTATATTTATTGCCATCTATTTCAAGCACGTTAGGCATATTGAGATACGATACTGTTGATGCTTGACTGTTTGCTTCATGTGTTTCTAATGGAGCACATGAAACTAGAACTAAAAATATACCGAATACAAAAATTGACTTTTCCATAACATCTCTCCATTTTTTCTATTATATTTTTAATCTGCTTTAATTAGGATGACTACTTATGGTCGAATGCCATCAACTATGTAACACATAACGGTGAGCTGAGCAGAATCTTTTCTAATCCGGTTCGAGCTTGCTCGTAACCGGTATTAGGGAGATTTCTGCTCCAGCGTCTTGATAGGCGCAGCGGAGCGGAGCCTTTCAAGATGATGGAGCAGCTTGCTGCTCAGCTCACCGATAAGCGTGGGCGCGAAGCGGCCGCGCTTATCGCCCGCCATAACCGGACCTGCGGAACGGTGTGGCTTGTGGCAAAATTGAGCGCAGCGAATGCCACAAGGCGCACCGTTTTGCAGGGTCCGAGTTGATGGCTTTGTTAGGCATACTTTTTCCTCAGATAATTCTCTCTATATTTTAATAGATTATCTACCTTGGTTTTCCAATTACAGGGAAGCTCTGGATCAAGCCATTTAATTTCGCTATACCAAGCAGGAACATGCTTTTCATTAAAACCTTTTAAACCTGTAATATTATTACCATAAAGTTCTAAATGTCTTTTATAAAAGCATATTTTGATGGTCTTCATTTGGTCAGTTGGTTTAGCAAAACCCTTTGGTATTAATACTACATTAGAAGCAGATGTAAACAACCCATAAGGCTCCATGTTTTCATCTACCTCTGTGAAAACCTCTTTCTCTAAAGCTCTTTCATCTTGCTTGTGACTAAATATATGCGCTAATTCAAATTTACCTAATCCACTAGCAGACCACATACCTGAAGCACCACCTGAATATGCTTTGTTCATAGATAGGTATGCCCAAATATGTCTTGGAAATGTATTATCATTAAGGATAGTTCCATCCATATGATTTACTTTATTTTTCCAGTTCCCACTTTTTTCTTTGTTTATTGGCCTTCTAAATCCTGGAAAGACACAGTCAGAATCATGATAAAAAAATTGGTCAGATTTACATTTCTCATGGCAAATACTTTGAAATCGTAATTGATAACTAATATTTTCTGCTGTGACATAGCTTACAACTTCAGGGTGAACATGGTGCGTAATTCTACCAAGGATTAATGATAACTCTTTTTCTACAGATTCAGATAAATCAGTGTATGTGAAATTTTCAATCATTGTTTAACCAGCCATTGAGCCTAACGGTGAGCTGAGCAGAATCTTTCTAATCCGGTTCGAGCTTGCTCGTAACCGGTATTAGGGAGATTTCTGCTCCAGCGTCTTGATAGGCGCAGCGGAGCGGAGCCTTTCAAGATGATGGAGCAGCTTGCTGCTCAGCTCACCGATAAGCGTGGGCGCGAAGCGGCCGCGCTTATCAGTATATTAGACGGAATCAGTAAATATGATACTATACGGATTCCGTATATCATC
>CALEHW010000041.1 GCA_937877715.1 uncultured Methylophaga sp. | reverse complement strand
CAATAGTTGAAAAGTGTCCAGATGAAAAATTACTAATTGACCAGTCCCCTGTAGACCGATATCCTGTAGACCAGTTCCCTGTAGAGCAGTTCCCTGTAGACCAGTTCCCTGTAGAGCAGTTCCCTGTAGAGTGATCCCCTGTAGACCAGTTCCCTGTAGAGCGGTTCCCTGTAGACCAGTTCCCTGTAGAGTGATCCCCTGTAGAGCGGTTCCCTGTAGGATCTTCATCTGTTCTAAAAGAGGCGTTAGGATATTTCTCTAAAATTATTTTCTGGATATCATCATTATTAAGTTCTTGTGTTACTGTAATTTTCATTTGTTATTCTCCAATCTTTATATTAAAATTATCGCCCCATCCCGAGGCTGCCTTACCCATCCTCCCTGCCTCTGATGCTGAGAGCTTTGGTGTATCTAGTGGCTTACCATCTCTAAGTCTGATTCTTACTGAGCTGATGGTGAGACCATACTTTTTACTAAGGGCTGTTAATGATGGGTAGTCCACGCCATCATATGTGATTGGTTGTGGTTTGGTCATTTTTCATCCTCCCTATGTTCAACTTCCATCAGTATGTACTGAGCATCCTGAGCAAGGATGTCAATCTCATGCTGGCACTCAGTATCAGTGACTTTTTCCTCCAGTTTCCTTTTCAGCTTCATGACCTTCTTGGCCATCTCTCTTGCCAAATTCAATGTGGCGGTTGTGCGATGGTAGTGGGTCATCCCTTCCTCCGGCTCTTGACTATCGTCTCCAGAGTTGTGAACCTGTGACCGCAATTGCATTCTCTTCTGCGCCTCGTCCCTTTCAGGTTTTGACGAGTCTCAAGCACTTTTGTATTTCGGTTACATTTTGGGCATTTCATAGATCACCACCCCAGCAGTATTGTTAACATCAACACAATGAAGCACCCCATGACGGCAATGCCTCCGATCAGTTCAGCCCATCTGAATTTTGGTTTCAGTGGGCGATTAAGATCAACGGGCAGTTTCATGTTCCACCCCCAGCTCTTCTAGTGAAAACTCCCACTCCAGCTCGTTCTGGATCTGATCTATCAAATCCTCAAGCTGGAAGGTTGTCATTTCTGATGTGTCTACATCTACTAACCTGTAGATGTTGCGGATGGTTGTCATCTCTTTGGTCATTTTTATATCCTCTCTTATTCAGCTTTCGGTTGATTCCGGTTGCTGTATGATGTGTATTATACACTACCTGTAGAGGTTGTCAACATTATTTTCAAATTTATTCGCAAACTCTGTGATATATTCCATCGCAACCCCTGCACCAGCACAGACTGCAACAGAATCCCCAACAATATCAGTTAGGTATTTGATCCATTCCCGTTGTTTGGGGGCTACTGTCCCGCCCGTAATCCGCTTCATCTCTATCCATAATCTCCACTCAGGGACGTACAGATCAGGGACTCCAGCACTCACGCCCTCAGCCTTGAGCTTCATCCCCTGAGTCTTGGAGCGATGACCACCATTTGGAATTGCGAATATACGAACAGGATCATAGTTTTTGCGAAACCAACTTACAAATTCTCGCTGTTCTTCATGCTCGGTTAGCATACGATCCGATTTACTCTCGCCCTTCTGATGATATACCGTGCGTCTCAAAATAATTTCCTCCACTCCCAATCTGGACAGGCATCTGTCTGCTCCAGAAAATGCTCTGGCGGCGTAAGGGCATAACGAAAACATACACCGTCCCAGTGCAGATGGTCACAAGTCAGACACTTATGAGGTAGATCGCTCATGGCCTTTTCTATCCTTTCTTTTAATACATTCAGTTCCATTTTCTTCTCAATATCCTTGGGTATTTTCCGTCCATCTTGTAATCAAGCTCAGTTGGTGGGTCTGCTCTATTCATTCTCTCTACTGCATCTTGCATGGTGGGCAGGGTCATAGCGATAGTGGCATGGCTATCCTGCGTAATCTGTGCAAACGTAATTCTGGCTCTCTCCCCTGCGTAGCCCTCATTATTGACCACCAGATATTCGTTAACGGGTGGTTTATGCAGTGAGCCGTAATAGCGCACCATGAACATCTCAAGGCCGGACTTCTTGCCAACATGGATTGACCAGTTCCAGCTCGAAACCTCCATTGATTTAATCCCGCCCATAATGTCATCATCATGTAGGCGCACTGGCTTGGGAGCTGGTGGTGGGAACTCAAAGCCACAACAGGGGCAAATCTTGACCGATAGATGAACCAGCTCAAAGCATTTATCGCACATCTTGACCGGACACTCACCATCGCCATTGCCTTTCTTTGATGGCGGCTTAACATCAGTGATTGCGCCATGTGTAGAGACAAGACCCGCGAAGTCTAGGACGAGGCAGTGATCGGTGTGATCCTTGATACGCATACCACGACCGGCCATCTGGACATAGAGAGTGGGCGACATAGTGGGTCGGAGAAAGGCGATCAGATCAATGTTTGGTGCGTCAAAGCCAGTGGTCAGGACGTTGGCATTAGTAACGGCCTGAACATTGCCGGCCTTGAACGCACGGAGGATTCTATCACGCTCATTTGCAGGGGTCTGGCCTGTGACTGTCTCAGTTATTATGCCATTGGCTCGTAACTCATCTGCAATATGGTGGCTATGATCAACGCCCGTGCAGAATAATATCCAGCTCTTGCGATCCTCTGCCCGGTCAATGATCTCCTGGACGACAATCTTGTTCTGATCCTCTTTATCAACTGCTTGCTGCAGCTCTTTCTCTATGTATTCGCCTCCACGTTTATGTACACCATCAGTGGATAGTTTCTTGATGGTGGATTTAGAGCGGAGCGGGGCAAGGTAGCCAGATTTGATCAATTCCAGAATAGTGACCGGCTCAATCAGACCATCAAACAGCGCATCCCCATCAGTTATTGCCCCATGCCCTAACCGCCACGGGGTAGCAGTCAGGCCAACCACTCTTAATGATGAATTGATCTGGGTCAATTCGTGTATCAGCGCACGATATCCTCCCTCGGCCTTATGGCTTATGAGATGTGCCTCATCTACAATGATGAGCGAGACATGACCAATGTCAGCAGACTTGTTGCGGAGCGATTGAATACCACCGAATGTTATAGGTTTGATCTCCTTGCTTTTGAGGCCAGCACTATAGATACCCAGTGGTGCATCAGGCCAGTGGGTTAATAACTTCTCTGCGTTCTGCTCAATCAGCTCTTTGACATGAGTCAGCATCAGGATGCGGGTGCCTGGCCATTGGGTCAGAGCGTCCTTGCAGAGTGCTGCAATTATATGGCTCTTGCCTGAGCCGGTCGGAAGCACCAGACAGGGATGGCCTTCTGGATTCGTCCTGAACCAGCCATAGAGTTGGGTTAGGGCGGTTTGTTGATAAGGTCTAAGCAACGATCTTGCCACCCATCTTCTCTCTCAGTTCTGAGATAACATCATCAGGATTCAGACAGGCATCAAGATTGGCTAATATCTCACTGTATCTGAACCCCTCCTCACCCACAACAATCTCTTTTCCATCCACCTCATAAATAGCAGACCAGTTCCCATATCCTCTTTTGTGTTTCCATGACTGCGGGATTAGTTCGGGATGGATAACGTGGCTCCTGCACCCGTCATATTGATATTTGGTAGGCACCTCCCCCTGGTGGCGTTCACAATAAACCGAATCATCCTTGAATGTCACATGAGCGCAAGTCCGGCAATTGTCCTCTTTAACTCCTGCTCCTTCATGGCAGAACTTATGCCCTACACAAAACCTACACTGCCACCATGTAGGATCGGCTGAGAGCGGCTCTGGGAGGCGATCACTTGAGGTTATACGATGGCCTCGCTTAATGTATTTGGTGGCCACAGCCTCGTTATAGCGCACTCTCTCGGTGTATACGGAGTCGTCATTCTTGTTGACGACTAAAAACAATGCCCTTGTTAGTCCGGCTCCGTGCATATAGACCTGGCACTGAATGAAGTATTGGTAATTGGCCTTCTCCAGACCATCCTTTGCAAACTCTTTGAACTTCTTATCGCTGGCGGTTTTGAATTCAGCCAAGTGTTTAGTATTGGGAGCCTCTGGCACTCCTGAGAATATCACGCCGTCCATTGATCCGGACACATGACCGCCAAAGTCTACTCTGGATTGGTTGGTGGTTGTGCCTCTAATATCTATCCCTGTGGCTCGGAGGTCTTTAACAATCTGCTCCTCTTCCAGTTGCCCTCTCCTGAACAGGCGCAACACCCTGCCCTCAAATTTCTCAACCACAGCCCAACGAAACGACAACCATAGCCATCTATCACACGGATGACCTAACAGACTAGCTCCCAAATGGGGGCGTGGCCGTGATTGTTTGGCCTCTAATGCGCTATATATAGAGTTGGCTATTGAGTTGTCTGGTTCTGGGATTTTGGTCATATAAAATACTCCCCACGAAGGGGGAGCCTCCTATCATTTCGCCCAAGGCGCGGAGCCGCCAGAGGCCGGAGCAGGAACAGCCCCACCCTCAATCGCTTTCCAGCCTTTCACATCGTTACCATCCCCATACTGCTCAGACTTGGTCACGCTCAGTTTGATAGAGCATGAGCCGCCTATCAGTTCATCGGTATCTGTGACACTGGTTAGGCCGATGGCTCGCATTAAGTTGCCCAACTGCTGGCGGCCTATCTCCTCAGCCTTGGGGTTCTGGTTCTTGATGTTCAGATTACCAAATACAACCCGTCCCTGATGAGTGGGGGCAACCACATCATAACGGACGGCGATATATTCACCTGTCCCTGCCTTGGTGGTTTTTAGCTCTGCCCCTGCAACTGTCACCTGATACCATCCAGCGGGTAGGGGTTCAAAGTTGCCGCCTGAATCAGCGGGGAGTTCATCTACATTAAAAGTTTGTCCAAATTGTGCCATTATTTATCTCCTTTTGAGATTGAAAAACTGGCTCTGCCAGCGGTAGTTGTAATCGCCTCCATGAGGGGGCGGGTTATAGTTGAGTCTGTGGCCTTCCATATCTTCATATTGATAGTCGGCCGCCAGTTAAAGAGGCTTGAAAGGTGGTCAGAAAGGCCGTTCTCAGCCGCAATCTCCTGTAGACGATCCCCATTCACCTTGCGATTCATGCGACCTGTAATTTTAATCTTGAATCCATCAGCCTCAAGATTCTTCACGCCTTCCAGTTGGTCATCAATCTGGAACTCGGTAATCATCTGATCCTCAAGAATCCTGCGGTGGGCGATTGCCACTCGCTCCTCCTCTTTGGCCTCTATCCATTGTTGGTAGATGCTCATTTAGAGTCTCCTTTGGCGATCTTCTTAATAATCAGATTAAGATCAGGAGCCTCCCATCCATCCAGTTTGCCGGAACGATCCTTGGCCAGCCATGTACCGTCACCATCACACATCAAGGCTCTCTGTGTGGCTCCCTCGTTGTCTTTCTCTACTCTCAGGGCTAACACCTCATCAAAGAAGTAGGGGAGTTTCTGGGCGGTCTTATTGCCGGGAAGTGAGGGGAAATAGAGCATCTTTCCCATCTCGTCTTGTTGCTTCTCTAGTTTGGCACTCATGTATGTGTGAATCGGAAGATCACGAAAGGCGCGGATGATCTCGCTGATCTGTACGTCCATCTCACCATAAGCAGCCCGACCATCTTTGTTGACCTTCTTCTCATGTGCCAGCACTACTTCTGCAATCTCACTGATGCTATCCAGCGCAATACTTTGGAACTGTCCTGATTCCTCAGAGCCTTGAAACCACTCGTATGCATCTCGCAAATCCTGCATTGAGGCGATCTCAATATAGTTGAGGTTGTCAGTGGCTAGTGATAGTAGACCGCCCTCGGCACTAATAATGATGGGAGAGGGAAGAGTGCGAATCAGGGAAGTCTTGCCCGATCCTGCTGCGCCATACACCAGAAAGTTCATCCCGTCTTGGTGCAGGTTGCCCGTTTGTTTAATGTTGATACTCATGTTTTATCCTTTGTTTTTTGAAGCTGTCAGATAATTCTTGTTGCTTCGGTATTGACAATACTACAGAACAATTTTATATTGTCAACACATTTATAAACAAAGGAGCAAAAAATGTTGCGAGAACTAGACTTGATCCGAAAGGATTTGAAAGATAGGAATATTCAGGCGGTGGCTAAAGCTACAGGACTACACCCTAATTCCCTATATGTATTTATGAAAGAACAAGGGAAGCCGAAATATGAAACCATCTTGAAGATTGAGAAGTATCTTTTAGGGGGTGCTGATGATGAGTAAGGTGGAGATGATGGACGGAGGTTGCGCCCCTTTTAGTAGTCTGAAATGTCCTGAGTGTTCCGATAGATGGCTTCATCAAGACGAAGTAGAGGCGTTTTTTAGAAAAGCAGAAGACGCAGGCACAGGGTTGCATTTATCCGCAAATAGCACGGGGATTATCACAGGCACTAACATGGAGAGGAATCCAAGTTCTAGGCGTGACGGAATCCTAATCCATTTTTGGTGTGAAACGTGTTTAACCGAAAGCAATAGACACACTCTGCGAATCTATCAACACAAGGGGGAGACTATTCTCGAATGGGTGACTAAATGAACGCAGACCATATATTGATCCATTTAGATAAGGCTAAACGAACAGGCGCAGGCAAATGGATGGCTTGCTGTCCAGCTCATGCTGATAAGTCCCCTAGTCTATCTATTAAAGATTGGGGGGATAAGCTGACCCTCCATTGCTTCGCAGGGTGTGACACTGTGAGCATTATTAATGCACTAGGTTTAACGTGGGGGGACTTGTTTTTGGAGAGCTTAGACCCTGCAAAGAAAGCGTATTACGAATCAAAGAAACAACAGGAGGAAATTCAACATCACGAATTAATAATCATGCTGGCAAAGTCTGATATGGAGCGAGGCAAAACCCCATCAGATGCAGACAAATTAACGGTCAAGAAATCAGTGGAATTTTTGCGGAGGGTAGGGAATGGGTAATCTGGATGAGGTGGCTGAATACTTTGGAGAGGCGAAAGCAAAGCCATTGTCTGTGTATAAAAAGAAAGGGGAAGCAAAACGAGTAATTGATGATCGGTTGAGGGGAATTCCAGGTGAGTTAGGTCATGCTGTGGACTATTTCAACAGTAGCGCAATCAACCCACAACCAATGTTTGCAGTGCAGACCGCTCTAGCCATAGGCTCTGTGGTTTGTTCCAGAATATTCAGGGGGTTCATTAATGGGCGGTACAGCTTTACATCGCTCTATTTCCTCAACATAGCAAAATCAGCTTGTGGAAAAGAGAACTGCATCTCCACCATAGAGAATGTTCTATCAGAAGTCGGCATGGATGATCTAATTGCGCCCTCTGGCTTCCACTCAGGGTCAGCAGTATTTTCATCTCTTGCGTCAAAACCGCGAGGGATAGCCGCCATTGATGAGTTTGGGCGGCATTTAGAGGCTGGCAGAAAGTCAGGTAATAGCAACCTAGAGGCGGCAAACACTATGCTGATGGAGATTATCGGTAGGTGTGGGGGTACAGTCAGAGACAAGGGCAGGGCTACCCAATCCATGACTAGTGCAGAGAAAGACAAGATGATAGATAAAATCACTCATCCAGCACTATCCATGATGTGCCTAACAACCCCCTCCACCTTTTACGAAAATATGACTTTCGAGCAGATCAAAGACGGGTTCCTGGGGCGGTTTATATGTTGGCGATCTGATGAGCCTAGACAGCGCAGGAGAGACATGGAGGAACCATTATTGAGTGATGGCATGATTGTGTGGGCTGATCAGCTTAGAAATAGGTATATTGCCAGTTGCGGAAATCTCGGAGAGATAGCAGAGTGTCCCTCACAGATCACATTAAAAGCCACCAGCGAAGCATCTGACCTGCTTTATGATTTCGAGATTGAGTGCGTGAATAAGATGGATGAGCTAGATAGTCACGGAGTTCCCTCAGAGTTAATCGGCAGGACTGCTGAATTCGCCTCAAGAATAGCGGTCATTGTTCAGCTTAGTATTGATGCAGGCAGCTCGAAGGTGGGGAAAGTCGCCGCACAATGGGCGGTTGACTACATGAGAATGATCGGAGAGAGGACTGTTGATGACGTTAAAAAGCAGATACACGGGTCAAGTTATGAGAAAAACAAGGTGGAAATCCTGAATGCAGTTCGCAATCTAGCCGATAGAGGTGTCACTACGAGCGAAATGCAGAGGAAAAAACCCTTCTCTCATTTCAAACAGCAGGAGCTAAACACAATCATTAACGCACTAATTGGGTCGGGATTGGTGGCTTATGCAGAGGTCAACAAAGGTCATGCAGGGCGACCAAGAATGGCGTTTTATGCCACAAATGGGGATAATGTCGAATAATCGCATAATTATTGCATTATAAAATACAGAATCAACTTATTGATAATAAAAGAGAAAAAGGGATTATTGCAAAAAAATACACTCCCCAATAAGTATAAAGATGTAGGGAGAGGAAAAAGAGGGCTGTGGATAACTCTCAGAAGAAAAGAAGGGGAGGTATGTAATAATAATAAATATATATATATTTATATATATAATATACATAGAGATCAATGAGTTAGTTCTTGCATGATTATTGTATTTTTTAATGCAATAATGTTTTAATTATCACGATTAACGGGAATTGTTAAAGGGGGTAAATATGGATGTTGATAAATTGAGGATGAAGCTGAAGGATATGGACTTACAGAAGGTGGCTAGTGCCATCAGGTTGTCGCCCAATGTTCTGTATAGTTTTGTGAGTGGACGGATGAAGCCTAGACCAGAGACGATTGCGAAGATTAAGCGGTATTTGAAAAAGAACAAAGGTTAGACAGGTCCTGTTGACATAACAATCAAGCGGTTATAAAATCGGGGTTACTTTTAGGGGAATGTATGGAAGCTATAGAAATACAAGGGGAGAGATACGAATACCGGAACATCAGCGATCTGGCACGTCAGATCGGTATTCATCCATCAACAGTGTATTCCAGATTAAACAGGGGAATATCACTAATCGAGGCTCTAACAGGAAGAGTCCTATCCAGTTCGGAATCAGCAAAGCGCAACAAGAAGAGATGTTGTTGGGGCATTAAATGATTGAAAACATTGAAGAAGTTATCCAGGAATTACGCACTCGCATTGAAAAGACAGAGCATATGGCTGGTATCATGCCTACTGATTGGCTTCCTCTTCAAAAGAAACAGGCTCGTAAGAAGCGAGTTACTAAGGTAGCGAAGGGTAGCGATGTCTAGGGGGTCAAAACCAGGTGAGCGCAGAGGTGGCCGAAAGAAGGGTACGCCTAACAAGAAGTCCGTTGATGTTAAGGCTCGATTGGATGAGCTAGGCTGCGACCCTCTTGAGGGTATGGCTCGTATTGCACGGGAGGCGTTAGATAAGGGTGATCGTGCATTGGCGGGTCAGATGTACAAAGAGTTAATCCAATACGTTGCACCTAAGCGCAAGGCGGTTGAAATGACAGGTGATGCAGGTGGTCCAATTGAGATCACTTGGGCAGGTGAGTTATCAGTCATAGAAGAATAGAGTGATAGTTATCCCGTACAATCCAAGACCTCTCCAGATGGAAATCCATAGAGAGTTAAAGCGTTGGAATGTAATGGTATGTCACAGACGATTCGGCAAGACAGTTCTAGCAATTAACGAATTAGTTAGACGGGCGTTAATCAACAAGAAGAAAGCTCCGAGGTACGCTTACTTTGCCCCACTACTCAGACAGGCTAAGGACATTGCGTGGGATTACGTCAAAGAGTTTACCCGTCCGATACCTGGTGTTAAGTACAATGAGGCAGAGTTGAGGTGTGATCTTCCTAACGGAGCAAGAATCACCCTCTATGGTGTAGATCGTTCATTAGATACGCTCCGTGGAAACTACTTTGATGGTTGTATCCTAGACGAATACGCTCAGATGCCTCCTAGAATATGGGAGGTGTTGGCTCCTGCTCTCGCAGATCGCAAGGGTTGGGTAGTGGTAATTGGAACCCCAATGGGTCGTAATGCCTTCTACGATCTTTATCGAATGGCACAGTCTAATGATGATTGGTACGCGGCAATGTTTAAGGCCAGTGAGACTAACATCTTGGATGATGATGAGTTAGTTATTCAGAAGCGTACTCTTTCTCCAGAACAGTTCGCTCAGGAGTATGAATGTTCATGGAGTGCGGCTGTCCAGGGTGCGTACTATTCCAAATATATTGAGCAAGCTAGATCAGACAAGAGGATTACAGATGTTCCGATAGATCCTGCATTACCAGTTCACACCTTCTGGGATCTAGGTGTTAGCGATGCTACAAGTATCTGGATGGTTCAGCCAGCAGGACTAGAGCTAAGGGTGGTGGTATACTATGAGAACAACAATGAAAGTCTCCAGCATTATATTAACTACCTGCATGATTTTCGTGATAAGTATGACATTACTTTCGGGGATCATTTTGCGCCACACGATATTAAGGTTAGGGAGTTGACAAACGGAAAATCGAGGCTAGAAACAGCTAGGAGCATGGGTATACGATTTAGGATAACCCCGAATATCAAGATAATGGATGGCATTGAGGCAGCAAGAAGAATCTTGCCACGATGCTGGTTTGATGAGAAACGATGCTCAGAAGGAATAAATGCGCTACAGAACTATCGTGCTGAATATGATGATAAGAAAAAGATCTATCGTGACAAACCACTACATGACTGGTCCTCTCACGCCTCCGATGCTTTCCGTTACTTCGCAGTGGCTTGGAGAGATCGAAGAGAAGAGCGTAGTCAGCCAGTTCAAGCGGATCTATCCTGGTTAAATGGAAGAGCGGCATGAGGATTCAGAATGAAAACTAAGAAATATCCATCAAAAGAAAAAATTAGAGAATTGTTTGATTATCGAGATGGACAACTCTTTTGGAAAATCAGTCCTGCCAAAAGCGTCAAAGCTGGTAGCGTTGTTGGCACTACTGATCCTAATGGATATGTTCGTACAATGCTGAAAGGTCAGAGGCTCTTAGTTCATAGACTAATTTATATCTATCATCATGGAGATATTTCTGAGGCTATACAGATAGATCACATTGATGGAAGAAGAGACTTCAACCGGATTGAGAATTTGCGATTAGTAACCAATCAAGAGAACTGCTTTAATCAAAAGGCAAAAGGATATTCGTATTGTAAGCGTTCTGGTAAATGGGGGGCGTATATTGGCGTTGATGGGAAGAACAAATTTCTAGGATATTTTGATATAGCGTGTGATGCGAGAAACGCATACATGATTGCGAAGTCATCTTTACATACAATTCAGGCTCATGGATGATGGGCGTTATGAAATTGATTGGTATGTTGCGTTTGCAGACTCAGGAACTTGGACATGGTGGGATCTTGTCACAAGGAGGGGCTACAGGCATTGCTTCGCATTTAGGTGGGATGGCTTCAATTGGGTATTAGTAGATCCAATGTCCTGCTGGTTAGAGGTTCAGGTGATGCCTTATGGACCAGGGGAAGATGTACCAAAGAAGATGGAAGAGTTAGGGCATGAGGTTTTGTATGTCAAATCTTCCAGGGAGAATAAGTTTTTATGGAGGGGGATGCTTACTTGCATAACAGTGATTAAGCACCTTCTAGGTTTAAGGGCGTGGTGGGTTATCACGCCATATCAACTCAAGAAGTATCTTTGTAAGGAGAAGTAAAATGGGTAGTCTATTCGGTGGTGGCGCACCTAAGAAGTCGGAATCGGAGAAAGAGGTAGAGGTGAATCGTGATCGTCAGTTGCGCGCAGAGAAAGCGGCACAGGCTAAACGTCAGGCAGCAGAAACAAGACGTAGGCGTGGACGCTCACTTCTGATTTCTGGTGAAGAGCGTGGAGTGTCCGAAACTCTAGGAGGCTAACATGCCTAAGTACAGCAAACAGGGCGTAGACGGTCTTATAAAGCGGTTTGAGGCTGCTAAGGTCCACAGGGAGCATTGGGTATCTCATTGGCGGGAGTGCTATGAACAGGCTCTCCCTCAGCGAGAAACCATGTCTCTGCATCAACCTGGAGCCAAGAAGAACACGACGATCTATGATTCAACCGCACTTGTGGCTACACAGCGGTTCGCTTCTCGATTGCAATCAACTCTTGTGCCTCCATTCAAGCAGTGGGCAAAGCTAGAGGCTGGCTCCACCATTCCGAAAGACCAGGCTGGGGAGATCAACAAGCAATTGGAAGAGATGTCAGGGATTATGTTCTCGTATCTCAATCAGTCCAATCTGGCTACTGAGGCTAATGAGGCTTTTCTTGATCTGGCTGTAGGCACTGGTGCGCTTCTGCTTGAGGAAGGTACAGACGGTAATCTGCTTAAATTTACAGCAGTTCCTCTTGCGGAGTTGATCGTAGAGGAAGGTCCACACGGTACAGTTGAGACTGTATTCCGTGAACACTCTATCCCTGCTCGTAACATTGAGCGTACATGGAGGGGTGGCAAGGTATCCGATCAGGTCAAGCGTCAGATTGAAGAGAAACCAGACTCTCCGGTAGAGATTATCGAGGGAACTGTCTTTGATCCAGACAAGCAGATGTATGAGTTTGTAGTCATTGAGGCGGCAACTAAGCACGTTGTTTGGGAAGATTACTTCGATGTCTCCCCCTGGATCGTATTCAGATGGTCAAAGGTAGCAGGAGAGAGGTATGGGCGTGGTCCTGTAATGTCTGCTCTGCCTGACATCAAGACGCTGAATCTAGTGGCTAAGTACATCTTGAAGAACGCAGAGAAGTCCATTGCAGGTGTCTATGTTGGTGTAGACGATGGAGTTCTCAACCCCTGGACAGTGAAGATTGCCCCTGGAGTAGTGATTCCAGTGGCCGCGGAGGGTTCATTGAGTCCGTTGCCATCTGCTGGAGACTTCAATGTCTCTCAGTTCGTAATGGAAGATCTGAAAGAATCCATCCGCAAGGCTCTCTTTTATGACCAGTTGGGACCGGTGGCAGGACCAACCAAGTCTGCAACAGAGGTTGCTATCCGTCAGCAGGAATTGATGAGTGACATTGGCTCATCCTTTGGTCGTTTGCAGACAGAGTTCATCACGAAACTGGTACGCAGGGCTATCGACATCCTCAAGCGCAATGGCGTGGTTCCTGATGTTCAGGTAGATGGCAAGACCATTGAGGTTCGGGTGATCTCTCCACTGGCTAGGGCGCAGGACATGGAGGACATCTCCAATCTTGGTCAGTTTATTCAGATGGCTTCACTCGCAGGACCAGAGGCAACGGCTCTTGGCATTGACCTTGAGGCAATCCCTGAGTGGATCGGCAAGAAGATGGGCGTTGATCTTGAACTTCTGAGGACTCCAGCACAGCGACAGGAGATGAAGGAGCAGATCGCACAGGCTCAAATGGCGACACAGGCTGTTCAAGAGGGAGGTTTACAAGCAGTAGCATGACAGATATAGCAGAGGCTAAGGAAAGAGCAAAGGATGTTGATTACCTGATTCGTACAGTGTTTGGCACAGAAGAGGGTAAGCGATTGATGGTGTACCTGGAGGACAGGTTCCTGATGAAACCAGTTTGTCCAACGGGATCAAAAGAGGGGCATGGGTACTGGCGGGAAGGTCAGAACGATCTGATTCGTCAGTTCCGTGCTGCAATTAAAAGAGTGGAAATGGGAGCGTATGAATGACAGAAGAAACACTATTGGATACAGCAGAATCAGAAGAGGTTGCAGCTGAGCAGAGTGAGATATGGCACTTAGCAGAGGACGTAACCGGTACTGGCGATGCTCCCGATTGGTTTAAGTCTGATAAATACAAGACAGTAGCAGATCAAGCAAAAGCGTACTCGGGACTAGAATCTAAGTTAGGTTCTTTCACTGGCGCACCAGAGGACGGTTATCAGGTAGAGTTACCGGAAGGATTAGATGGGTACACTGTCCCTGACGGTGATCCAATGATGAACGCCTTTAACGAGACAGCACAAGAGTTAGGGCTGAGTCAGGAGGGTTATACCAAGCTATTCCAACTGTACGTTAATGGTTCATTACAAGCAGACCAGGCATCAAGGGATCAGGAGATGCAGAACATTGGTCCCGATGCAACACAGCGTATTACCGATATGGTGAAGTGGGGTAAAGCAAACCTGGATGAGAACGAGTTTAATACCCTGCAAGGTCTGGCTACTACTGCTGACGGGTTCTCTCTGCTGGAGAAGATGCGTTCAATGTCCAGGGAGACACAGGTAACTGCTCCTGATACAACATCGACTGTATCTGTGATGACAGAACAGAAGTTGCAGGAACTAATGGCAGATCCACGCTATTACGAATCCCCAACCTATCGCTCAGAGGTAGAGGCGAAGTTCAGGGAGTTTTACGGTAATGCCCCTGCAAACAAAGTAATGCAATAAACAGTTGACTCAGTTTTATTTTTCGCTATACATGACATAAATGGTAGCAATACCAACCTCATAGTGCGGATACCTCCATAGGGAGCCTGTAAAGTGAGGACCAACAGGGATCAGGTTAAAGATCCTAGATTCGGTCCGTAACTTTACGGGAACCCGAATTGCAAGAAAGTAACTTTAACTTGTAATAGGAGACTCAAAATGAGTATCAATCTTTCAAGTGCTGCTGCTGCGCAGTTTGACGCAGAAGTTAAGCACGCTTTCCAGACTGCTGGAAAACTTCGTCCGACAGTGCGTACTCGCACAGGTGTCGTAGGCGATACCCACTACTTCCGTAAGATGGGTAAGGGGCTGGCCAATCAGAAGGCCAGTCAGTCCGATGTCACTCCAATGGACATCTCTCACAGCAAGATTACCTGTACGCTTGAAAACTGGCTTGCTCCAGAGTACACAGACATCTTTGATGCTGCTGAGGTCAACTTCGATGAGCGTGTAGAGCTTGCACAGACTATCGCAGGGGCTATGGGTCGTCGTATGGACCAGTTGGTTCTGGACAACCTGACTGCTGGTACTACCATTGCAAATGGTGGCACTAACATGACTCTGGCTAAGATTGCTCAGACTTCCCGCGTCCTTAATGACGCTGGTGTTCCTTCTGGTGATCGCGTCATGGTTTGTTCTGCTCAGGCTATCGAGAAGATGATGAACACTTCTGGCATTACTAGCGCGGACTACAATGCTCTTCGTGTTCTGATGTCCGGTCAGATCGACACCTTCATGGGCTTCAATTGGGTGATGATGGAGAGCCGTACTGAGGGTGGACTTGCCAAGGCTGCCAACATTCGTGACTGCTTTGCTTTCCATAAGTCAGCAGTTGGTCTTGCTATCGGAATCGACATCTCTACTGAGGTGAACTATGTACCTGCTAAAACTTCCTGGTTGTCTACAGGCAAGATGAAGTCTGGTGCTGCAACCATCGACTCTGACGGTATCGTTAAAGTCCAAATTGACGAATCAGCATAAAGGAGAATAGTTATGGCTTTCGCAAGAGCAAATCTGAATCTGTCCTCTTCTGGTGCTGCTGACGCTCCAAAGATCTGGACTTACAAGTCTGCTGATGCAATCGCAACAGTCAACACAAGTGGCTACTTTAATAGTGCTACCCGTGAGCTGAATGTTGGCGATATGATCTACTGTTATGACACTGCAACCCCTACCGCTTCACTGGTAGTTGTTCTGTCTAATGCCAGTAGCGTGGTTGATGTGTCTGATGGCACAGCAATTTCTGTAACTGATACAGACTAAAGACTAAAGTTGTACTCCCCCTCTTCGGAGGGGGTTTTTCCAAGAGGTTAAGATGGCTACAGTAAACACTTATTCCAAGATTGACATTACCTCTAACGCACTTCTGCTGATTGGTGAGAACACAATCTCTTCTTTCACAGAGGACACAACAGGGGCACTGATTGCCTCTAATCTTTATGAGCAGACCTATGAGGATCTGCTAACCAAACACCCCTGGAGATTCGCATCAGGAAAGTCCAGTCTCTCAAGGCTGACAGCGACTCCGCTAGATACATGGGATTATGCCTTTCAGTTGCCGTCCAACTTCCTGTTGGCGCAACACGTAGATACTGGCAACACAGATTATGAGATTTATCAGGATAAGGTTTATTCCAACCAATCCACACTGGTTCTGGATTATGTATTCAAACCTGATGAGTCAGAGTTACCCGCTTATTTCATTAAACTGATGGAATATACATTTGCCTCTCTGTTTGCAATTCCTGTAACGGACTCTGCAACCAAGGCTGAGTATTTCCAATCACTAGCCAAGGATCAATTGACCAAATCAAAGACCATTGATTCACAGGCAACACCTCCAGTTGAGTTCCAGCACTCTCCAATGACTGAGATTAGAGCCTGATGCCACGCACGATTGCTGCTCAGACTTCATTCACAGCAGGGGAACTAGACCCCCGACTTACTGCCCGTCACGATTATGACGGTTACTATAAGGGTGCTGAGACCCTGACGAATGTAATCTGCCTCCCTCAAGGGGGAATTAAGCGCAGACCAGGCATGAAGTACATTGCCACTCACACTGAATCAACAGTGAGAATGGTGACTTTTGAGTTCTCCACCACTCAGACATATCTTCTAGTCTTTGTAAATGCAAAGATGTATGTCTATAAGGATGGGGTATTGCAGACCAACATTAACGGTTCTGGCAATGATTACCTTGTCACTCCCTGGACAACAGCACAGATCCAAGCGATGGATTGGACGCAGAGTGCTGATACTATGATTGTTGCCCATAATGCAGTGGCTCCCCGAAAGATAACCAGAGGGGGAAGTCACACCACATGGACAATCTCCACTATTGCCTTTACGGAGTCTCCAACCTATGACTTCAATCAGGATTATGACGCACTGACGTTCACTCCATCAGTTGCAAGTCCTGTTGGTGGCACTGTCACAATTACAGCCAGTGGTGGCTCATCAATCACAACAGAACATGATGACGGAATGTTTGAGGGCAATGGGGGAATTGTAAGGATCACCTCAGTTAATGTAGGCGCACAGACAGTTACAGGAGAGATCCTAAAGGAATTCACAAATACCAATGCCATTGATGGAGATAAGGCTTCATTAGAGGAACCTGCCTGGACATCAGAGCATGGCTACCCTGGAGCGGTTTCATTCCATGAATCACGGCTATGGTTCTCTGGCTCAACCAATAGACCTCAGACTTTGTGGGGGTCAGTAACAGGAGACTTCTGGAACTTTGACCGTGGTATCGGAGATGATGATGATTCCATTGAGGTGACGATGGATACCGATCAGGTCAATGCTATCAAGCACCTTGTATCTGGTCGTCACCTACAGATCTTCACTACTGGCGGTGAGTTCTATGCCTCTGGTGCGCCTCTCAGACCCTCTACAATCGGAGTAACAAGACAGACACGCTTTGGCGCAATGGATAACGTGCGTCCACTTAACATCGATGGCGCAACCATGTTTATCCAGAGGAATGGTAAGCAGGTTCGAGAGTTCCTGTTCACTTACACAGAAGATAGTTATATCTCTACCGAGGTCAATCTTCTCGCACCTCATCTAGTGAATAGTCCTGTTGCAATGGCTGGACAGTCTGGAGATGTCACCAATGAGGGCAACTATCTCTATGTAGTGAATGGGGATGGAACGGTAGCGGTATTGAATACCAATCGTGCAGAGGAAGTTACAGCCTGGACGAAATATTCCACCACAGGAACCGTTAAGGACGTTGCAGTAGTTGAGGATATTCCCTACTTCTTTGTGGAAAGGACTATCAATAGTGTAACGGTTTACCATATCGAGGCACTAGACCACAGCTATTACACAGATGCAGGGATTATCGTCACAAATAGTCCTGCCAGTGCGACTGTCTCAGGGCTTGGACACCTTAATGGAGAAGAGTGCAGGGTAAAGGCTGATGGTTCTGTAATGCCAAACGCAACCCCTTCTGGTGGCTCTATCACGCTCTCGCGTACAGCCTCTAGTATTGAGGTAGGGTTAGACTTCAACCCAACGATTAAGACCATGCCTGTTAGTCTTAATTACGGTTCTGGTCCCATTCGTACCAGGAAGAGAAGGATTGTCAGGGCAACAGCGGTACTCCATAAATCCATTGGGGTTTATATTGATGGAAAAGAATTGGCTGACCGATCATTAGGAAATGGTATTTTAGATGCTGCTCCGACACAATTCACGGGAATCAAAGAAACTCCTTTGTTGGGGTATTCTAGGTCAGCACAAGTAACAATCACACAACAAGATCCACTTCCAATGACCTTATTGGGGCTGACTCTTGAGGTTCAGGCGACAGGATAAGATTATGAGCTTTCTAGCACCATTGGCAGCGGGTGGAGCAGCAACAGCAGCAGGTACAGCAGCAGCAGGTACAGCGTTGGCGGCTGCTGCGCCTATCTCATTAGGCGTAACGTCCGTAGGGACGCTTGGAGCAGGACTTAGTGCCGGAGCAGGCCTTGGAGCAGCAGGAGCAGGCCTTGGAGCAGCAGGAGCAGCAGGAGCAGGCGGCTTCCTAGGTCTAAGTACAGGAATGTGGCAGGGCATTAGTGCATTAGGTCAGGGTCTATCTGCTATCCAGGCAGGAAGAGCGCAGAAACAACAGTACGCTATTCAAGCAGAACAGGCAGAACAGGCAGCAAAGGATCGTGAACTAAACCGCTTAAAGACACTCCGACATACCCTGGCGACACAGAGAGTCACCTTTGCGTCCAGGGGTATCTCTCCATTTGAGGGGTCTCCTGCTGCAATAGGCATGGAGTCTATGTTGAACTATCAGTTAGAGCGTGGCGCAGATCTTTATAACACAAGGACTGAACTTGCCCGACTGAACCTCGCAGGCCAATCTGCAATGGCTCAAGGGATTATCGGAGCCGCTGGAGCGGGTCTTGATTATGGGGTAAGCCAGAGCCGCAGAGGTGGGCTAGACTAATGCCAGAGCTACCACAATACCAATTCCGACAAGGACGACAGGTTGGGCGTGTAGATACGTCCCAGGGTCAGGCATGGCAGACTCTCTCTCAGACTCTTGGGCGATTCTCTCAGCAGATGAGCCAACTTGCAGATATTGAGACAGAAGAGAAGTTCAAGGCTCTAGGGGCATTAGAGGGGGCAGAGGGCGCACCCGATTTGAGGCAAGGCTATTCCATTGCGGATCTTGCCTATAATCGTGCTGCTGTCACAAGCTATGCTGCAAGCGTTGGGCTTGAGGCTAAGGGTTCTGTTGCTGAGATTGCAGCAAAGTATCAGTATGACCCAGAAGGCTTTAAGAATGAGTTTGAGGCTTCCCTAAAGGGTACTCTTAGCGGTATTCAGTCTCCAGAGGTCAAGGTGATTGCAGAGCGCAAGTATCGTGAATACGGTACTGTCCATGCTGCAACTATCCTAAAGAATCACAAAGAGAAGGTTTTGGATGAGGCACTGGCCAATACCAACACTGCTCTTGGGGCTTTAGAGATTGAAACATATGATGCTATCCGTCAGGGTCGTATTGATTTTGCTCAGGCTAAACAGCAGGAATACGCAGAGGCAATGGGTATTGCCGTTCAGTCCAATCTGATTTCAGCAGTCAAGGCACAGGAACGGCTCCAGGCTCACTATGATGAGATGGACGTTGTGACTTACGTTGCAGGGTTTAACACAGAATTAGAGGCGGGCCGTGGTTGGGATTTCATGCAGGACTTCGCTAGTGCCGAGGATTTAGGCATTAGTGAGGACGCAAGGGAAGATACCCTTAATCGCATGGAAGATCTATACAATGATTGGGACAAACATCAAACCAGAGTAGAGAAAGAAGAGGCGGCACAACTTAAAGCCGATCAGGAAGTAAACGAGGCGACTCTGACTGAGGCTTTATTGTCCAATCAGTTTACTCCAGAGGAATTCCGTTATCAGTTAAATGATTTCCGTTCTCAGAAACTTATTAGTGAGCAGGGCTTTACTGATCTTCTCAAGGCTCTCAAGAAGGGTGAGGCTTTCACGGATGATCCAGAGACAGAGGCTAATCTTTGGGAGTATATGTTTGATCCAACACTGGATGACAGCATTACTCGACAGGCTATTGTGGAGGCTCG
>CALEHW010000040.1 GCA_937877715.1 uncultured Methylophaga sp. | reverse complement strand
CATGACGAGAATGTCGATTTCGACCACACCGTAAAGCTGCTTGGCAGAGAGCTGGCGGAAGAGGTGCGTGATGTCAGCCTGAGACTCTACAGCGAGGCTGCCGCCTATGCGCTGGAGCGTGGCATAATCATCGCCGACACTAAGTTCGAATTTGGACAGGATAGTGCTGGCAACCTGGTGTTGATAGATGAGGTGTTGACCCCAGACTCCTCCCGATTCTGGCCTGCAGACCAGTACCAGCCGGGGATGAGCCCTCCAAGCTTTGACAAACAGTACGTACGTGACTATCTGGAGACTCTCGACTGGGACAAAAAAGCTCCCGGCCCAGAGCTTCCTGAAGAGGTCGTCAACAATACCGTTGCCAAGTATCGCGAGGCGATGGAGCGCCTCACTGCATAGATGAATCAGCATGGATTCTTTATTACCGGCACCGATACCGGTGTTGGCAAAACAGAGATTACCGCAGCCATTGCATCACTCTATGCTGCACGAGGGGTAACCGTACACCCCCGCAAGCCGGTGGAGTCCGGTTGTGAGCGAGACTCACATGGAGAGGAGCTCTTTCCCGAAGATGCGGCAACCCTGCAGATAGCCAGCGGTACCACCGACTCTCTGGCAAAGATATGCCCCTACCGCTTTTCCCAGCCCATCTCACCGGAGCGTGCCGCCGCCATCTCTGGCACTACTCTTACTCTGCAGATGGTGACTGAGGCCTGCCAACTACCGACAGTCGATGGAGAAGAGGAGCTGCTACTGGTTGAGGGGGCCGGTGGATTCTACTCCCCCATTGCCGAACAGGCGCTCAATGCAGATCTTGCAAACGCACTGAATCTTCAGCTTATTCTAGTGGTTGAGGATCGTCTCGGGGCGGTCAACCAGCTCTTGACGGCACGTCATGCAATCCTCGACAGAGGATTAGAAATATCACTTATTATACTGAACAGACACAGTAATTCGGAGATGAACAACCTCGACTCAATCTCTGCAAGAGTGGATGAAATGGTTATTCCGGTAACAGCTCACGGCGGTAACGAACCGTGGAGAGAGATCACAAAAGAGCTTGCAGAACTGCCCCTACCCGATCCATTCCGGTTTTCAGGTTCTGCGTAATCTCATCCATGGTAATCTCCTGACTGCTCTTCCCTGCCGCCCAGTTTGCAGAGACTGCACAACAGGCATAACAGATACCCAATTCACGTGCCAGAGAGGCCTCCGGCATCCCGGTCATTCCCACAATATCGCAGCCATCCTGCTCCATGCGCTGAATCTCTGCTGCACTCTCCAGACGCGGCCCCTGGGTGGCCCCATAGGTTCCGCCGTCCACCACATCAACTGATGATGATGCCGCTGCATCGAGCAGCTCTCCACGCAGCTCGCCACAGTATGGCCAGCTAAAATCGATATGCTCCACCTCGGGGCCATCATGAAAAGTATGGTCACGTCCCCATGTGTAATCGATGATCTGATCCGGAATGGCGATATGCCCCGGCCCCATCCTCTCTGTAATACCGCCAACTGCAGCCACTGCAACAATCGAGTCGACACCCAGCTCATTTAGAGCCCACAGATTTGCCCTGTAGTTGACCCTGTGAGGGGGAATGGAATGATCCTCTCCATGGCGAGAGAGAAATATCAGCTCCCTGCCGTTGAGCGTTACCCGCATCAGTTCTGATGAGGGGGTGCCATATGGGGTCTCTACTCTGCTGCGCTGGACGCTCTCCACGCCAGCCATCTGCTCCAGACCTGTCCCACCAATGATTGCCAGACGCTTCACAACTGCTCCCAAAATCCCTCTTTCAATCAGCGAAGAGTACAGCCATAGCCCAATATTTGCTATATTCAACAGAATTTTACCAAGGAGTGGAGAAAATGATTACCTCCGAAGTCGAGAGTTTCCAGCTCGCCGATGGTCTTGCCGCCTTTGAGACCAAGAATTTCGCCCTGGCCATGCAGCATCTCACCCCACTGGCCGACCAAGGCAACTCAGAGGCACTGTTCCGGGTCGCCATCATCAACCAGAACGGTCTGGGCGGGAGCCAGGACAGGAACAGGGCGTTCCGCTATATGAGAGAGGCTGCTGAAAAGGGGCATGCATTTGCCCAGCACAGTCTAGGGTTCATGTACTACCAAGGAGAATGCACAGATATCGATATGAAACGTGCAATCCACTGGTTTACCAAGGCGGCCAAACAGGGGCTTTCTGGCTCTATGGTAACCTTGGGGATGATATATGACTCCGGTGAGGGGATAGAGAAGAATCCAGAGCAGGCGCAGCGGTGGTATCGTCGTGCAGAAGAGCAACAGAGAGCAGATGAGGAGAGAGTGTAATGGATAACCCGACAACCGCGCAGCAAGATCCGGAAGAGACTTCGGTACAGGAGGAGCCGGCCACCCCAGCCGTTGTTGACGCACCTCCCGCAACATCTACACAACAGTTTCACACCCCGTTACTGATTCGCCTGTTTCTGGTTGCTGCAACCCTCTTTCTGTTCAAGATGGTCTATGACATCTCCGAACAGGGCAGAGTCAACCAGGAGGCCATTGCCAAACTGAGTGAGGAGATAAGCTCTATCTCTCCCCAGGTCGAGCGAGCCAACCGTGGCATTGAACGACTTAACAGCGGTTTTTCCGATATCGTCCAGGGGGTTGGACAGATGGGGTCGGAGATTGGTAAGTCCACAAGAAATGTGCAGATGATCCAGAATGATGTTCATGAGGAGATGTCGACGATCCATAAAAAGGCCAACGATATCTCCAACAGACTCACCACCATGCAGCAGGAACTCCGCAATCCATACCGGCGTTAAGTAGAGTAATGGATGGGGCTCTTGTGCTAGAATCCCCCGTCGACTGGGGGAGAGAAAATACCCTCTGGAGGAGCGTCAGAACAGGAATGGAGACCTTGGAACAAGCAAGTAGCGAACGCATGAAGAGCAGCGGCCTGATGGCTGTTGACCTGGAGTGCATCCGTGGCGATCGCGTGCTCTTCAGTGGTCTTAATCTGGATGTCAAACCAGGAATCATCCTCCAGATCGAGGGGCGTAACGGCTGCGGTAAGACCAGTCTGTTGCGTCTGCTCTGCGGCATCATGATGCCAAGTGAGGGAGAGATCCTGTGGAATGGCGAGAGCATCACCAGAGAGCGGGCTGACTACTACAGTGTGGCCTCATATCTGGGCCACCACAACGGCATCAAGGGGGAGCTGACCGCCCTAGAGAACCTCCATTTTGCCCAGGCTCTATCAACCCCCAAAACTGATTGCGATCTCTACAACATACTGGAACGCCTCTCTATGGCCGGCTTTGAGGATATCCCCTGCCGCCATCTCTCGGCAGGACAGAACCGACGGGTTGCCTTGGCACGCCTGCTGGCAACTGATGCAACCGTATGGATTTTGGATGAACCATTTACCGCACTGGATCGCAAGGGAATCATGGAGGTCGAGAAGGTTTTTGAGGAACATGTAATGGCTGGAGGGATCATCATCCTCACCACCCACCATCCACTGAAGATGGATAGCCAACACTACCGCTCACTCAACCTGGAGATGGCCCCGTGAACCCTGCTGCCAACTCTCTCTCAAACGCCTTTTTCCAGGTCCTCAAGCGGGATCTGATTCTCGCCTTCCGCCATCGGGGGGAGATCGCCAACCCGCTACTGTTTTTTGTCATTGTGGTAACGCTCTTCCCCCTCGGAGTTGGCCCCGCCCCCTCGGTGCTGGAAATCATCGCCCCGGGGATTATCTGGGTGGCTGCGCTGCTATCCGCCATGCTCTCGCTGGACGGGATGTTTCGCTCCGATTTTGAGGATGGCTCACTGGAGCAGATTACCCTGAGTCACCACCCACTTTCAGTGCTGGTGCTGGCAAAGATCCTGGCCCACTGGCTAATCACCGGCCTGCCCCTGCTATTTGTCGCCCCCCTGCTTGGGGTGCTGCTCTATCTGCCTACAGAGGCGATGGTAACCCTAGTTGCCACCCTAGCACTAGGAACTCCTATCCTCAGTCTGGTTGGGGCAATCGGCATGGGGCTGACGGTTGGATTGAAACGGGGCGGTGTTCTGCTCTCGCTACTGGTCCTGCCGCTCTACATTCCAGTACTGATTTTTGGCTCCATGGCGGTCAATGAGGCGGCCGCCGGTCTTCCGGTGGATGGTTATCTCTATATCCTTGGGGCTCTGTTGATGCTCACCCTGGCGCTCTCACCCATGGCCACCGCGGCCTCTACCCGAATCAGTATCAGCTAATTACAATAACTACCACCATGAAACTTCCCAATTTTGTCTACCGCTTCTCCTCACCGAAATACTTCTACTCGATGTCGGGAAAATTGCTTCCATGGCTCGCCGGGATCTCCTTTGCACTGATGATTCTGGGGCTCTATATCGGTTTTGCGATCGCCCCAACCCACTCCGAACAGGGTGAAAGTTACCGCATCATCTTTCTCCACGTACCCACAGCCTCCAATTCGATGATGATCTACATGATAATGGCCACCTCTGGTGCCATCTTCCTGATTTGGAGAATCAAACTGGCCGATACAATTGCCGCAGCAAGTGCGCCAATTGGGGCTGCCTTCACCTTCCTGGCACTGGTCACCGGTTCCATCTGGGGCAAGCCAACCTGGGGAACCTGGTGGCAGTGGGATGCCCGCCTCACCTCCGAACTGATTCTGCTGTTTCTCTACTTCGGTTACATGGCCCTGCGTGCAGCAATGGATGACCGCCAGAATGCGGCCCGCTCCAGTGCTGTGCTGGCTCTGGTCGGAGTCGTCAACATCCCCATCATCCACTTCTCTGTAGATTGGTGGAACACCCTCCATCAGGGGGCAACCGTATCCAAAATTGCCAAACCATCGATGGAGGGGACCATGCTCAGCTCAATGCTGCTGATGCTGTTTGCCCTCTCTCTCTTTTATGCTGTTGTCGCCCTGATCAGGGCTCGTGGCCTGGCCCTGCAACAGGACTCCCGCGGCAGCTGGGTGCGTGACCTTCCCGGAATGAATATCCGCCCCCTGCACTGGCTGATACCCATAGCAGCTATCGGCTATATTGGCTACCACGCCGCCACCTATGATCATGTCCGCATCATGACCCCTACTCAAGTTGTGACTGAGTCCCCTGTAGAGTCAATCGAATTTCGGGGCACCGTAGAGAGTATCAGCTCCACTGGGAACCAACACCAGATTCTGCTGTCAGATGGTGCAGAACAGATTCAGGTGAGTTTCAATGGCAATATACCAAAACAGCTCCGCACCCACTGGGGAGCCCATGTGACCGGCTCTTATCAACAGGATGCAACCCCGCCAACGGTTGTTGCCTCCTCCATTGCTGCACTGAATATTCGTGACCATACAGGATATGTACTATCTGCCTATGGCATCGCACTGATAGTTCTGTTGCTTAATCTGCTCGGCGCGATCAGAACATCTCGAGAGGCCAAACGCTCAATTGCACGACAGATCAGACAACAAGCCAACCGATAGACAATTTACCAATAATCAAATAACTGACCATGACCCCAAAAAGAAAGAAAAGACTACTTCTGGTTCTACTTATCATCGCCGCTGTTGCCGGTGCCGCAACCCTGATGATGAAAGCCCTCAATGAAAACATCAACCTCTTCTACAGCCCGACTGAGGTAGCTGCAGGTAAGGCACCACTCGGCCACACCTTCCGCCTTGGTGGACTGGTTGCCGAGGGGAGCCTGAATCGTGACGCAGGTGACGGCCTCACCGTCCATTTTGATGTGACTGATGAGGCGGAGACTGTAACCATCGCCTACACCGGAATCCTCCCAGATCTCTTCCGGGAGGGACAAGGCATTGTTGCACTTGGCAAGCTTGGCAGTAATGGAATATTTGTTGCCGATGAGGTTCTGGCAAAACATGATGAAAACTACATGCCTCCAGAGGTTGCAGAGGCCCTTGAGGAGGGGCATAAACAGAGCATCGAGAAGATGAAGGGAGCTACACAATGATCCCCGAGCTGGGAAACTTTGCCCTGATGATCGCACTCTCAATTGCCATAGTGCAGGGGGTGATCCCCATCATCGGTGCGCAGCGCGGCATCTCCAACTGGATGGCACTGGCCCGCCCTGCCGCACAGGGACAGTTCTTCTTTCTGCTGTTAGCGATAATCCTGTTGGGGGTCAGCTTCGTACAAGATGATTTCTCTGTACGCTATATTGCGAGCAACTCAAACTCTCAGCTACCAATGATATATAAGGTAAGCGCCATCTGGGGTGGTCATGAAGGATCTCTGCTACTCTGGACCTTCATGCTAAGCATGTGGGGTGCCGGGGTAACCTGGTTCAGCAAGAGCCTCCCCTCCATCCTCACCTCACGGGCAATTGCGGTAATGGGACTAGTCGGGATTGGCTTCCTGCTGTTCCTGCTGCTGACCTCAAATCCGTTTGACCGCCTGATCCCCGCAGCTGTTGATGGACGTGATCTCAATCCGCTGCTACAGGATCCAGGACTGATCATTCACCCCCCTCTGCTCTATATGGGGTACGTTGGCTTTGTCGTCCCCTTCGCCTTCGTCATTGCCGCACTAATCGATGGCCATCTCGATGCAACCTGGGCCCGCTGGTCACGTCCCTGGACCGCAGTGGCGTGGGTCTTTCTTACCCTGGGAATCGGTATCGGCAGCTGGTGGGCCTACTATGAGCTAGGCTGGGGTGGTTGGTGGTTCTGGGACCCAGTAGAAAACGCATCCTTCATGCCGTGGCTGATGGGCACAGCACTGCTCCACTCCCTGGCGGTAACCGAGAAACGTGGCGCCTTCAAGGTATGGACCGTACTGCTGGCAATCTTCACCTTCTCCCTCAGTCTGCTGGGTACCTTCCTGGTCCGTTCCGGAGTTCTGGTATCAGTCCATGCATTTGCTGCAGACCCCTCCCGCGGAATATTCATTCTGATGTTCCTCGGCATCGTGATAGGTGGTTCGCTGGCCCTCTACGCCTGGCGTGCTCCGATGATCCGTGGTGGTGGCAAGTTTGACAGCTTCTCCAGAGAGACCCTGCTGCTGGTCAACAATGTACTCCTGGTAGTGGCGACACTTACCGTACTGATTGGCACCCTCTACCCACTGATCCTTGATGCCCTGGAGATGGGGAAGATCTCGGTTGGTCCCCCATATTTTGATGCTGTCTTTGTCCCCATCATGTTGCCGATGTCATTTCTGATCGGACTCAGTGCCGTCATCCGCTGGAAAGCGGACAAACCAAAACGGGTTTTCAACGAACAGAAGATAACCCTGCTGGCAGCCATGGTCATCGGATTCTCACTCCCATTCCTGATCTTCAACGAGACCTCCATCCAGCTGAGCCTGAGCTCTGCGGTGGCAGTCTGGATCATCCTCACCATGCTGCAGGATTTCTGGAACAGATCATCCAGCAACAAGGGTGGTTTCATCAATGGGGTGCGCTCCATCTCCCGGAGCCATCTTGCGATGCTGGTTGCCCACACAGGGTTGGGGATTTTCATTATCGGTGTCGGCTTCACTACCGCCTTCAGTGTCGAGAAGGATGTACGGATGGAACCTGGCAGTCGGGTTGAGGCTGGGGGCTACACCTTCCATCTCGACGGCATGGCAGAGCGTCAGGGACCAAACTACACCACCATCGAGGGGCTGGTCTACGTCTACAATGCGGACAACGAGCAGGTTGCGGTACTCTATCCGGAGAAACGGTTCTACACTGTCCAGAGTATGCCGATGACCGAGGCCTCAATCGATGAGGGACTGTTCCGTGACCTCTATGTTGCCATGGGCGAACCAATCAAGAACAGTAACGCCTGGGCCATGCGTGTCTACTACAAACCCTTTATCCAGTGGATCTGGATGGGACTTCTGATAATGTCACTCGGGGGTGTGCTGGCAGCCACTGATCCACGCTATCGCAAGATAGTGCGCCGCGCCCGCGCCTCACAACAGCCATAGATCACCACCGGGAGAGCAGAGCCATGAGAGCAATCATCATGACTGCCCCTGGTGGTCCGGAGCAACTCAAGCTGGAGGAGATCTCCACCCCGGAGATCAGCTCCCCCAGCGAGATACTAATCGAGATTCACGCCGCCGGGGTAAATCCAGTGGACACCAAGCTGCGAGCCAACGGGGTCTACTTCCCGGAGGTTGGCCGCCATGTACTCGGTTGCGACGGTGCAGGCATTGTCAAAGAGGTTGGAGATAGTTGTACCCGCTTCCAGCCTGGAGATGAGGTCTACTACTTCAATGCAGGGCTGGGTGGCACTACAGGAAACTACACAGAGATGGCAGTAGTTGATGAGCGCTACGTTGCCAGAAAGCCTAACAACCTCGGTTTTGCTGAGGCAGCCGCCGCCCCGCTTGCCCTGATCACTGCCTGGGAGTCACTGTTTGATCGTGGCACCCTCTATGAGGGAGACGAGGTTCTGATCCATGGTGGTGCCGGCGGAGTTGGCCACCTGGCCATTCAGCTGGCCTCAAATATCGGGGCACGAGTCTGCACAACCGTTGGCTCTGAAGAGAAGGCCGAGTTTGTCAAATTACTTGGCGCCGACCACACCATTCTCTACAGGAAGGATGATTTTGTGGATGCCACCCTGCGCTGGAGTGGTGGTGACGGGGTCAATATGGTATTTGATACCGTTGGAGGTGAAACCTTCAGCAACTCGCTACGCACCATACGAAACTATGGGGAGATTGTCACCCTGCTGCAGGTTCCAGCGGATGCCGACTGGAAGAGTGCCCGTAACCGCAACCTCAGAATTAGCCAGGAGCTGATGCTCACCCCGCTGGTCTCTGGACTCCACGAGATGCGCATCCACCAGACAGAGATACTGGAGAATTGCTGTGAGCTATTCGAAGCCGGGAAACTACAGATCCATCTGAGTCACCAACTACCACTGGAGCAGGCCGCAGAGGCTCATCGCCTGATTGAGAATGGCTCCACCACCGGAAAGATCGTCCTAACAATCCAGTAGGGCTATCAACCCCTCATTTGCGACTACGGCGATCTGGTGCGCCCTTCTTGCCGCCCTGTTTCTGTTTACGCTTGCCGCCCTTCTGCTTCTGGCCAGGTTTGACAGCCTTGCTTTTACGTGGAGGACGATGTCCACCGTCACCACCCCCGATATGGGAGATCTCCAACCGCTGTCCGCAGACCCAGGTCTTTCTCAGCTCACGGAATATATCTTTAGGCATCCCCTCAGGCAGATCGATGGTGCTGTGACTCTGGTGGATTTCGACCTTGCCGATATCCTCATTGAAGAGCCCTGCAACATTGGCGATAGCGCCCACAATGTTATCCGCCTTTACCTCATGCTCTTCACCAACCTCTAGGCGAAAGAGCTCTCTACCAGCCGCCGCCTTCTGTGGCTGCCGCTTTTTGCTGCGCTCACGCTGCGTCTTGGTTTTTCCTCTCTCTCCCCTGGACTCCCCTCTATCGGCAGACCGTCTTCCCTGCCTGGCAGAAGAACTGTCATCCCTGGATGCTCTTCGCTCTTTGCCCCTCTTGCGCTCCTCATGCTTGACCAGAAGCGGGGTATCACCCTGTGACATGCTCGCTAGTGCCGCTGCAATCTCGATTGCAGGGATATCATGCTCGATACGGTAGGACTCGATCACCTTGCCATAAAACTCCAGATCCTCCTCCCTGGCTATGGTATCGCTGATGCGCTGTTTAAAGCGTGCAATACGGCGATCATTGATCAACTCGCTGCTGGGCAGATCCATCCGTTCAATCTTCTGCCGGGTTGCCCGTTCAATGGCATGCAGCATGCGCTTCTCTCGTGGCGCAATAAAGAGGATGGCATCACCCTTACGCCCGGCACGTCCGGTACGACCAATACGGTGCACGTAGGACTCGGTATCATAGGAGACATCGTAGTTGATGACGTGGCTGATACGCGGCACATCCAGCCCCCGTGCAGCAACATCGGTGGCAACCAGAATGTCCAGCTTTCCAGCCTTCAGCTTGTTGACGGTCTGCTCTCGCATCTTCTGTGGAATATCACCATTCAGTGGAGCAGCAGCAAACCCGCGAGCTGCCAGTTTTTCAGCGATCTCCGTGGTAATGACCTTGGTACGTACAAAGATGATGATGCCATCCGTCTCCTCCACCTCCAGGATACGGGTTAGCGCATCCATCTTGTGTAGCCCGCTCACCATCCAGTAGCGTTGCCGCACACTCTCAACAGTGGTGGTCTTGCCCTTGATGCTTACCATTACAGGATCATTGAGATATTTTTTGGCAATACGGCTGATCACCTTGGGCATGGTGGCAGAGAAGAGAGCAGTCTTATGCCCCTCGGGAAGCTGCTCCAGCACCCACTCCACATCATCGATAAAGCCCATGCGCAACATCTCGTCAGCCTCATCAAGCACCAGACACTGCAGTGCATCCAGTTTCAGGCTGCCACGGCGCATGTGATCCATCACCCGTCCCGGGGTACCGACCACCACATGAACTCCACGGTCCAGTGCCCGCAGCTGCTGACGATAATCCTGTCCGCCATAGATGGGCACCACATGGAAACCGGACATCTGCTTGGCATACTTCTGAAAAGCCTCCGAGACCTGAATTGCCAACTCCCTTGTGGGGGCCAGCACCAGAATCTGTGGCCTGCGAAGTTTTAGATTAATTCGTGACAACAGCGGCAGTGCAAAAGCGGCCGTCTTTCCGGTACCGGTCTGGGCCTGACCCAGAATATCTTTCCCCTCAAGCAGTGGAGGAATCGCCTCCGCCTGGATTGGTGAGGGTGACTCATACCCAATCTCGACGATAGCTTTCAGCACAGCGGGGCTTATACCCAGCGTTTCGAACGCAGGCAACTCTTTGGATGGGGATGTCATGGCTGGAGCCTCAAGAATATCAGGAAACGTTTATTTTACCACAATCGAAGCATAAGGATTAGCGTACCGCCTCCTGCGGAGTGGGTATCGATGGCAGAGTTAATAACCAGCTAACTCTGTACCTGTTCAATCAACTCAATAGTCTGCTGATAACAGCTCTGGCACAACTCCAGAAAGCGCTCATATGGTGCGACAGCAGGCCAAACACCGCGCTCTGGTGTCAGCACCCCTGTCTCAATCTGATAGGCAGCAAGACTCTTGATATATTCACCCCGAAGCGCCTCATCAATCACCAGCGGAGGCAGCCCTGACCTCAACAGAGGAACATTGGAAATCAGCCGTGCCAACCTGCCATTCCCATCCCAAAATGGGTGGATATGGGCAAATCCGATGTGCAACTTTGCATAACACTCAACCGCCTCCTCTGCATCGACCCCTGCTGCCATAATCCGGTTGAGGGTCTGTAGATACTCTGCCATTAATCGATCAACATGGGCCGGATGCGCATACTGAATATAGACTGGTTTATCCTCAGCCGAGATTGCATTACACCCGTTTGGCTCCAGCTTCCAGACACCAGCCGGCTTATAGATGTCTGCTACCCGTTCCGCATGCACACTCCTGTACAACTCAAACAGATGCTCCCTGACAACAGCTTGGCGGGAAATCACCAACGCATAGAGCTGATCTATGGCTCTTGCATGACCGATAACCTCCTGGTGCTCCCTCAATGGCTTTCCGGAGATGGTCAACCCCAACTCCAGAACATCGAAGGTCTCACCCAGTGTTAATGTATTCCCCTCAATAGAGGTTGAGGAGTGTGTCCAAAGATCCCGAATCTGCGACATCATCGATGCACGTCGATACTCGGGCACTGCATGCAGAAACTGGAACTGAGTTACTGGATTTCGGTTCACCCACAGATAACGGACACCCCGCTTCTTGCCCGTTCTCTCTACAATCCCCTCATCAACCCAACCCACCAACCATCGCCGTAGCGTACGGTCTGTCACTGCATGATCAATTACATTCAGTAGTTCGGGTGTAGAGAATGGCACTTCACTACGCTGTAGTGCAGCCAGCACTATTTGACGGACCTGATTATTCTTCATACGGACAACTATACATGACAATAAGGACATTTATAAAGAAAAATGTCCTTAAAATAGATATAACAGCCTTAGACCTCCACTACATTCAACCCCTACACAACCACTCAGTCGCTCTTCTCAAACAGGGCGTCGGTAACGGTGCGCAACAAATGCGGAAACTGTGTGCATCGTTCTGCACGACATGAGGCGTCGCAATGGTGCAATAGTATTGACTCATCCAGAGAGCAGAGAAGAAGGGAGAGCCAACATGAGTTACCACATTGCAGTTGTAGAGGATGATCGGAATACACTGGAGAACTACGTGGACGCCCTCTCGGACCGGGGCTATCGGGTCTCCCCCTTCACCAATGCTGAGGATGCCTGGGCCGCCTTCAACCAGGAGACCCCTGACCTCGCCATCCTCGATATCCAGCTCAAGAACCAGCCCGATGGCGGTTTTGATCTCCACCGCAAAATAAACACCCTCTTCATATCTGGAAGAGATAGCGAGATCGACAAGATTACCGGACTCAAACTTGGAGCCTGGGACTTTATGAGTAAACCTGTAGGTCTAAGTTACCTCACAGAACGGGTCCGCTCCCTGATTCAAATTAGTGAGCGCAGGCTGGACAACAAGATGGAGGTGATCCCCTACTCCCAGATCGGGCTGCGCATCGACGAGGCGCAGATGACCGCCCACTGGTATGGCAACAGGCTGGAGCTGACCCTAACCGAATTCCTCATCCTCAACCTCATCTCCTCACAACGGGGACGGGTGCGCAGCTATGACGAGCTGAAGGGAATTACCCGCCAGCGCTATGTGGAGACCAACACAGTCACCGGCCATATCAGGCGGATCAGAAGAAAGTTTAAGAAGATCGACCCCAGCTTCACAGACCTGAAAAATGTGCACGGAGTTGGGTATCGGTGGCAGGGTTAAAAAAACATGGACTTGACGTTTATCGATAAACGATATATGATTTAGCCAATGATTCACTCCTTTCGATGCAGAGAAACGGAAAAGCTTTTTGCTACGGGAAAAAGCAGAAAGTTTCAGTCAATCAAAACAGTGGGAGAACGAAAACTGACAATGATTGACGCTGCAGAAACGATTGAATTCCTGCTGTCTCCACCCGGTAATCGTCTTGAACAGCTATCCAGAGACCGCAAGGGTGAGTGGAGCATCAGAATCAACAAACAGTGGCGTATCTGTTTTTGGTTTAAAGATGGAAAAGCAACTGGTGTTGAAATTGTGGATTATCACTAGGAGAACAAAATGGTTAAGAATGGCATGAGAGCGGTACATCCAGGTGAAATACTCAGAGAGGAGTATCTTGAACCACTGGGCATGAGCGCCCATGCACTTTCCAAAGCACTCCACGTTCCACCTGCAAGAATCAATGAGATTGTGCGTGAACGTAGAGGAGTCACACCTGATACTGCCATGCGCCTGGTACGCTACTTTGGTGGAGACACAAAATCGTGGCTTAACCTACAGACAACCTATGATTTAAAGATTGCCGAGGCTGAAAAGCTATCCGAGATAAACAAGACCATCTCTCCGATAGCTGCCTAGGACGATTTCTCTTCATACTTTCTGGCATCAATGTCCAAGTTGACCATGACATCTGGACGCATCACCCTGGGGCCACGCACACGATAGACATATTCTCGATAGAGATCAGCTATTGTCACATCGTAGTTCTGCAGGACCTCTGCCACCTCAGCAAATGCAGCACTAATCTCCTCTATCCTCTTTTTTCTCTCACTGGAGACAAACTTTCCTGAAATATATAATTCACTCATATCACCTGCTCTGCAGTCACCACATATCGCATAGGACCTCCTGCAACCACAGCATCAAATGGGTAACAGGTGACTAGCACCAATCTTCTAAACATGGAATTAGAGGGAATATTCGCCATCCTGTAATCAACCGTATTAATGTTTGTTATCTTGTAGTTATGGACTCTTCCTCTACTGTTTTCCAGTGTGATCTGCTCCCCTACAGTCACCCCTTCAAGGAGTCGAAAGTGAGTGTCACGATGACCACTGATCATGGTGACACCCTCATCACCCGGACGGGCACTGCGGATATTCCATCCTGGCGCAAAGGCAAGCGAGGAACCGTTATCTCCATAGAGCACAACAAAATCCTCCCCCTGCTCCGGAAATCCGATCCTCGCCACTGGCCAGTGATCTGCCCAGGGCCATGGCTTGACTGGTTTGCCCGAGATCACTGTCTGACCCCAGGCAAACTCCAACATCCCCTGTGCAACCACCGCCTTTATCTGTATCCACGCTCCACTCCAAAAAAGGAGTGCTCCAGCAACAAGCAGCACAACTGCCGCAATGGTGCGGCCCCTCATGCCGTAACCCTCCTCCTTCGATAGAGCAGCATGGAGAGCATCAGCATTAATGCACCACCTATCATCCGGATCTCGGAATCAGTAGCAGTCTTTGCCAGTTTCAGTGATGCGAGCCTGTGATTCATCTTCATCTCCCGCTTATCGATCTCCTGCAACCTCTCTGCAGGGGTCACATCTACCGCCACCAGGCTAGTGTATTTGCTGACCAGATGATATTGGAGTCCCAGCTGAATGATCGCATTGCGTACATCATCCTCATCAGCTCCCACTGCTTTCCTGTCCATCCAGGACTCGATCATCCGTCTACCAAATAGTGTCCCCAGCCCTGCCTGCTCACGCCCTCCTTTCAATGCAATCTCGCTACTCCATGGCTTCGCATTAAACCGCCCCCTCAGCACCGCTCTTGTGGGGGTCTGCCGCATCTTCATTGATATCACCACAGGCTCACCTCGATAGAGATCTGGTGCCTCCTCAGGGAGCATCTTCACAATCTCCCCCTCAACGCCCTCCAACTCCACCACCAGATCAGTCAGTACCGCCTGCTCCATCTTGGTAAAGAGCAGATCCATCTTCTCTGCTACCTCGTCACTGTCGCCGATATAGGTGAAGGTGCCTCTTCCAAACTGTGCAGACTTGCGCATGAAGTAGCTGTTGGGGGCGCTGCCAATCCCAACAGTAAAGAGACGTCTTCCATTGAGGTTTTCATGAATGTAGCGAAACAGCTCCACCTCGTTGCCCACTGCCCCATCAGTTATGAAAACCACCTGCCTCAGCCTCTCCTCTGAACCACGCTCAGTCCAACCATACTTGGGTGCCAGCGCCATTCTCAGCGCCCCCATCATCTCTGTACCTCCATCAGATTCAATGCGAGAGATATAGTGGTCTGCAATCAGTAGTCGATCGGGAGTTGCCCGCTCAGGGCCATCAAACAGAGAGCTGGCGCTATTATTGAACTCGATAATATTGAAGCTGTCCCTAGGTGTCAGCCTAGATACCGCCTTTCGCAGCGCCTCCTTTGCCTGGGCCATCGAGGGGCCATCCATAGAGCCCGAGGTATCGATCACATAGATCAACTCCCTTGCAGGGGGCAGCACCAGCGCCTCCTGTTGTGGTGGCATCACCATCAGCAGACCGTGCTGATCACCCCCATCCCCCTTCTCTGTAAAAAAGGCGGCCCGAGGAGCACTACCAGCTTTTGGTTTCCAGTAGAGAACAAAGTCATGGTCACTGGCATGAGAGGATGCATCGAGTCTGATTCGACGTTTTCCCTCACCACCATCCAGTGGAATATCAGTGGAGACCTTGTGGTAGCGACTGAAGATCTCCTCCAGAGGAAAGCCTGCATCAAGATGGACTGTCAGCGAGATGGGAGGATTCTTTCTTGGTGTCTCTTGTTGGGATTCTCTCTTGCTCTTTTCTTTTCCAGTATTGGCCAGTGGAACCACTGTCCAGCCATCATTAAGCTCAAAGAGCTCTCGAATCTCGCTGTCATCTACAGTGGCTGGAAGATAGCGCGGGGTGATGGCCATCGGGTAGCGCACACTAAACTGCCCATCCTGCCAGCTCAACAACTCCTGGTACTCCAACTCTATGGTAATCGTGCTGTTTGGTCCTATGTTAGCTACAGAGGTGGTGAAGAGGTCAGGTCTGATCTGCTCCACCAGCGAGGCCCGCCTCCCCTCACTCTTCGCCTGCTGATAGATTTTCTTTGCCTGCTGCCTCTCCTTTATCATCCCCTCGATAATTCGCTCTCCCACCACCATCCTCATGTGGTCTACTGCTGCATTCTCAGGCAGCGGAAAGGCGTAGACCCCCTCCATCCAGCTGTCCCCGGGGTTGGTGAACTGCTGGCGCACCCTTGTTCTGGCAATCGGTCCCGTAATCTCAATCACCGCATCAGTAGAGACAATAGGCGCCAACTGGTACTCATTAGGGTTTTCGGTTTTAAGCAGCAATTCACCCTGGCGCACCTCATTGATCTTTGTTATTTCCACCCCCCACCCCATAGCCGAGATCATCAGTCCGACCACCAGCCATGCCGACTGCCACACCAACCCACTTTTCGCCTTAATCACTTTTCTGCTCATCCTGCTCTCTTAAAAAGGCCCTCCCCACATGAGGAGGGCAACCCTGGGAGGAGTCGCCACTATGGCAACCAACGAAAGAGATTCCATTGAAGCAGACGAAAGTGGCGAAACCATGCGTAACAAATGCGGAAACTATGTGTATCGTTTTGCACGACACGAGGCGTCGCAATAGTGCAATAGTATTGAGTCATATAGAAAGCAGAGAAGACAGGAGAGCCAACATGAGTTACCACATTGCAGTTGTAGAAGATGACCGGGACACGCTGGAGAACTACGTGGACGCCCTCTCAGACCGGGGCTATCGGGTCTCCCCCTTCACCAACGCCGAGGATGCCTGGAGCGCCTTTAATCGAGAGACTCCGGATCTTGCCATCCTCGACATCCAGCTCAAGAATCAGCCCGATGGTGGCTTTGACCTCCATCGCAAGATAAATACCCTCTTCCCCGAAAAACCCACTCTCTTCATATCTGGCAGGGACAGCGAGATCGACAAGATTACCGGTCTCAAACTCGGAGCCTGGGACTTCATGAGTAAACCCGTAGGTCTGAGTTATCTCACAGAGCGGGTCCGCTCCCTGATTCAAATTAGTGAGCGCAGGATGGACAACAAGATTGAGGTGATCCCCTACTCCCAGATTGGGCTGCGTATCGACGAGCCGCAGATGACAGTACACTGGTATGGCAACAGGTTGGAGCTAACCCTGACCGAGTTCCTAATCCTCAACCTCATCTCCTCACAACAGGGACGGGTGCGCAGCTATGATGAACTAAAAGAGATAACCCGCCAACGCTATGTAGAGACCAATACAGTCACCGGCCATATCAGACGAATCAGAAGAAAATTCCAGAAGATAGACCACAGCTTCACCGCCCTGAAGAATGTGCATGGGGTGGGGTATCGGTGGCAGGGTTAGTCAACTACCTCATACCTTCTGGCATCGATCTCCAGAGGGGCACTGTGGTAGCCAAACGAGATTACCTGCTGTAGATATTTCTCCATAAACCGCTCCAATGAGCCCTCCTGCTCTCTCTTCATCCAGCGTAGCGCCAGAGGAAGCATCATGCTCAGACGATCCATCAGCGGTCAGGAGTAACGCTCTTGATCACATCCAATATCAGTATCGATGGCGACCAGCTTTATACTCTTGTCAATTCCCCCTGCTATCAGGTTGCGTATTGCATTACGCCCGCCACCACCAATGTCCATAACTGTGACTTTGGCACCAGAAGGCCGCATCACCCTTCTCATCGCCTTGCTGAGTAAATTCTCAGACTTGAATGTTTTGTCCACGGTGGGGATCTCTGAAAATACAACTGCCATCTCCGCTCTCCTTGTTGTTATCTGTGGGAGAGTACAATCTTATTAAATTGATGCGACAAGGGCTGTCGGTGATAGTGCTGGAAAAGTGTCTAAATAGTGCGGATACCAACATATGAACCTTGTGCGACACCGAATGTCGGTTTAGTTATATACAATCTCCACAACATCAGCTGGAGAAAACAATGAGCAGAGGAATCAATAAAATCATCTTGGTGGGCAATTTGGGAAATGACCCAGAGGTACGGGTAGCAGCCCACACACAGCACCCCAGACAATTCTGACATGGAGTGGCTTGATAAGGTGCCATTTTGATTACCATGCACAAACTACCAAAAATAATACAACTATCCCTACTGCTGGCTCTGCTGCAATCAGCAGGCCTGGCGCGCTCTACTACACTCACAGACACACTAGAGCGCACATCCTATCTGTGCCTGGAGTTAACAAGAGACAGGCAATATAGCGAGGCAATCGCAAAATGCATGTATGGAGCCAGCCAGAATGATGCCGCATCTGAACGAGTGCTGGGCGAGGCGTATCTATATGGACGTGGTGTCAGTGCAGATAGTAAGGAGGCACGCGAGTGGCTGCTAAGGGCCCTTGAACATGGGGATGAGGGTTCTCACTTCAGCCTTGGGATAATAAACGACATCGGTTTTGGTCGCACAGAGAATAACGCCAAGGCTGCTGAACACTTCCTAAAGGCAGCAGAACTCGGAAACCCCCAGGCCATGCGGGCATTGGGAATGCTCTACCTTGGGGAGAAAGAGTTCCCGGCAGATCACAAGAAAGCTCGCTACTACCTCAAAAAAGCCTGGAATCACGGCGATATCAAAGCCGCCTACTACCTGTCCGAATCATACCTCAGGAATGCAGCGTCACCAGACTATGAGCAGGCCAACAAATGGATAAAACTGGCCGCCATCAACAATGATGCAAAGGCCTTCCTGAGACTTGCCCATCAATATGAGATCGGCCTTGGGGTCAAAAAAGACCTCGAGGAGGCAGCACACTGGCTACGTATCTATCTTGCATCAGATGCAGCAGACTCAGACCTGTTGCCAGAGACACGAGCACGTCTCACAACGGTTGAAAATAGAATTGAGCAAAACACCCTCAAACAACCAAATCCACAGATAGCACAAACCCCAACAGCTCCTGTTGAGATTGAATCCAATGGAAACAACACCACTCCGGAAAACATCAATCAGATAGCCGCACGCTCATCGCTGATGCTGTACATAACCAAATTTGACGGCACCCCTATTGCCCAAGGCAGTGCTGTAATTATTTCCCCGGAGATTGCAGTGACAAACTGCCATGTAATGAAGAGCGGAACCCTGATCTATGCCAATACATATGACAACAAGGTAATCTCAGCTCACGCTATCTGGTACAACGAGGCTGAGGATATCTGTCTACTACAACTCTCCAGCCCACAGCCACATCCGGCACAACTCGGTGGTGGGCGAGGTGACATAAAGGTTGGTCAACCTGTATTTGCACTGGGTTCGCCAGAGGGATTCGAGTCTACATTCAGCACAGGAAACATCTCGGCAATCAGGGAGACCGGCGGCAGTTATCAGATCCAGATGACCGCTCCTGTTTCACATGGCTCTAGTGGCGGTGGTCTCTATAATGCAAAGGCAGAGCTGATCGGAATTACCGCCTCAGTACTTAAAGATGCACAAAACATAAACTTTGCGATCCCTGTAGAGACGGTAATAGAGGCACTGGACTCTTCTGAAAACGGGACACGCATACATGCAAAACTGGGCAACAAGATAATTCCAATAGATGTGCCTGATGGGTTCAAGCCATTTGGACTACTGAACTACGGCATAGCACGAATGGTTCATGCGATACTCCCGCCTGACTACATACTGTTAGATATATTGGTTGCGGAAGATGCCTTCAGCAAGATGGCCAACGGTGAGAAGAGCGAAGATGGCCTGCCTATGATCCTTATTACCGCCCCGAGTGAAGAGCTACTGGAGAGTGAGAACTTTCTAGAGACAAGAGAGAGGATACGGAGGCAGTTCAACTCGTTATCCACTGACCCCACAAACCATCCCTTCATGAATGATCTGAGCAAGATAGATAAAAAGCTTGCGGCACTAATAGACAAAAAGGTGGCCACAGAGATGGTGCATAAACCAGATTCAATCTTTGTGGATACGGCAGAGCAGATCGGCATCTCTGATACCGGCTTCTCTACAATACGTATAGAGGGGGAAGATCCAATCGATGAGGATGACGGAACACTAGATACCTACCTGATCACAAAAGATGATGATTCGTGGGTTGGAGTGTTCCTGTATGACGCAGGAGAACACTATACATTT
>CALEHW010000039.1 GCA_937877715.1 uncultured Methylophaga sp. | reverse complement strand
CTTTAATATTTGAATCCTCTAAATTCTGAATATATTTGTTATCCACAAAGAAGAGGTTTGCTCCATGCAGTTCACCATAGACTAGCTGGTAGCCCTTTTTCATACCTAATTTATGCCATGAGAGTATGCTGGCTCCCTCTTTGCTGGTTCCACCAAGTTTGACAGCGTGCTCTTTTGAAGCAATATATTCCTGATTGGGTGGAATGCATGAGTTATATTCAACGATTACAATCTTTGGCCGAAATTCTGTCAGGCCTCTCCATACATAGTAGTCGATACTGTCTATATCAATGGAAAGCACCTCAAAATCATAAGGGACATTAGCCTCAGCGAAAAGATCGTTGATGTTCTCTTCGGTTACAAAACCTTTTTTAATTTTTACAGTTTGGCTGCCATGGTATAACTTGGATAACTTGCTGTAGAGACGGTTGTCTGCCTCAATTAGAAAGCTTTTCCATCCCTTGTTTGCGATCAGGTGCCGGCTATTGCTCATTCCAATGCCATCATAAGCTCCGAATTCAACAATATATTTGTGTGATACAGGAATTTTTTCGAGCAGGTATTCAATAATGCCATCTTCACCGTGTTGTGAATAGATGCTTTTTTCTGATTGTTCAAGTTCATTTAGTAGTTGAGGCCTATCTGGATCTCTATACCATCTGGATGGTTGATAGGTAAAACATTGTGAGCTTCCTTTAATGAAATATGGATGGATATTGCTATCAAGAGGCGTAACCTTGAAAAGGTTGCCACTGATTGTTATTTCACATTTTTTTGGTGAAAAATAGGCATTCCAGACCGGTAAATCCTCACGGTCTGTATAGATTGCATGTCCTCCATTTGTAATTAGCTGCTGTTTTGTTTTTGAGACTCCTGATGATGCATATAGTGCACGTAGAGGATTGATAAAATCACTGGAAAGCTTTTTATATCTGCTAATGCTGAAAAGTTTATTAAGATATTTTAGTCGCATGAATTATATCCTTCCCTAATCTGACGTGATATATGGCTGCTCTCTACTGTTGACAGTTGCCTCGCTGTTTTTATTATGGAGCGATCCAGTCTGTTTAGGTTGCTCTCTTTCCATGCATCTCCTTTACGATATCTGCATTTATCAAAGTCGATAAGAGAAACATCATTTCCATTTGATATCAATATGTTATTAACATTCAAATCAGCATGATATAAGCCACTATCATGGAATTTCCTGATTGTTTTACCTATTTTATGGTTAAGCTGTTCTGTCTGTTTTCCGTTTGTGATTATTTCGTGAAATGAGAGGTTGTGTGCAATTTTTTGAGTAAGGATATTCCCTTGGTAAAAAACCCCATTTCTAATAACTTGGGCTGCAATTGGGCGAGGAACAGGGAGACCCTGCTGGTAGAGCGAATTGGTTAGGTTCCACTCTTTCCATGGTCTTGAGTTCTTTAATCCTGTCCATAGATATTTATCTTCAGAAAATTGCGCCATTAATCCTCCGCGCATGTAGTGTCTAAGTACAAGCTTGTGAGAGGGGTGCTGAATAAAATAGACAGTAGAGCGTCCAGTAGAGTGACCAATAATCAGATTGTTTCTGCTGAGCCAGTCAACATTGAACCAATCATCTCCAATTTCTGTTGAGAGAGATGTATCCTGTATGATGTAGTTCATTGGATTATCTTGTATATGAATAGACCGGCAAAAATTTGCATAATTCGTCTCTCTGCAATTGGAGATGTATGTAACTGTATTCCAACATTAAGGGCCCTTCAAAAAGAGTGGCCTGAAGCAAAGGTTACATGGATCGTTGGCAAAATTGAACACTCGATTGTACGGGATATTGAAGGTGTAAGTTTTATTGTCTTTGATAAAACGCGTTTTCTACGCGAGATCTTTCGCTTGTATAACCTGTTGAAAGGTCAAGAGTTTGATGTTCTTTTGCAGATGCAGGCCTCACTAAGATCAAGTTTTCTCTCGCTTGCAGTAAGAGCTGTTCGCAAAATTGGCTTTGATGAGGGGCGTTCTAAGGACTTCCAGACATTTTTTAGCAATGAACGGATTGATTCAGATGAGCGGGTTCATATGGTTGATACGTTTCTCGATTTTGCCAGAAAAGCTGGTGTTAGGTATGCCCCACCTGAATGGCGCCTTGCAACTAACCGAATGAAGACAGAGTTGGATGGACTAAGTCTCAGGCTACCAGAGAGATTTTATATTGTAAGCCCCTGTTCTAGCAAGCCAATCAGAAACTGGGGTGCTGAGAGGTATGCCGCAGTTGTACAGGCCATTTGGAAAAAATATGGGATAATATGTCTGATTACTGGTGGAAATAGTCGGTTGGAGTTGGAGTATGGCGAGATTATTCAGCAGGATTGTGTGAAAGGGGTAATCAACTTGGCAGGAAAAACAACCTTGCGTCAGTTGATGGCGCTATTAGAGCAGGCTGTATATGTAATAGCGCCTGATTCCGGACCTGCCCATATGGCTGCCGCGGTCGGGACCCCCGTGATTGGGCTTTATGCAAACACAAATCCAGACCGTGCGCGGTCATATGATAGCAGAGAATTGGTTGTTAATAGATATCCTCAGGCGCTAGAAAAGTATTACAACAAGAGTGCTAATGAGGCCCCATGGGGAACTAGAGTGCGTGTGGCTGGTGTGATGAATCTGATAACTGTAGATGACGTAATGGAGAAGGTGGACCGTGTGGTCAACCTGCTGGAGTGATGCTTCTATATAGGGCGATTATTTACTTATTGTTTCCTCTTTTTATCACTATAACAGTGCTAAAATTAAGGAAAACTTACGGCAGTTTTTCTCGGATCATCGAGTTTTTGGGTTATTACCCATCAAATCAGCAAAGTAAAGGGGTTATATGGATACATGCAGCTTCTGTTGGTGAGGTGATTGCTGCTACTCCCATGGTTTCTTCTCTACTTGAGAGATATACAGGCCAGGAAATTCTATTAACAACAACAACACCAACTGGCTCAAAAGAGGTGGATAAGAGCCTTGGTAAGAGGGTGATTCATGCCTTTATTCCCTATGATGCCCATGGGTTTGTAGATCGTTTCTTTTGCCATTTTCAGCCATCTGTTGGAATAATTATGGAGACAGAAATCTGGCCAAACCTGTTCCATCAATGCGGAAAACATAATATCCCGCTGATCCTGGCCAATGTAAGACTTTCACAGCGTTCATTGGAGGGTTACCAGCGTTGGATTCCCAAACTGGTAAAATCGGCACTGCAAAATGTGACCTGGGCGGCGGTGCAGGGGGAGGCTGATGCAAAACGGTTGACTGCGCTGGGGGTGATTCCAGATCGAGTTACAGTTACCAGTAGCATCAAGTTCGATATGACCCTGCCAGATGATATTAAACAGCAGGGAGAGGAGCTACGTGGGCAACTGGGCATCTCCCGACCTGTCTGGATTGCTGCCAGTACCCGTGAGGGGGAGGAGGAGCACGTGCTGGATGCGCATCTGCGGTTGCTGGAGCAGATCCCCAATGCTCTGCTGATCCTTGTGCCGCGCCATCCGGAGCGTTTCAGTGCAGTTGCGAAACTGATCAGCTCCAGGGGGCTGAAAGCTGTTCGCCGCAGCAGTGGTCAGCCTTGTGGTGACGAGGTGCAGGCCTATCTGGGAGACAGTATGGGGGAGATGCTACTGCTATATTCGGCTTCTGATGTTGCCTATGTGGGCGGCAGTCTGGTCCCGACCGGCTCCCACAACATGCTGGAGCCTGCCGCACTAGGCAAGCCAGTGCTATTTGGGCCGCACCGCTTCAATTTTGCCGAGGCCAGTCAGTTGCTGATAGACCGAGGGGCAGCACAGGAGGTAACCAGTGCAGATCAGTTGGCTGATGCCGTAATCGACCTGTTTCAGAACAGGGAAAAATGGCAGCAGATTGGTATACAAGGGAGGCGCGTAGTCGAGCAGAACAGGGGCGCACTGGATCGCCTGATGGAGGGGGTAAACAGGGTTGCTGAGGATCTCCTCAGAAGGTAAATGACCCTCTTTCCGGGGTAGCCAGGTTCTCTACCTCGGTCTCAAACAGCTGCTCCGTAACCCAACTCTCTTCATCAGATAGAGTCATCAGCAGAGCAGTTTTTACTCCACCGTTTTCTACAATGGCAAACAGACGCCCGCCCTGGTTGACCATGCTCTTCAGTTTTTCCGGAACCTCCTGAACAGCTCCGGTCAGAACAACAACATCATACTGGCTATTGGGGGACCAGCTTTCAGAGAGTGCATCTCCGCTCTCCAGAATGAAATTTCCGATCCCTTCAGCGGTTAATCTATCCTTGGCCTGTTCCATCAGGCTCTCATGCAGTTCTATACTGCGGACTGATGCCCCCAGTCTGCAGAGCAGGGCGGTGACATAACCACTTCCTGTGCCGATCTCCAGAACAGTCTCATTTTTCTGCAGATCCAGCGTCTGCACCATGCGGGCCTCCAGTCTAGGCTCCATCATCTTCTGTTCCTCACCAATCGGCAGGGCCAAATCCATGTAGGCTAGTGTCTGTTGAGATTCTGCTACAAAGCGGTGTCTGGGGATATCCTCCACTGTGTTCAACACGCGGCTGTTCATCACATCCCAGGGGCGGATCTGCTGCTCTACCATGTTTAGTCGTGCCTGCTTCAGATTCATACTCATCTCCACATCAAAATTCTCGAAAGGGGCTATCGGATAGCTCTATGATATAGTGCACAGATTCGAACTGCTAGGGGTGCCCGTCAAGTTACTGCTTCGGGCTGAGAATAGACCCTTGGGAGCCATAACGTACACAGTGCCCAGATACCTGACCCGGATCATGCCGGCGTAGGGAAGCGAAGGATAGATCGATGAATGCAAGAGCCATGTCTGCAACAGAAGAGGACGTACATGCCCGGATTCACCAGGCTGGTGCCGTTGCAGTAGAACCATTTACCCAGTCCAGAAAAATCTATGTAGAGGGGAGTCGACCCAATATCCGGGTGCCGATGCGCGAGATTCAGCTGTCGGACGACAGCGCGGTTCATGTTTATGACACCTCTGGCCCATTCTCCGACCCTGCCGTTCAGGTGGATCTGAGGCAGGGGCTAGATCCCGTCCGTGCCCCCTGGATCGAAGAGCGTGGGGATACCGAGGTACTAGAGCAACTTAGTTCCAGCTATGGTCAGCAGCGGGCGGAGGATCCTGATCTGGCAACACTACGTTTCCACGGCGCAAGAAAACCACGTCGTGCCCGTAGTGGCCACAACGTCAGCCAGATGCACTATGCACGGAAAGGGATCATCACCCCGGAGATGGAATATGTGGCGATTCGTGAAAATCAGCAGCTGGAGGCGGTTCAGGATCAGAGCCTGCTACAGCAACATCCAGGTGAATCTTTTGGCGCCTCAATTCCAAAGGTAATTACCTCGGAGTTTGTGCGCGATGAGATTGCGAGGGGGCGTGCGATCATCCCTGCAAACATCAATCACCCGGAAGTGGAGCCGATGATTATTGGCCGTAACTTCCTGACCAAGATCAACGCCAATATCGGTAACTCTGCCCTCGGCTCCTCAATTGAGGAGGAGGTGGAGAAGATGGCCTGGTCAATCCGTTGGGGTGGCGATACGGTTATGGATCTCTCCACCGGAAAGAATATTCATGAGACTCGTGAGTGGATTGTCCGCAACTCCCCAGTCCCAATTGGAACAGTACCAATCTATCAGGCACTGGAGAAGGTGGATGGGATTGCTGAGGAGCTGAGCTGGGAGATCATGCGAGACACCCTGATTGAGCAGGCGGAGCAGGGGGTTGACTACTTCACAATCCATGCCGGCCTGCTACTGCTTCATGTGCCGATGACGGCAAAGCGGACAACAGGAATCGTCTCCCGCGGCGGATCAATTATGGCGAAGTGGTGTCTTGCTCACCATGAGGAGAGTTTCCTCTACACCCACTTCGAGGAGACCTGCGAGATCATGA
>CALEHW010000038.1 GCA_937877715.1 uncultured Methylophaga sp. | reverse complement strand
AAAAGCTAACCACTTCATTAATTAGCATTGCCAATAAAAATAATAAGAAAGTATTTATAATGCGGGGTCAGGCCTGCAAGTTTAGCATGCTGGCTCTATTTTCTCTCATTCGGAGAGATGATCAAGAAACCCAATGGCTAACTAGGAAACTTAACGATATTTGTATAGCATTTTGCTACACAAATACCTATACTTACCCTAAACACTATCAGGAGAGATAAAGATGCAAGTAGCAATGAAACGGGAGGTACCTATTAATCTCAGAGCGCTCCCAACCCAGCGCCAGCTCATTGATCGTGCCTGCGAAGTCTCCGGCAAGAAGATCACCAGCTTTATGCTCGATGCAGCTTGCAAGGAGGCCGAGAACGTCTTGCTCGACCAACGCCTGTTTGCCCTCGATGACGAGGCTTTTGCTGCTTTTGAAGCAGCCCTTGATGCACCCGTTAAAGACAATCCTGCACTGCGGTCACTGCTTGCTACCAAAGCTCCGTGGGAATAAGCGCCCCTACCCCGCTCGCGGAGGAGCACGATACCAGCTCCTTTGATTGTGGTGATCCAGTTCTCGATGAGTGGTTACAGAAAACAGCGCTTAAAAATGAATCCAATGGCGGCTCCCGTACCTATGTTGTCTGTGACGATGACAGGGTAATCAGCTACTACACCTTAGCTACTGGCTCAGTTGAACGAACTAACACCCCAGGCAAGTTTCGTAGAAATATGCCCGACCCCATTCCTGTGATGATACTGGGACGTTTAGCGACCGATAAAGGCTATCAAAAGTCTGGAATTGGGCGTGGAATACTCAAAGATGCGATCCAGCGAGTGATCGGCGTGGCTGAGCAAGTTGGGGTAAAGGGGATCTTGGTTCATGCAATCTCAGAAGATGCTAGAGACTATTATCTGCGACGAGGTTTTAGCACCTCTCCGACCAATGATATGACGCTGATGATCACCATCAAGGAAGCGATAGCTCACCTGAGCTGATTTTTGTAATGCGGGGTCAGGCCTGCAAGTTTAGCAAGTTGTGAGGGCAATAATGACGAATTCTGCTCCCTGATAAGTCTCCTCCTTGTTCTGGGCAAGGAGCATTGCGTTGGAGAGACCAACGTAGCCTGTGCCCGCTATTGCTATTTTCATTATCCTTCTATCTCCTCCTGTAGCTGAGTAATTTCACTTTTCAACATCTCATACTCCTCCATCTTTCTCTGCAGGAAGGCTATGGTAAGTTTTCCCTTCTCTTCTATCCCTTTTGGAGTAAGGAGATAAGCGTAAGATTTTTTATTTTCGCTATTGTGGAAGTTTTTTGCCTTGATCCACCCCTTTTCGATCAGTTTTTTCAGGCAGT
>CALEHW010000037.1 GCA_937877715.1 uncultured Methylophaga sp. | reverse complement strand
GAATGCGCCCTCCCACCCAGGTGGCGGGCGGAACTCCTCTCCGGCCCTCCAGTTGGCTCCAAGCTGATCGTAGGAGCGCCGATTTTCAGGATCCTTCAATACCTCATAGGCCTCGGCAACCTCCTTGAAACGTTGCTCCGCATCTGCCTCCTTGCTCACATCAGGGTGATATCTGCGTGCAAGCCGTCGATACTGCTTCTTAATTTCATCCTGAGAGGCGTCTCTCGAGACCCCAAGGGTCTTGTAGTAGTCGTGATATTCCATGCTCTGTGGAGGATGACATCTATGGGGCGAAAGTCAATTTATACTGTGGATAACTGTGTTGACAAAATGTTTATAGGCACAATATGTAGTGTTTGTGAAAAAAACACCAAACGCGCTATCCTTTTGAAAAAAAAGGGTTATCCTTTAGAAGGATATAGTAAAATACCATACAGATCAAACAGATATAGTTATTTGCTTGCGATGTCATAGTTGTTGACTCGCTCCATTATGATGGTAAGCTTGATTTTCTGACACACAACATATGGTGTTTGCGCCAAAACAGGCAACCACCCAGTTTTAATCTTGCTTAGTTCACCAATAGGGGGGAGAACTTACAATATGAAGACCGCTCAACTGCGTTCCGTATCTGCGAACAGCACCGATGACAGTGCCAAAGATGGTGCTCAGGCCGTACTTTTTCAGTCCGCATCTCTCGATATCTGGGATAAGAAATACCGTCTCAAGAGTAAGGATGGCGAGAATATCGATCAGACCATTAAGGAGACTTACCAGCGTGTGGCCCGTGCCCTAGCCGATGTAGAGGAGGGTCCGGAACTACAAGAGAGATGGTATCAGGAGTTTCTCTGGGCCCTGCAGCACGGGGCAATACCGGCGGGGAGGATCACCTCAAATGCAGGCGCACAGGAGCACAAGCCGGCTACCTCAACCATCAACTGTACCGTCTCCGGTACCGTTGAGGACTCAATGAATGGGATTTTGGAAAAGGTACACGAGGCTGGGCTGACCTTGCGTGCGGGTTGCGGTATCGGTTATGAGTTTTCCACCCTGCGCCCCAAAGGTGCATTTGTTGCCGGTGCTGGAGCCTATACCTCCGGACCACTCTCCTTTATGGATATCTATGACAAGATGTGCTTTACCGTCTCCTCGGCCGGAGGGCGACGTGGCGCACAGATGGCAACCTTTGATGTAGGCCATCCCGATGTGATGGATTTCATCAGGGCCAAGCGCCAGGATGGAGTACTGCGCCAGTTCAACCTCTCACTGCTGGTAACCAAGGAGTTCATGGAGGCGGTACGTGCTGACAGTGACTGGCCGCTCGCCTTCCCGGCAAGCCAGAAGGTTATTGATAACGAAAAACTGGACCTTGATAATTCACAGCATATTGTCTGGCGCGAGTGGTCCGAGGCGGATTCTCATGTCACCAACGACCGGGGGCTGGTCGCCTGTAAGGTCTACAAGACCGTCCGCGCCCAACGCCTCTGGGATGTGATCATGTCCTCTACCTACGACTACGCCGAGCCAGGTTTCATTCTTATCGACAAGGTCAACGAGATGAACAACAATTGGTTTGATGAGGTAGTGCGGGCAACCAACCCATGCGGTGAGCAGCCACTGCCACCTTATGGTGCCTGTCTCCTTGGTTCCATCAACCTGACCCGTTTCGTCAAGAAATCCTTTACCGACCAGGCTGAATTTGACTGGGAGAGCTACCGCAAGGTGGTCTCCATCTTTACCCGCATGCTCGATAATGTGGTTGAGATCAGCGGCCTCCCACTCGGCAAACAGCGGGATGAGATCGAAAACAAGCGGCGCCACGGGATGGGCTACCTCGGGCTCGGCTCTACCATGACCATGCTCGGTATGGAGTATGGGGACAAGGAGTCACTCAAGTTCACCGAGGAGATAACCAAAGAGCTCGCCCTCACCGGCTGGAAGACTGGTCTGGAGCTGGCAGAGGAGAAAGGGGCGGCCCCGGTTATGGAGCAGGAGTTCGAGATCACCCCGGAGATGGTACGCCAACGTCCGGAGATGGTGGCTGATGGCTGGAGTGTGGGGGAGAAGATCCCCGGCAGAGTGCTTCACGCCAAATATAGCCGCTATATGCAGCAGGTGGCGCAGGAGGATCCTGAGCTGATTGCCGCACTGACAGAGAAGGGGTGTCGCTTCACCCACCACAGCTCCATCGCCCCTACCGGCACTATCTCTCTGTCGCTCGCCAATAACGCCAGCAACGGCATTGAGCCAAGCTTTTCTCACATCTACTCACGTAACGTGATTCGAGAGGGGAAGAAGAGCAAGGAGAAGGTCGATGTTCTCTCCTATGAGCTTCTCGCCTATCGCGAGATGGTCAACCCGGATGCGGCACCCTTTGCCGAGGATGAGAAGAACCGGCTTCCGGACTACTTTATCTCCTCCGATACCATCGGCCCCAAGGCACATGTCGATGTGCAGGCGGCGGCACAGAAGTGGATCGACTCCTCCATCTCCAAGACCATCAATATCCCTACCGATTTTGACTACCAGGAGTTCAAGGATGTATATCTCTACGCCTACGAGAAGGGGCTCAAGGGGTGCACCACCTTCCGCTTTAACCCAGAGGTGTTCCAGGGGGTACTGGTCAAGGATGAGGATCTGGAAAACACCACCTACAAGTTTGAGCTTGAGGATGGCACCACTGTGGAGGTTAAGGGCAACGAAGAGATTGAATATGATGGGGAGCTGCACACGGCAGCCAATCTCTATGATGCATTGAAAGAGGGATATTACGGAAAGTTCTGAGAACTTTCAGGAGAAGAGGAAAATGGCAGTAAAGATCGAAAACAAGATTATCGGATATCAAGTTGTTGAGGAGGAGGTTGCAGCCGCAGCTCCTGAGGTGGCGCCAGAGTCTTCTGCAGGGGAGAAGAGCAACGTCATCCAGATGCATGAAAAGCTGGAGCGCCCGGAGCATCTGCTGGGGTCAACCTATAAAATCAAGACCCCGCTCTCTGAGCATGCTCTCTATGTGACCGTCAACGACATGATTCTCAATGAAGGGACAGACCATGAGCAGCGTCGCCCGTTTGAGGTGTTCATCAACTCCAAGAATATGGACCACTTCCAGTGGATTGTGGCACTAACCAGGATTATCTCCGCGGTATTCCGCAAGGGTGGTGATGTCACCTTCTTGGTGGAGGAACTTCGTTCTGTATTTGACCCGCGAGGCGGCTACTTCAAGAAGGGTGGAAAATACATGCCCTCGCTGGTGGCTGAGATCGGGGACTGCATCGAGTGCCATCTCAAATTCATCGGCATGATTGGCGGTGACTGCATGGATGACCACCAAAAGGAGTTTCTGGCCAAGAAGCGGGCAGAGTTCGAAAACCGAGGTGCGGGGTCGAGTAGCCAAGGGAAGGGCGTTGCTACAGGGACCAAGGGTAGTGCTGGGGTAGATGGTTCAGTAGATAGTAGTGCTGGAACTGCCACTACGTCCGTGAGCAGCAGTTTCCCGGCAGGGGCGCAACTCTGTGTAAAATGCAGTACCAAGGCAGTGGTCAAGATGGATGGCTGCATGACCTGTCTGAATTGTGGAGAGAGCAAGTGTGGGTGACGGTTGCCAGTGCCATTCATTGGTTGCTCGACCTCGTACCTCAGTTGAGATCAGATTATAGTTTTCCTCTAGCTTGCCCAGTTGCTCAATTGTGTGTCTAAATGGCACTGTTTTGAGCCTGAATTACAGCTTGTCACTTGGTGAGTGTGCCGCCTGTTGCGGATGTGCAACCAGGGCATGAGATCGGGAGAAGGGTTCCCGGGCTGGGCATTTTTTAATAGCGAGGCAATTGTTAGAGTGTTTACAGAGAACGACATTAGATGAAGCATACATTGGTCCACAATCTGCTGATGGTGATAGTTGGTATCGCCATGGTCATACCAGCCGCATCGGCACAAGATTACTACAAGCGCTATGGATATCGTGGTGGTAACACATACTCTGGCGCTCCAGGCGCATACCGCGGCTCCCCATACAGCCCCCCGGTTCCAATGCGTCGCTACCAGCCAATCCGGGAGGCAACGCCTGACCAGCTGCTGCGTCAGGGGGTAGAGCAGACTTTCTCTTACCTGCGCCGTGTGGGCAGTACAGATCTCTCCAATGTGCTTGATTATGTCAACAAGGAGCTTGGGCCGTATTTTGATTTTGAACATATGACGCGCTTGGCGGCGGGCAAGATGTCCAAGGAGATGAGTGACGAGGATATCAGGAAGCTCTCGGGCAAACTCAGAGAGATGTTCATGACAGCACTTGGCCAGCAGATTGCAACCTATGCTTATACCAACCATCGGGTGACATTCTATCCGGCAAAACGGTCACGCTTCGGCAAGGAGGTGAGTGTGGCAGCCCGCATCACCCATCCGCGCGGTTTTCCGGTGAAGATCACCTTCCGTTTTCACCCCACCAAAAATGGGTGGAAGATCTATGATGTCTCAGCAAACAACAACAGTGCGGTAATGTACTACAGAAAGCAGCTGGCAATGATTGCCCAGCGTTACGGCATGGACGCCTTGTTAAAGCAGACAGGTGGTTAGAGCAGAGGCCTGCCGGTTGCGGTCTAGGCGCCGTATTGCTCTCTATATTGTTGAACCCTCTCTAGGGCCTCATCCATTCTGGAATTTTCTTTCAGGTATGTAACAAGATCGGTAAGGGTGACGATGCTGGCGACCTTTACCCCATACTGTGATTCCACCTCCTGGATAGCGGAGAGCTCTCCCTGGCCGCGCTCTTGGCGGTCGAGCGAGATCACCACACCAGCAAACGCGGCACCACCAGCTTGGATAATATCAACAGATTCTCGTACTGAGGTGCCGGCCGAGATCACATCGTCGATTACCAGGATACGCCCCTCAAGTGGGGCTCCCACGATCACCCCTCCCTCACCATGGTCCTTCGCCTCTTTGCGGTTGAAGGCAAAAGGTGTGTCCAGGTTATGCTCTTCGGAGAGATAGACTGCAGTAACTGCAGCCAACGGGATCCCCTTGTAGGCGGGGCCGTAGAGCAGATCAAATTCGATGCCACTCTCGACAATTGCCTGCGCATAGTACTTTCCAAGGCGGGCGAGGTGGTTGCCGGTATTAAATAGCCCAGCATTAAAGAAGTAGGGGCTGACCCGGCCTGATTTCAGGGTGAACTCACCAAAGCGCAAGACCTCGGCGCTGATGGCAAAATCGAGAAAATCCCTCTTGTAACTCTGCATCTTTTTCGCGGCTCCAAAAAGCTGTGAGTATAGCGTATCGAATGGAGCCATTATATACTCACTGCCTTTCAGATACCTTTGGTAGCCCCATACTCTTGACGCAGAATTCCCCCATGGCTTCGATTTACCAGTCACTCTCCATGTTTCGGGACAGGAGATTACTCTGGATCTTTCTGCTTGGATTCTCCAGTGGATTCCCTTGGGTTCTGATCGGCTCTGCAATGACCGCCTGGCTGCAGGAGGCGGGTCTGACCCGCACCGCCATCGGCTTCTTTGGCTCGGTCTTCATTGTCTATGCACTCAATTTTCTCTGGGCCCCGTTGCTGGATCGTCTCCATCTACCCCTGTTGGGCAGGTGGTTGGGGCAACGCCGCTCCTGGATCGTGCTGATGCAGTGGATTATCATTGCTGCTGCCATTGCGATCGGTCTGACCAACCCGGAAGTCAGCCTGCTCTGGACCAGTTTGTTGGCACTGCTGATTGCGGTTGCTTCGGCAACCCAGGATATTGCGGTGGACGCCTACCGTATCGAGATTATTGGCAGTGACGAGAGTGATCGCATCCCCTATGCTGCTGCCATCACCACCAGTGGCTGGTGGACCGGATTCAGTCTACCCGGGGCCGCCGCACTTTACCTCTCTGATCTGCCAGGGATGGAGTGGTCATCAGTCTATCTGATGCTGGCCGGGATGATGGCGCTGCTCTCTCTGCTGGTGTGGTGGATTCGCGAGCCGGAGAGCAGAAGAGAGCAGTGCCAGCACGACTCCGAGATCCACTATGAGGAGGAGCTGCAGGAACACCATCTGGGGTCCCACCAGGCGCAACACTGGATGGCCTGGTGGGCCGTTACTGTGGTTGAGCCATTTGCTGAGTTCTTCCGCCGCAACGGCTGGAAACTAGCATTTTCAGTGCTGGCCTTCATCTTTCTCTTCAAGCTAGGGGAGGCCTTCCTGGGGAGGATGTCGATCGTCTTTTATAAGGAGATTGGTTTCAGTAATAGTGATATTGCCACCTACTCCAAGCTGGTGGGGTGGTGGGTCACCATTATCTTCTCCCTAGTTGCAGGGGTCTTCAACGCTCGTTTCGGGATCGTGCGAGGGTTAATGATTGGTGGTATTGCAATGGCATCGACCAACCTGCTCTTCTCTTGGTTGGCCCTGTCTGGCCCAAACACCACCATCTTTGCCATCGCGGTGATTCTTGACAACTTCACCTCCGCCTTCGCAACCGTCACCTTTGTCACCTTTATCTCCTACCTCACCAGCCGCACCTATACCGCAACCCAGTATGCGCTGATGGCATCTCTGGGAAACCTCGGGAGGACCACAGTCGCCTCTTTCAGCGGGGTGGTGGTGGATGGACTTGGGGGAGACTGGTTCACCTTCTTTTTGCTCACTGCCCTGATGGTGGTACCGGCACTGCTGTTATTGTGGCGTATCGGCCACAAGATTAGCCCCAACCATACCCAACAAACCATAATATACAAAAGGAATAGAACCAGATGAGAGAGAAGATAGCATCCCTCTGGAATAGTGAAGAGGCCGCAAGGTGCAGCGGTGATCTGGAGCTGCGGGTCTACAGCTCACGTCTGCTGGGCAGTAACCCCACCCTGGTGCTGCATGGCGGTGGTAATACCTCAGTCAAGGTGAGAGAGACCAACCTAGTGGGTGAGGATGAGGAGATCCTCTACGTCAAGGGAAGTGGTTGGGATCTTGCCACCATCGAGGCAGAAGGGTTTGCTCCGGTACGGCTGGAGCCGATGCAAAAGCTGGCAAAACTGGAGACCCTGAGTGATCCGCAGATGGTCAACGAACTGAAGACCCAGATGACTGTTGCCGGGGCACCATCCCCCTCGGTGGAGACTATTCTCCATGCAGTGCTCCCCTTCCGTTTTGTCGATCATACCCACGCCGATGCTGTAGTCACCCTGACCAATACAGCAGATGGCGAGCAGAGAATCCGTCAGCTCTACGGTGAGCGGGTAATTGTGCTTCCCTATGTGATGCCGGGATTTGATCTGGCCCGTCAGGTGGGGGAGGCATTTGCCAAGGAGGCGACTGCTGAGACCATCGGAATGGTTCTGCTCAACCATGGGGTCTTCACCTTCAGTGACTCTGCGCAGGAGTCCTATGAGCGGATGATCGAGCTGGTCTCCGTGGCTGAGCAGAGCCTGGAACAGGAGAGGGCATGGGAGATTGAGGAGTCTGCCCCGGTGGCTATTGAGGAAGAGCTGCGGGAGTCTCTGGCTACGCTACGGGCAGAGATTTCCGCCGCAGCACGGCGCCCGATGGTACTGCAGATGACGGAGAGTACAGCCGGATTCAGTTTTGTCGATCGCCTCGACCTGGTAGAGATCGCCACCAGGGGGCCGGCCACCCCTGACCATGTACTACGCACCAAACGGATTCCGCTAATCGGTCGTTCGGTCTCTGGCTATGTTGAGCAGTACCGCAGCTATTTTGACACTCATTCATCCCATGCCAGAGAGGAGAAGAGGATGGTGGATCCGGCACCACGGGTGGTGCTGGATCGGGAGTTCGGGCTCTGTGTGGTAGGGAAGAGTGCACAGGAGGCAGGCATTGTATCTGATCTCTATGAACACACTATGGTCTGTATCCAGCGAGCAGAGATGCTGGGGGGGTGGCAGGCACTTCCTGCAGCTGACATCTTTGATCTGGAGTATTGGGATCTGGAACAGGCGAAACTGAGAAAGGGTGGGAAGGCGCCGATGTTTCAGGGTGAGGTGGTGCTGGTAACTGGTGCCGCCTCCGGAATTGGCAGGGCCTGTGTGGATTCTTTCCTGCAGCGTGGTGCTGCGGTCATTGGTCTGGACATCAATCCGCAGATCACCGATCTGATCTCCTCACCAGCCTTCTTGGGAGTCTGCTCCGATATTACCGATGAGGAGGGGCAGCGCCGCGCCCTAGAGCAGGGGGTAAGGCGTTTTGGCGGACTCGATATGGTGGTGCTGAATGCTGGCCTCTTCCCCGGCGGCACCGAAATTGCCAGGCTTGAGAGCGAGCGTTGGCAGCAGGTTATGAGGGTCAACCTCGACAGCAACCTCTCGTTGTTGCGGGAGTCTTATCCGCTGCTGAGGCAGGCCCCCAACGGTGGGCGCGTGGTGGTTATGGGTTCGAAGAATGTTCTAGCACCCGGAGCAGGTGCTGCCGCCTACTCAGCATCCAAGGCGGCACTTACCCAGCTGATGCGTATCGCTGCGCTGGAGTGGGGTGCGGACGGGATTCGTCTCAATGCACTCCACCCTGATGCGGTCTTTGATACCGGGATCTGGAGCGATGAGGTGCTGCAGAGCCGGGCGGACCACTACGGACTCACCATTGAGCAGTACAAGACCCGCAACCTGCTTGGGGTTGAAGTTACCAGTCGTGATGTAGCAGAACTCACCGCAGAGATGTGTGGCCCACTGTTTGCCAAGACCACGGCAGCACAGCTACCGATTGATGGCGGCAACGAGCGGGTGGTCTGACGACAGTTACAGAAACAGTTGCAATTTAGCCGGTATAGAAGTTCTGGGTAAACTCTATGGTCTCAACTGTACCCTCATTGTCGCTTTTTCCAACATCAGCGGGGTTGGTGCTGAATGGATTGGGATCAACATGGATCTCAAACTTCAGGGTCTCATTGTTGTCGATGCGGAACTGATCAAGGTAATAGATCGTATTCTGTTCGCGAACCGGGAAAAAGTGCAGCGTATTAAGCTGGTTATTGAGGTTGGTTGCAGATCCCCAGACTCGTGCAGCGATTGGGGTTGTGGTGCCATTATCAGCCCTCTTCAGCACTGTGACATTGAGCACTGCCCTGTGGTTGCTGCGTACAATGCCATGGCGGCTAGCGACCTCGGCTGGAATGGAGTCAGAGCGAAATGCATTATAATGCACCACATAGTCACCAAAGGTAGCAGATTGTTCAGCAGTTGCCTGAAGAGAAAGTAGGAGTCCACAGAGTAGAGTGAAAAGGGTAAATCTTGCTTTCATTTCTATTTTTCTTTGGTATTTATTATGTCGTTATTATTAGCTGGCTATCCCGACAAGAGTGTCTCAATTATTGTGGAATGTCAAGATATACCCAGGCTATGTTAGGCCGGTAAATTATTGGTGATACGGCAGGCGCTCGAAACGGTAGATGGCGGTCTCACCCAACAGATTTGGGGATAGCTTGAGTAGTGGCTGTTCCCGGTGTCGGTTGTCAATCACAGAGCGCTCAAGGATACGTATACCCTTCTGCTCACACAGTTTCTCAAAGTCGGTAACAGTACAGAGGTGGATATTCGGGGTATTATACCAGCTGTTGGGGAGTGCGTTGGTGACTGGCATTCTCCCCTTGAACATCAGCTGGATCCGGTTCTTCCAGTGGCCAAAGTTGGGGAAGGTTATGATCCCCTGTCGCCCCACCCGTAGCATCTCATCCAGTAGCCGGTCCGGAAAGTTCATTGCCTGAAGGGTCAGGCTCATGATCACATAGTCGAAGGAGTCATCATCGAAGTAGTCGGTGAGTCCTCTATCCAGGTCAGATTGAATTACATTGATACCGTTTCTCAGGCTGCTAAGCACATTGCTGTCATCCAGCTCCAGTCCATATCCATCGACATTGAGCTGCTCGGTGAGGTGCCTCAGCAGGGTTCCATCACCACAACCGAGATCAAGGATTCTACTCTCTGGGTGGATCCAGTTGCAGATCATATCCTGGTCTGGACGAAGCATAATCAGGACTCCTCTATGGCAGGCAGGCCAGGTAGTGGGTATACGGTGATTCGTTCCATGTAGGCGTGGAAGATATCAAGATAGTGTGGGATAGGCATCAGAAATGCATCATGTCCTTGGTGTGCTGTAATCTCCGCATAGCTGACATTGAGGTCATTATCCAGCAGGGCACGAACCAGATCCCGTGAGCGCTGTGGGGAGAAGCGCCAGTCACTGGTGAAGGAGATGACACAAAATTTTGCGGAGACTTTGCGCAGAGCCTCACCAAGATCATCGCCATGAGCACGGGCGGGGTCAAAATAGTCCAGCGCTTTGGTCATCAGCAGGTAGGTATTGGCATCGAATTTCCCCACAAAGGAGTCAGCCTGATAGCGCAGGTAGCTCTCTACCTGGAACTCAACCTCGTAACCGTAGTTGAGTTTACCTTCACGTAGCTCACGCCCAAACTTTGCTCCCATCGACTCATCCGAGAGATAGGTAATATGCCCCAGCATCCTTGCCAGTCTGAGCCCCCTCTCCGGTAGCATATCGTGCTCAAGATATCTGCCCTCATGAAAATCTGGATCTGTGCGGATAGCCTGGCGGGCAACTTCGTTGAAGGCGATATTCTGGGCAGTCAGTTTTGAGGCGGCTGCAATGACAATGGCGTGCTGGATCCGTTGAGGGAAAGTGATGCTCCACTGTAGCACCTGCATCCCTCCCAAGCTGGCACCAATTACTGCACCCCAGCTGTCGATACCAAGCTCATCAGCTAGTCGCGCCTGACTCTTCACCCAGTCACCGACGGTAACGATTGGAAAGTCAGGGCCATATGGTCTCCCCGTCTCGGGGTTGGTGCTGGTTGGTCCTGTCGACCCGTCACAGCCTCCCAGGTTATTGGGACACACTACAAAAAAGCGGTTGGTATCAATCGGTTTTCCTGGCCCTATAGCGGTCTCCCACCATCCTGGTTTGCGATCCTCCATGCTGTGGTAGCCGGCTGCATGGTGGTTGCCGGAAAGGGCGTGACAGATCAGAATAGCATTGGTTCTTTCCGCACTGAGTGTGCCATAACTCTCATATAGCAGATCATAGGATGGGAGTGTATGCCCACTCTCCAGCTCTAGGGGTTGATTAAAATGGATCTTCTGTGGCGTAACCAGACCAACAGAATCTTCAGAGATGTGCTCAGGCATAGCGAGAGTTTAATGACACTTCGGGCTGGACGCAATCAGAGTAGAGTGCTATCTGAGCAGCATGGAGGCGACATCGCGTAGTGGCGCAACCAGCAGGAATTCAGCTAGTTTGATCCCAAGCAGGGTAACCAGTGGAGAGAGATCAACTCCGCTGGTTGGTGGGATGCGCTGACGGATTGGCCGCACCAGTGGATCTGTCAGTTGCTGGAGCAGTGTGATCCCGGGGTGGTGAGTGCGGGGCTGAAACCAGCTCAGCACAGCCAGAATAATTATCGACCAGAAGAGGATGCCGGCAGTCAGGGAGAGAATCTCGCTCAGCGAGAGCACAGCCAGCCCCGATAGGGATGCATCTACTCCCTGGATAGCGGTGATGGAGAGCAGGTGGAGAAATTGCAACAATAGCAGTAGAGCCAATGAGGCTCCATCCACCCGTCGTGTCGAAGGGAGAGCAGCACGCAGAGGAGTGAGAATCGGGTCACTGATACGGGAGATCATCTGGGTGATCGGATTGTAGAAATCGACACGCATAAGCTGGAACAGGAAACGCATCAGTACAACCAGAATAAAAACCCCGAACAGTGCCTGCAACAGAAAAATTCCAGCTCCGGAAGTGTGTGACATCATCAGTTCCTCCTCATCTTTTCCCTAGGATCTCGGCCATCTCAATGGAGCGGTCGCGTGCAGCGGTCAGGGCCTCTCCCACAATTCTCTCCAGCCCCTGTTCCTGAAAAACGGCGATGGCTCGCTCGGTGGTTCCACCTGGTGAGGTCACCATTGTGCGTAGTTCACTACTGCTCTCCGGACGCTCCAGAGCCATCTTGGCGGCACCAAAAGCGGTTTGAATAGTTAGCATGCGGGCAGTCTCTTGTGGCAGCCCAAGTTCTCTGCCGGCAGCCTCCATTGCTTCCATAAAGAGAAAGAAATATGCGGGCCCACTGCCAGAGAGGGCGGTTACAGCATCCAGTTGACTCTCCTCATTAAGCCAGGTGGTGGTGCCAACGGCACGCATGATCGATTCGGCAAAATCTCTCTGCTCCTCCGAGACCTCTGGGTTGGCATAGAGTCCGGTTGCACCGCTGCGCAGTAGCGCAGGGGTGTTTGGCATGGTGCGTACGATTGCACAGCCACCCCCAAGCCACCTCTGCAGGTCGGACTCCCTGATTCCGGCGACAATTGAGATAATGAGCGGGGTATTCTGGTTCTGTCTTTGAATAGCCTTGCTAACCTCTGTTGCGACATCAGAGAGGAGCTGAGGCTTGACAGCCAGTACCACAGCGTCAGCCCCCTCTATCGCTGCTGGGTTGTCGGAGAGGAAGGGAATGATCCCGAACCTCTCCTCCATCATCTCCAGATTTTCCTCTTTGGGGTCAGAGACGCTAATATTGGATCCGGGACAGTTTCCCGAAGTTAATCCGCCAATCAGGCTGAAGGCCATGTTGCCGCCGCCAATAAATGTGATTCTTCTCTTCTCCATAGGGTTCGATTCTAGCGTCCACCCTCTCTCTTGGCTAGGAGCTTGTCCGAGAATAGAGAGGGCGAGCATATCCCGACCATTTTAGTCGGGAAAATATTTTCTCTTTATCGAGAAGGTGGTACAATGCGCCGGTCTGGTGAAATGAGAAAGAGGTTTAGAATGATGTCAACAACAGTTACCGATGAGTTCAAGATTTCCAGTGATGCACAGCAACAGCTGGTTGCACTTTTACAATCTGAGAATAATGATGAGATCAAGGGCGTTCGTATCTATGTGGCGGGCAGTGGTTGCAGTGGCACCCAATGGGGGATGACATTTGCTGATAGTATCTCTGAGGATGACGCTGTGCTGGAATCTGATACCCTAAACATCTATGTTGACCCGCAGTGTCTGGCAACTCTGGATGGTGTAGAGATTGATTATGTGAATGGCCCACAGGGCCCGAGTTTCGTATTTAATAATACCAAAACAGCTGCAGATAGTGGCTGTGGAACTTGCGCATCTGCGTCCGCAGGTGGTGGCTGCTCCTAACGGCACGGCACCACAGAAGAGGAAAACCCCGGGCTTGACCCGGGTTTTTTATAGTTACAGAACAGGTTTTGCCACAACCAGAATAACGATTCCGATCAGCAGCAGGGTCGGAATCTCGTTGAAGAGGCGATAGTAGGTGTGACTGTTGCAGTTGTTGTTGCGACTGAACAGATTGAGATGCCTCCAGCACTGATAGTGGTAGATCAGCAGTAGTAGAACCAGTGCAAGTTTCAGATGGAGCCATCCAGGCATACTCCACCGCCATAGCTCAACCATCCAGATTCCAGTCAGTAGGGTCAATATCATCGCTGGGGTCATGATGTAGTAGAAGAGTTTGTACTCCATCACCTTCAGGTTCTCATCCACGGATTGCTCATCCGTCATTGCGTGGTAGACAAAGAGGCGTGGCAGGTAGAAGAGTCCGGCAAACCAGGATATCAGGGCGAGCAGGTGGATGATCTTGGCTGTGGCAAAACTCTCCCTGAAGAGGAGAAAGATGAGACCGATCAGAGATGCCAGAAAAACTGGTTGGGCTATTTTTAGCAAGGTTCGGTTCATTGTCTCCCCCGGATCTTTTTTGATGAGAGTTGAACGCGTGCTCTCTTGACTCTTCTGTACATTCTCTACTATCCACGTAGTGAGAGAATGGGCCATCCCCTCTCTGTTGCGACCCTCCGCAGGGTGTCGTCTGGATTTACCGCAACCGGATGGTCCACATGGCCCAGCAGCGCCAGGTCATTGTGGGAGTCGCTATAGAAGGTGCTTCCGGCCATTGAGAGCTTATGCTCCCGGAGCCACTCGTTGAGCCGGGTTATCTTTCCCTCCTGGTAGGATGCGATTCCCTCGACCGCCCCAGTGTACTCTCCATCCACCACCTGCGGATTGGTGGCGATAAGGTGGGGAATCTCCAGTAGTACAGAGATCGGTTCGGTAATAAAACGGTTGGTTGCAGTGATTATCAGCAGGGTGTCACCCGCCTGGCGGTGGGATTCAATCAGCTCCGCAGCCTGCGGTAGCATGATGGGGAGGATATCCTCCGCAATAAACTTCTCCCGCCACTGCTCCAGCACGGTAGCGGGGTTGGCAGCAAGTGGCCGGAACTGGAATTCCAGCCACTCCTCGATATTGAGCCTCCCCTCCGCATATTCACTGTAGAAGCGCTCATTCTCCCTGCGGTAGAGCTCACCATCAACGTGGTGGTGACGTACCAGAAATTCTCCCCAGAGATAGTCACTATCTCCTGCGATAAGGGTATTGTCGAGATCAAAGATAGCCAGTGCCATCGGCATATTGTACAGCACATTTGTGCTGCCGATTATGGCAACCTCGGGGTAAAAATGGATCAGTGAGAGCCAACTCGCTGGTCCTGAATCGGTACTACAATTCTGTGATAGACTCCGAGGTATTACTTAACAGGATAATTTTTGAGTGGGTTGTAGCGGTGATTGATGAAAATGGATATCGTCCCAATGTAGGGATTATCGTCATCAGCAGAGAGGGGAGACTGTTCTGGGCGCGTCGTATCGGACAGGATGG
>CALEHW010000036.1 GCA_937877715.1 uncultured Methylophaga sp. | reverse complement strand
GTTTATATCTGGTTCGTTCGTTTCGTTTTCGGTTAGTGCTGAAGATATTAATTTGCTATGTGTGCCTCAGCATCATATTTACTCGCAATTGAGTGGGAAGTTTGGAAAGAATATAGAGTGTTCTAAGTTTCGTGCAAGATATCCTGATGCGGTTGGTTGTAGTGCGTTTCAATTAAGTTTTGACTCAGGGTCTAGCTCGGCACTGTACTCCATTGATTCCTATAAGCAATATTACAATGTGAAGAAATCTTACTTTGATTACAAGTTGGTGCAATCTACTGTAAAGCCTGGTGTTGGGGGTACGGAGAGAGTTATCAGGGTCGATAGGCGTGATCTTACATTTTCATATAAAGAAAAATGGAGCATCTATGCATCACAACAACTTTTATTTGCTAAGAACACGAGTGAGACAGGATGGTGCATCAAGGTTGAAGCACCAGAGAATCAAATATGATAATGCTTAGACTTGCTGTAATACTTCTAATGACAGTTATGGTTCAGGGTTGTGCTACATACAAACCATTGTCGTACGCTGAACAAAAAATGACACTCTCAGAAGCTGAGCAATATTGTGATTTTGTTGCTGACGATGCATCTAGAAAACATATTGCGTCTCAGCGTCCATATCAACCAACGGGTCGTCCTACTGTTGATGCAGCAGGTCAATCTGGCGCACAATTAGGTGCTGGAATTGCTGCTCTGGGCGTGTCTTTGAGGGTAAAAGAGAGATGTATGTACCAACAAGGGTATGGTAAAGAATAAGTTGGGCTGTATCTCATTCCACCCATTTCGTAACATTTACCAGCATGATCGATGCATATAGCCGCATTATAGCGTGTTTTAGGAGAAGTTTAGTGGTGTTTAGTGGCAATATTACGTCAAAATGTATACTTCAGTGTTACTTCGGTGTTTCTATTATTTGGGTGAGTTTACGCCTCCAGCCTTTTGACATTAGTTCAGCAGGGTAACTGTGACACACTGCCTCAATGAACAGGTATCTATCCTCTTTAGCGACTGCTTCCTTGGTAGCAATCATTGCTGTAACAGCCTACAAGGCTGGCGTAGACGGCGTAGAACCTGAACCATGCAACATACTAGACCCTGAGTTTGGTCTTGTAATGGGCTGTTACGAGAAGGACAAGATAGCAGAGACTTCAAAGGGTGATATCTACTTCTGGCGTCTAAACGATCAGACTCGTACCGCTTTTGGTGGCTGGGAGTCGTCCTCTCCGGCTGCTGCGCTTATCATTGATTCAGGTAAGGACTGGGTAGAGAAAGAAGACATACTGAAAGCTTACTGCCCCAATGGTTGTTGGGTGTCAGGGAATGGTGATCCTCTTCCAGAAACACTCAAGATTGACGATACCCGTTACGCAGTCTGGTCACCAAATAACAGAATGTCACACCGTCATGGTGCTGACGGACACATTGAGATACTAGATCTACAGTATCGATCACTGACTCCGTTAGGAAAGGAGTTGACTATTGATTTCGATCAGGACAAGGCGCTGTCCTTGGTAGAGTACCAAGGGTGTCAGTATGTAGTTGTACAGACTATTGAGTTCTACAGCCCAGAATACATAGTACCAAGTGGGTATATCACCGTCCACTACCCACACTTTCAGCCGTTAGACGAGAACTGCCCTGTATACACCTACAATGGTGACGTTGATCCTGAAACCGTTGTGCCAGAACTTGAGAAAAAATTGGAGAACACAAAGGTACTATGATCAAGCTTGCTATCCTGCTGTTAGCTTCCTCAACCGTGCTGGCTTCTGAGGAGTTGCCATACGTCTACAACGGAAAGATCGTCTCACCTCATGTGTTTGCAGAGTTTGTGCCTTGGCTGTCAGATACGAATACCAGCCCAACTGTTTCGATTGATTTGGCTAAATCTGCGCATGCACGAAACGAGTACAACAAGGATAACATTACTAGAGACGATTTCTTAGGAGAGCATGGATTTTGTTCTGAGCGTGATCGAATAGAAGAACGCTATGCTGGAGAAGTTTGCTACTGGTGGCAAGGTAAGCTGAACAATGGATTGCACTTGTTTGCTGTACGAGACTACGGAGGAGGCAGTTCCGCATGGCTGTACCAGTTCTTGATCAAATTTCACAAAGGTAAAGAAGTTGACCTTGTGACACTTGAGGAGTCAGACAGGGATCTGATGAGCCTAATGGGGACTTACGGGGTGTATGGCGATAGATCTATGTTGAGAGTTGAGGGTGGTGAGCTACGAGGGCGTTGATCTTCCGAGTCCGTTAAGGTTTCCTGACATCTAGCCCAACCAGTATAACTGTATATGTTGGCAGGATATCAGCGGCTAGATGTTGGGAAACCTTAACGTTCTCGGAAGTTGCCTGCTCAGACATGGTGGATGCCTAGTGTGCTACTAAAGTAAATCAAAAGTTGAAGTTTTAGAGTGTGGGAGTGAAATTTACATTCACGATCTCAGATAGGGGGGTACCCCCCCCTTGTTCTGAGTAAGTACCTAACTGCATAGTGATTTGCTGGCATTTAATAGCTGAGAAATGGTTGGTTAGCTTGAAAATATGGGGGTATATCTGGGGGTATAAACTAATATTGCAGCTAAATAAACATAATATAAACAGATAGATACCGTAGGTTTCCTAAGTCCCTTGGGGACGCCATCTATTAACGGCTTGTCGAGAGATCGACAGGCCGTTTTTCTGTTAATGAGCTTCTGATCAAGTTATGCGCGATTGCTCATCGGTTTGACCAGCACAATCAGCAGGGGAAGCAGCATCAAGTTTGCCAGCAGTGCAATTACCATGGAGAGTCCGGTAAGCAGTCCGAAATAGATTGTCGGGATGAAATTAGAGAATGCGAGAATGGAGAAGCCCAAGGCAATAATCAGGGTTGTGTAGTACATCGCCTTGCCAATTGATCTGTGGCTACGTTGTATTGCCGCCCAGTAGTCATGATCCTTGTTGTACTCGTTAGTAAAACGGTGGACGTAATGGATTGCATTATCAACAGCAATACCAACAGCAATGGCCGCAATGGTAATGGTCATGATGTCCAGGGGGATTCCCAGTGCCCCCATAAGTCCAAGGATTGATCCTGCAGCAATCATATTGGGTATGATGGTAAGAGCTGCCATTTTCAGATTACGGAACAGCACCATAAACATAACCAGAATAGCCAGGAAGACAAAACCCAGTGTCATGATTTGAGAACGGAACAGACTCTGTAGCATGTTGTTATATAGCACCAACATGCCGGTAACATGAACCTGCTCCTCCTCAAGGCCAAGATCATCAATTAGACCCTCCTGGATCTTCTTGATCAATGCATTACGGCGTAACTCGGGATCAGAGTCGTAGACTCGCATGGTATATCGAAGTTGATTCCCATCCTCTGATAGGTAGGGCTTGATTAAGGATTGCCTGATCGATTCCGGCAGGTTTTTATGAATCAGAGCAAGGAAAAAATTATCAATTTCTTTTCCGCCATTTAGATCTTCCAGTATCTGCATGGTGGTGGTGATGGATTGTACCTTGCCGATCTCCTCCATCCGTTCGAGATAGTTATGGATAGTTGCAACATCCCCATTAAGCATATAGCTATTGAACCAGTAGCTCTCATCTACAATGGCCTGCTGGTTGTCACCTGTTTCGAGGATATCTAGATCGAGCATATCCATCCCGATCTTACCGAACTCCCCCATTTCGCTGATAAAGGGGAGGTACTCATCATCCTCGTATGTCCCGTACTCTTCCTCCTCCGGGTTTAGAAAAGAGTCTGGTGCATCGATAACAATCTCCAGGGGGGTGGTGCCGCCGAGCTTCTGATCAATCAGTCTCATCCCCTGGTAGATCTCGGTGGTTGGTTTGTAGTAGTTTATAAAACTGTTTTCCACACTAAGTCTGGTAATGCCTGCAATAGTGGTTATTGTTAGTAGGACAAAGATGGCAAGCACACTCTTCGGTTGTGATTGTATGAAGCCACCTACAGCGCCTGTAATCTTTCCAGTGATATCTTTGCGAGAGGCTATTACCTGTGGCTTCATTAAAACCAAGGCAGCCGGGAACAGGGTAAAGGCCATTATCATGGCAACAGCTGTGCCGATTGCCATTACGATACCGAAGTCAATTACAGGGCGAATGCCACTTACTACTAGAGAGCCAAAAGCAACAACAGTAGTAATCGTGGTGTAGAAGCATGGTAGTACCTTGCTGCGTAGTGTCTTTTCCACCAATTCTCTCTGCCCCATATTGCTCTCTTTGGCATGAAGTTCACGATAGCGGACAATCAGGTGGACGGTCAGTGAGAGGGTTATGATCAACAGTAGTGAAATAAAATTGGAGGAGACTACGGTTACCGGCCAGCTCATCCATCCGAGAAAACCGACCATGATAGTGCCGGTTCCAAAGCAGGTAAGGAGAGGAAGCAGAATCCAGCGCGGTCTACGGAAGGCAATAGCCAGGATGCCAATTACAAAAAGCAGCACCCCGATACCGAAGGTGGCGAGGTCGTGACGTACAAACTCAATGGAGTCGGCAACGATCATCGGTACACCCCCAAGGTGCATCTTCGCTTTTGTTGCATGTTCTGCCATCACTTTGCGCACCGCTGTGATGGTCGTTTGTTGTTGTCCCTGTGTTGCAATATTATGCTGCTTGAGTTGTTGAGAGACCAGTTCCAGCTCCTGCTGCTGTGCAGCAGTCAGGTTGCCATTCAGCCTTAACCCACGGAGTTCACTGCGGCGCTCCAGCAGGCGCAGATAGATCTCATCTCTTCGCAGATTGAGCTGCATGGCAGTGGTCCGGCCATCCGGGCTCATCAGCAGGTTTCGGTATAGTGGACTGGTGAGGAACTCCTTGCGGGCTAGGGCAATATCCGTAGATGGTGACTGTAGAGTTGGAGTTTCCCGCTGAATATCGATGAAGGTGATCGGGGGGCTGTTGATTAGTGGCACATTGAGGATGCTGGTGACCGACGAGATTGCATCAATAGCGAGCAATTTGTTATGCATCTGCTCCAGATCATTGAGGATCTCGGCACTGAAGAGATCCCTGCTGGGGGTGTAGGTTATGATCAGAAACTCATCTGCCTCGTAACGTCCCTGGATGGAGCGGTGGTAGCGCAGACTCTCATCATTCTCTAGTACCAGCGAGTCAGCAGAGGCATCCAGGTAGAAGTTCTGGGCGTAGCCTCCTGAGAGGCCGACAGTGCAAAGTGTTATCAGCAACGTAAGCCATGGCTTCCCCAATATGAGTCGATAGTACATGAATCTGTTAATCCTCCGCTGGATTTACAGTTTACATGTAGAGGCGGATAAAGTTGAGAAAAAATGGGTTTTGAATTGCTGCTTGTAACTACCTGAAGATTTGCATAAAATTCGTCGCAATTCACGGGTAAAGATTGTGATGTTGGATTTCAAGCCTTTGGTTGCATGACGTACAGTGAGTTTATGGTTCGCCGTTTATCTATCAGATATGGCGAAATACGTTTTGTAATTTTTTAAGGTAATTTTTGATATGGCAACAGGTACAGTAAAGTTTTTTAACGACTCTAAGGGTTTTGGTTTTATCGTGCAGGATGACGGCAGTGATGATGTATTCGTACACTTCCGTGCAATCCAGGGCGACGGTTTCAAGACTCTAGCCGAGAATGACAAGGTCAGCTATGACGTTGAGCAGGGCGAGAAGGGACTGTCAGCAGCAAATGTCGTGAAGTTGTAATTTCACCCATTTATGCGAAGAGAACCCGCCTTGTGCGGGTTTTTTTTGGGAACATTAGATGAGTAACAACATCGAGATATTTGTCGAGTTTGACTTCAGGGGCAAGAGTTTTCGTCCCACTGCTACTGTGGATCTTGATCTCTTAATGGAGAGTGAGGGGGTAATTCCACCACTCTATCCGCTGCTGGCAGCTGAGAGCGGGATTGGTGCCTACAGTTATGAGCTGGAGGTGATGGAGGTATCACCAATCCAGGTCTCCCATACAGAGGGTATGGTCGGGCAATTTGTTGAGGATGGGCAGCTGAACCAGCAAGGATTTGAGTCTGCCTGGCATCAGCAGAGAGAGCAGCAGCAGATTGAGTTAGTTGCACGGCAGTTCTTCTCCATTGATGAGCTGGAGCGTAGCAACCAGCTGCGAGAGGCGTTGCAGGCGGTCTATAGATTGGGTAGGGGAGACTGGGGGTGAACTTTTAAAGTCCCCGATAGGGGATCCGTAAATCCCACGCCTTCAGGCGGCTAGGGTTAGGTGGTATGGTTGTGTTATGCAGAATTATAAACATGGGGGTCATACGATTTGGGATTGCAAATATCACTTGGTCTGGGTGACGAAGTATCGTTATCCGGTGTTGAGTGGTGATGTTGGGTTGAGGTGTAGAGAGTTGCTGCGAGAGATTGCACGAAGTAAAGAGCTAATCATCTATGCAGGATCAATCAACAGGGACCATGTGCATCTGCTGATAGGAATACCACCGAGTTTGTTGGTATCCAAGGTGGTGCAATTTCTGAAAGGAAAGAGTTCACACAAGATGCTTACAGAGTTTCCGCAACTAAAGAAGAGGTATTGGGGCCAGCATTTATGGGCGAGGGGATATTGGGTAGCTTCAAGTGGAAATGTAACCGATGAAGTCTGGAAAGCGTACATAGAAAACCAGAAGCCGAACGAGCCAGATGATGATTTTAGTGTGCTGTAAATCGCCTTTAGGCGAAATGACCGGCTTTCAGCCGTAACCAGAAACCACCGGCTTTAGCCGGTGGAGGATTCATAAATTCCCCAGCCAGAATAGCTGGGGAGAGTGTTGGTGGGATGGCGGGAGCTTAACAGGCCGTGTATCTAGTTGTATCTAATAGATTTGTTCTGTTGTTTGTTGTCTTGATGTTACTATTGGTGTTACTAAAGCAAAAGTCACTGGCTTGTGTCGAACATAAATCAGCTTAGTTGATAAGTCATAATCTTGGTTCGGTTGTGAAGGAGTCCCTCGAATAATTATCAGTAACCTCCTCCTGCGGGATTGGTTCCTCTGGTGAAGTAGCATTCATACAGATCACCAGTGAGTGGAAATTGCAGGTAAATGGATATCTTGCCCTGCATATTCGGGATGGCCTTAAATGACCCCCCTATAGGGGCACAGAGAGGGGGCTAAAGGTGGCCAGTGTCTCCTACTACCATCCTCACGCTCTCTGCATATTCAGCGGATGACAGTGGTTTGGTGTCTGGAGTTAGAATCCCTTCATTTCGGGTTGTCTGGTTAAGGCTGAGGACAGGTTAAGTGACTACAGTGTGCAGAAAAGAAGAGATAATCCAGCGAGCAACCATATAAAGCCGTGATGCTTAGGTACAATTGCGCCGTTCAGTACGGTAGTGGAATGGATCTGGTAAGGCGGGGTTAGGATGAAGTTTAACGAAGACTCACGGGTGAAAATTCCCACAATTCTGCATTTGATGCGCCTGGGGTATGAATACCTGTCTCTGAAAGACCCGAAGGTGACATGGGATCATTCGACCAATATCTTCACGGACATCTTTCTCCAAAGCGTCAAGCGGATAAATCCAGGCCTCAGTGATCTAGAAGCCAAGCAGTCCCCAGAATTCGCCAAAAACAAAAGCCCAGACACGCCCACAAACCGAATCTGCACCTCCTTGTTCCAGCGTGAGCGGCTGGCCTTTGTGCTGAGGTTTGCGTTTGCCTATGTGAAAACCAAAGGCGGCCTGCAAAAGCACGTCATGCGCTATCCGCAGATGTTCGCCACCAAGGCAATAGAGCAAAAGCTCGAAGAGGGGGTAAATAAGGGCATTATCTGGCATACCCAGGGCAGTGGGAAAACCGCACTGGCCTATTACAACGTTAAATACCTTTCGGATTATTTCCAAAAAAAGGGCGTGGTGGCGAAGTTCTACTTCATTGTTGATCGGCTGGATTTGCTGATTCAGGCCAGTAGAGAGTTCACATCGCGCGGTTTGCTAGTGCATACCATTGACTCACGCGATGCCTTCGCCAAAGACATCAAGCAGACCTCCGCCATCCACAACAATTCCGGCAAGGCAGAAATCACCGTCGTCAATATTCAGAAGTTCAAAGACGATCCCGCCGTAACAAAAAATAGCGACTACAACCTGAATGTTCAGCGTGTGTTCTTTCTCGATGAAGTCCACCGCAGCTACAACCCGAAAGGCAGCTTTCTGGCGAATCTATAGCAATCAGACCGCGACTCCATCAAGATCGGCCTGACCGGTACACCCCTGCTGGGAGAAGCATACAACTCCAAAACCCTGTTTGGTGGCTACATCCACAAGTACTACTACAACTCATCCATCAAAGACGGCTATAAACATAAGCCTGATGTTACTATGGATGTTACTAAAAATCTAAGATGTTACTAAACGTTGTAGGATGTTGTAGGTAATAAAAAACCCGATAACCCGTTGTTGTATTTGGTTTATCGGGCTTGTTTAGGTTCTTAATGAACCTCGTTTTGGTGGAGATGGCGGGAGTCGAACCCGCGTCCGCAAATCCTCTGCCCTCGGCTCTACATGCTTATCCCGGTCTATTAGTTTAGCTATCTGCTACCCGACGGGCAGGGAGAACAGGTAGCGAGTCCAGATAAGTGTTTAACAAATCCACACTGAACATGCTTCATCGCGATCTTATGAGAGTCGACGCCTGGAATCTGAACGCATAAGCACGGCTTCAGTCAGACGGCATTCTACAGGTGTTTAAGCTGCGAGTGCGTAGTTGTCGTCGTTGGCAACTATAAGTTTGCAGAGTGATTTACGAGGTTTCTACATCCTCGGCATGCACCTCAGGTTTTGTAACCCACGTCGAAGCCAGGTCATCCCCAAAGTAGACGATAGACCATTATAACCGGGAAAAGTTCCTGTCGTTAGATTTGTTGCTGAATTATGAGTGTTTCAGGATGCGGCGCTGTTCACGCTTCCAGTCACGATCCTTGATTGCGGCCCGCTTGTCATGTTCCTGTTTACCCTTGGCAAGACCCACCTCCAGTTTGGCCCTACCCCGTTTCCAGTAGAGTGCCAGTGGTACCAGGGTATAACCCTTGCGGTCGACCAGGCCGATCAGGCGATCAAGTTCTCTCCGATGCATCAATAGCTTACGGCTACGTAGAGGGTCCGGATGAATATGGGTGGAAGCGGTAGAGAGTGGTGATATATGGGCTCCAAATAGATAGGCCTCCCCGTCACGAAGCAATACATAGCTCTCCTTGATCTGAATCCGTCCATCGCGCAGGCTCTTCACCTCCCACCCCTCAAGGGAGACCCCGGCCTCATAGCTCTCCTCGATAAAAAAGTCATGTCGGGCCTTTTTATTGAGGGCGATGGTACTTCCGGTAGATCTTTTGCTCTTTTTATTGGTTTTAGCCATTCTGAAGATTATACCTGAGTGAGCTCTCTATTCCCGGATAGGCTCCTAGTAGATTGAGAATCGGTGAGTGATCAGTCACAATCCACAGAGTTACTATAGGTCAGAGGAGTCTTGATGATGGTAGAGGGTCGTAAATCAATCCATGGGGAGTGGAGTTCACGTTGGGCCTTTATATTGGCTGCAACCGGCTCTGCTGTGGGGTTGGGTAATATCTGGAAATTTCCATATATTACTGGAGAGAATGGTGGGGGTGCTTTTGTTCTAGTCTATCTGCTATGTATTGCTGTGATCGGTATTCCGGTGATGATGTCGGAGATTATGCTGGGGCGTCGTGGCCGACAGAGCCCGATCAATACCATGCGCACCCTTGCCCGGGAGGAGGGGCGCAGTGGTTACTGGCAACTGTTGGGGTTTGTCGGGGTGTTGACAGGATTTCTGATTCTCTCGTTCTACAGCGTAATTGCCGGTTGGGCGCTCTCCTATGTGGTGCAGGCGGTTAGTGGACTGTTTGAAGGGGTGACAGCAGAACGGTCTGGAGAGATTTTTGGGGAGCTTGTATCCAACCCCGGAGTTCAGCTCTTCTGGCACACCATGTTTATGGGAATGACCATGTTTGTGGTGGCACGCGGTGTGCGTGAGGGGCTGGAGAAGGCGGTACGCCTGTTGATGCCGGCACTCTTTATTCTGCTGCTGATTCTTGTGGGGTACGCCATGAACTCTGGTGGTTTTGCCCAGGGGTTCCATTTCCTGTTTGATCCGGACTTCAGCAAGATCACCACGGAGGGGGTGTTGACTGCTCTTGGCCATGCCTTCTTTACCCTCAGCCTGGGGATGGGGGCAATCATGATATATGGCTCCTATCTGCCGGAAAATGTGTCGATAACCAGGGCCACCTTCACCGTTGCAATTGCTGATACGGTGGTTGCCCTGCTGGCAGGGATGGCAATATTCCCTATTGTATTTGCCAACTCCCTTGAGCCCGGAGCAGGGCCAGGGCTTATTTTCCAGACTCTGCCGGTTGCATTTGGTGCAATGCCCGGTGGTCTCATCTTCGGTACCCTCTTCTTTATCCTGCTGGTCTTCGCAGCTTGGAGCTCTGCCATTTCTATAATTGAGCCGGTAGTGGCATGGTTGGTTGAGAGTCGTGGGATAAGCCGCAGAAGAGCTTCCATGATCGCAGGTACGGTAACCTGGGCACTGGGGATTGCCACCATCCTCTCCTTCAATCTATGGTCAGAGCTGAAGTGGATGGATAAGACCATTTTTGATCTACTGGACTACTTGACTGCCAACATCATGTTGCCGCTGGGTGGACTATTGATCGCTTTGTTTGCTGGCTGGGCAATGCGGTCGAGCAATTCAAGAGGTGAGCTGGGTCTGCAGCAGGTGTCCTACCGACGTTGGCAATTGCTGATTCGGTATGTCACCCCGATCGCGATCGCTATAGTGTTCCTCAATGCAATTGAGTTGATCTAGGGTGACAACTATCCATAGAAGCGCTCTGGTGCCACACTCTAATATGGAGATGTTTGTCTTGGTAGATGATGTGCCGGCATATAGAGACTTTCTGCCGTGGTGCGGAGGGAGCAGGGTCCTGGAGCAGGGAGAGGGTGAGAAGGTGGCGGAGGTTGATATTGCCTTCAAGGGGGTAAGCCAATCTTTTGCGACCCGCAATCAGCTACGGCCTGGGGAGTCGATAGAGATGACCCTGGTTGATGGCCCCTTCAAGATGTTACAAGGACGGTGGGATTTTGAACCTCTGAGCGAGAGTGCGTGCAAGATCTCTCTCTCTGTAGAATTTCAGTTCTCCAGTCGTGTGGCCGAGATGGCGATTGGATCATTGTTTAGTCAGATTACGGGTTCGATGGTTGATGCATTTGTTAACAGGGCAAGAGAGGTATATGGAGATGGGTGAAACAATCATGGTTGAGGTCGCCTACGCACGGCCTGATGAGCAACGAATTCTTGAGCTTGAGGTTGACCAGGGGACCACCCTGGAGCAGGCGGTCGAGCTTTCAGGTGTACTCGATCGCTTTCCGGAGATTGAGTTTGAGAGTGCAAAGATGGGGATCTTTGGCAAAAGTGCACGTCGGGACAGGGTGCTGCAGGAGCGTGATCGGGTAGAGGTCTATCGCCCCCTGATTGCGGATCCCAAGGAGGTGCGCCGTCAGCGTGTGGCAGCCGGAAAGAAGATGAAGAAAGGGGGAGATACCTGATAGTTCCTGGAATTTCATCCATACCCTTTGGCGGGTACGCTGTGCAACATCCATGTTCGTTCAACGGCAGCCATCCCTGGCTACCGATGCCCCGCCAAAGGGTATGGATGAAATTCCAGGAACTATCAGGTATCTCTACTGGATAACCTCAAGTTCCCCAATCTCGACACTGGCGGTCGGCCTCTCTGCAACTGCGGGCATCAGATCACCCTCAATGCGAACCAGTTTCCCATCATCAAAGAAGAGGGTAATTCGCTGTCTATCCTGTATCTTGCCATCGATCTTCCTGCTATGGAAGTAGTCCCAGCGTTCTTGGTGGAAGGTGTCAACAATCAGTGGTGAGCCCATAATGTAGCGTACTTGACGTCTGCTCATTCCTGGCTTCAATCGATTCACCATCTCTTGCTCCACAATATTGCCCTGGTGGGTATCGGCCCGGTAAATCCCCGGGATTTTGGGTAGGGAAAACTCTGGCATAGAGAAGTTCAGCTCCGGGATCTCACCCATGGTTCGGCTCAGCAGGTTACCCTCCGTTGTCTCCCTGATTGTGGAACAACCCTGGAGGATCAGTGCAATGGCAAGGGTAAGGATGAGATTACTTTTCATTTAGTTTACTATTCTGTACATTAATGGCTATTGAGCGCAGACAATCATACCCAAACCACCCCGTGATTGGAAAAAATAGAGGAAAATTGTAGATGATGTCAGAGCAGGGATCAGGAGAGCAGTTATCACGCAGGGATGAACTAAAGGGGGCCGGGTTGAAGGTGACGCTGCCACGGATGAAGATTCTTGATCTGCTGGAGAAGAGCAATCAGATTCATATGAGTGCAGAGGATGTCTATCGGCAACTGCTGGAGATGGGGGAGGATATTGGTCTGGCTACAGTCTATCGGGTGCTGACTCAGTTTGAGGGAGCTGGTCTGGTCAAGCGTCACCATTTTGATACGGGACACTCGGTCTTTGAGCTGGAGAGAGGGGATCACCATGACCACTTGTTATGCATCAAGTGTGGCCGGGTCGAGGAGTTTATCGACGAGATGATCGAGAAACACCAGAAATCTATTGCAAAACAGCGAGGCTTCACCATCACCGATCACTCGTTGGTTATCTACGGTATCTGCAAACAGTGCCGCTAACTTGAGCGGAGCTTAGCCCCCCAACATCTCCTCTGCGTGTGCACGACTCTGAGAGGTTATCTCTACACCACCGAGCATACGTGCAATCTCTTCGATCCTTTCCTCACTATTCAGAGTGGAGATATTGCTGCAGCTCTCCTCTCTGGCAATCTCCTTTTCAATCCTCAGATGGTGATGTCCCTGTGCCGCAACCTGCGGTAGATGGGTAACACAGAGAATTTGTGTATGGTTACCAAGGGTGCGCAGTTTCTGTCCAATCTGTTCCGCAGTGGCGCCCCCAACACCGCTATCAACCTCATCAAAGATGAGGGTTGGGGTCTCCCCCCGGTTGGCGGAGGCGATCTGGATAGCCAGGCTGACCCGGGATAGCTCCCCACCCGAGGCAACCCTAGCCAGAGGGTGAAAGATTCCCCTCCGGTTGATGCTGACCTGAAACTCGATCTCGTCACAGCCATCGATTCTGAACTCCTGAGCGGAGATTGGGCGCAGGGCAATCCGCAGTTCTCCCTGCTCCATCCCCAGAGCCTGGATCTCCTGGCTAACCTCCTGCTGCAATTTCGCAGCGGCACTGTTGCGTAGCTGGTGGATCTCCTGTGCTGTTTGTAAACAGAGTTTGGCCGCACTCTCGGTTGCCTGTTCGATTTCATTGAGTTGCTGTTCTGTTGTGAGCAGCTGCTCCAGTTGGTGCCGCAGATCGGCCTCTCGCTGCGGCAGTTCACCACCACTGCAGTGGTGTTTTCGTGCCAGATCAGAGATGGTCGAGAGCCGCTGGTTGAGCCACTGTAGTCGTTGCGGATCCAGGGTGTAGCGGTCGATCTGTTGTGTAAGGTCAGAGAGTGTCTCGATTATCTGTAGTGTAGATTCAAGTAGTGCCTCATGGAGGGGTCGAATCTCCGGATCCATTGACCCCAGCGCTTCCAGCCTGGCAACTGCACGGTGGAGCTGTTGTACCGCGCTCCGCTCACTCTCCTCCCCGTCGAGCAGCTGGAGTGCCTGTTGTCCCTGTTCCAGTAGCTGCTCCCCGTTGGCAAGCTGTGACTGCTCGCTCTCCAGCTCTGCAACCTCACCCTCCAGCAGACCAAGTTGTGCAAACTCCTGCAGCTGAAACTCCAGCAGGGCGATCCTGTCACTGCGTTCAGCCTCACTTCTCTCTAGCTCCTCTCTGCTTTTGATCAGCCCCTCCCACCCCCGGAATTCTCTGTCCATATGCTCAAGTAGTGGCTCTGTGCCAGCGTAGCAATCTAGCAGACGGAGCTGCTCCTCCCTCTTTAGCAGGCGTTGATGGGCGTGCTGCCCCTGAATATCGAGCAGTAGAGAGGAGAGCTCACGGAGCGCCTGGATGGTGCTTGGGGTGCCATTGATAAAGGCCCTGGAGTGACCATCACTCCTGACCACCCGGCGCAGAATAAGCTCCTGCGGATCACTGTTCTCAAGCTCGTGTTGTTCTAGCCACTCAAGAATCTCTGCTGTCAGCTGTTGGAAGGTGGCCACGATCTCTGCCTGCTCACAGCCGTGACGGATAGAGCGACTCTCTGCGCGACTGCCCATGGCGAGCCCAAGGGCATCGAAGATGATCGATTTTCCCGCACCGGTCTTTCCGGTAAGGATGGTTAGCCCGGAGTGAAAGTCGATCTCTGTCTCCGCAACCAGTACAAAGTTGCTGATAAAGAGGTGGCTGAGCATCTTATCCCGACCAGCCCAGTTTCTGCCTCAGTACCTGAAATGGGCTGTAGCTGGAGGGGTGGATAAGCTGGATTGCATGGCCGTAGCGCTTGACCAGCACCTTGTCTCCAGCCATCAGAGTCTGGTTGCTTTGGCCATCCCGGGTCACCTGGGCGTGGCCACTGGTCCCCATGATAGTGATTTCGATCTCACTGTCTCCAGGGACCACTATGGGGCGATTACTCAATGTATGGGGACAGATCGGCACCAGTACCACAGCCCTCAGGGAGGGGGCGAGAATGGGGCCTCCTCCAGAGAGTGCGTAGGCGGTGGAGCCGGTTGGGGTTGATACAATAAGGCCGTCGGAGCGCTGACGGTTGACGAACTCGCCATTGATATGAGTCTCGAATTCGATCATTCGTGCAATATCGAGTTTGTGGATAACTACATCGTTGAGTGCTGCACCCTCGGCCATGCACTCACCATCACGCAGAATGTGGCTGTTGAGCAGACAGCGTCTCTCCTCGGTGAAATCACCAAGCAGTATCTGCTCCATATGGGTATCGATCTGTGATGGTGCAATATCGGTGAGAAATCCGAGCCTGCCGAGATTGATGCCGAGCATGGGGATATCAAAACGGGCAAGGGAGCGTGCCGCATTGAGGAAAGAGCCATCTCCACCAACCACAATGGCAAGATCACACTGCTCCCCCATCTCCTCTCTGCTGACCACTGGAAGACTGTTTTCAGGGTGCCGTCTGGCGGTATCCTCATCCATGAAGAGTCCAAGCTTTTTGTCGAGCAGGCAGCGGGTCAGAGAGAGCAGAGTCTCCCCTACGGTGGGGGCCCCAAACTTGCCAATAATGCCTATTTTGTGGAATCTGTACTCCATGCTCTCCCCTTCTCTAACTCAATTTTCATAGCAACACTGGCACTCCGGGCGGTCGAGTGCTAATCTTCGCGTCCTTGCCATATCCTGAACACTATACCACTCTTTATCGCCACCTATGAGTAGTGAAATTTCATTGACTGAACGGGCGCAGCACCTGCTGAAGGTTCTGGTCGAGCACCATATCCGTGATGGCCGTCCGGTAGGGTCGACGACCCTCTCCAGAGATTCTGGTCTCAAAGTCAGTGCTGCCACCATCCGCAATACCATGTCGGATCTGGAGAGTATGGGGCTGATCCAATCCCCTCACACCTCAGCGGGACGTATTCCAACCCAGAGAGGATATCGCCTCTTTGTGGATAGCATGGTCAAGATTCAGCCCCTGGAGAGAGTGCAACTCAACCAACTGGAGAGCGAGATCTCCGATCGTGAGAAGAGTGCCGGCGAGGTGCTATCGACCGCATCCTCTCTGCTCTCTCAGCTGACACAAATGGCAAGCGTGGTGATGGTTCCCAAGCGTGGGCAGATGGTGCTGCGTCAACTGGAGTTTCTCTCCCTCTCCGAGGGGAGGGTGCTGGCTATTTTGGTGACTAATGGCAATGAGGTGCAGAACCGCATTCTGCAGACTGACCGAACATTATCCGAATCTGAGTTGAGGCAGGCGGCAAACTGGTTCAACCGGACATTTGTAGGGGAGGAGCTATCTGTAGTCCGTGCTCGTCTGGTGGAGGAGCTGGAGCGGGCCAGAGGCGAGATGGATGGGGCGATGCAGGGGATCGTGAGGATGGCTCAACAGGTTGTCACCTCCGGGAAAGTTGGAGAAGATGATGTAGTGGTCTCTGGTCGCTCCAGGTTGATGGAGTATGGTGAGCTGTGTGAGATGGATCGCCTGCGGCAGCTGTTTGATGCCTTTGGCGAGAAGCGGGACATGATCCATCTGCTGGACCAGTGTATGGAGGCTGACGGGGTTCAGGTCTTTATCGGAGAAGAGTCAGGATATAGCTCATTTGATGACTGCAGTGTGGTAACGGCACCATATCGTCATGAGGATGGGGTGGTCGGTGTACTTGGTGTGGTTGGTCCAACCAGAATGGCATATGACAAAGTGATTCCTGTGGTTGACATGACAGCAAAAATTTTGGGTTCCGCCTTGAATTCCATGAGATAGCCCCAACCTATAATGGCAGCCAATTTAGAGAAGTAGAAAGGATTTTTGGATGAGCAAAAAGGAAGTTGCATCCTCAGAAGAGGATAGTGTAGATATAGATGAGATCGGTCAGGAGCAAGATGTGTCTGCTGTTGAGTCAACAGATGAAGAGAATTTAGATGTTCAGGGTGGGGGCGATATCGAAGAAGACGAGTCAGCCGGGGAGACTACGACAGATTCTGAACTAGAGGCAGCCAAGGCGCAGGCGGCAGAGTATCTGGATCGGATGACACGGGTACAGGCGGAGATGGAGAATCTCAGAAAGAGAACTGCTCGTGACGTTCAGAACGCACGCAAATTCGCCCTGGAATCCTTTGCTCGGGAATTACTGGCTGTTGCAGACAGTATTGATCTGGGGTTGGTGGCGGCCAGAGATAGCGATGATGTCTTAACCATTCTTGAGGGAATGGAGCTGACAAGTAAACAGCTATTTGGGGTGCTGGAGAAGTTCAATATCGAGGTGATGGATGCACAAGGTGTCCGTTTTGACCCGGAGCAGCATGAGGCGATGACTATGGTGCCCAACCCTGATATGGAGCCAAACACGGTTATGGATGTGGTGCAGAAGGGGTATACCCTGAATGAGCGCCTGTTGCGTCCAGCCAGGGTTATTGTGAGTTCATAAATATTTGAAACAGTTGACATGTTTTCTTGAAATGGAAAAAAGAGTCCCCATATCAGGTAGAGAGAGTAAAGCGATCAACATAACTAATTGAAAAAATTGAAACTAGAGAGAGAATATTATGGGAAAGATTATCGGAATTGATTTGGGAACAACCAACTCTTGTGTAGCAGTACTTGAGGGCGGCAAGGCGCGAGTAATTGAGAATAGTGAGGGGGCACGTACCACGCCATCAGTAATCGGCTATACCGCTGATGGCGAGGTTCTGGTTGGGCAGTCTGCAAAACGTCAGGCTGTTACCAATCCGCACAATACCCTGTTTGCGATCAAGCGGCTGATTGGACGCCGTTTCGAGGACAAGGTTGTGCAGAAGGATATTGACTTGGTGCCGTACAGCATCGTCAAGGCAGACAATGGGGATGCCTGGGTTCAGGTTGGGGACAACAAGATGGCTGCACCGGAGGTCTCTGCCCGTGTTCTTCAGAAGATGAAGAAGACTGCTGAGGAGTATCTGGGTGAGGATGTCACCGAGGCCGTAGTAACTGTTCCCGCATATTTCAATGACTCCCAGCGTCAGGCGACCAAGGATGCAGGCAAGATTGCCGGTCTTGAGGTCAAGCGAATCATCAATGAGCCAACTGCGGCGGCACTGGCCTACGGTATGGATAAGAAAGAGGGTGACCGCACCATCGCTGTTTATGACCTTGGTGGTGGTACTTTCGATGTCTCCATTATCGAGATCGCAGAGATTGACGGTGAGCATCAGTTTGAGGTGTTGGCAACCAATGGCGACACCTTCCTCGGTGGTGAGGACTTTGATAACCGCATCATGGACTACCTGGTTGATGAGTTTAAAAAGGATCAGGGGGTTGATCTCTCCAACGATCCAATGGCGTTGCAGCGTCTGAAAGAGGCTGCAGAGAAGGCGAAGATCGAGCTCTCCTCCAGTCAGCAGACCGATATCAATCTGCCATATGTTACTGCCGATGCCTCTGGCCCAAAACATATGAATATCAAGATGACCCGCGCCAAACTGGAATCCCTGGTAGATGATCTGGTACAGCGCTCGATTGAACCGTGTCGTGTTGCACTAAAGGATGCGGGGCTCTCTGCCTCTGAGATCAAGGATGTAATCTTGGTTGGTGGACAGACCCGTATGCCCAAGGTTCAGGAGCAGGTTCAGGCCTTCTTCGGCAAGGAGCCACGCAAGGATGTCAATCCTGATGAGGCGGTAGCGATGGGCGCAGCAATTCAGGGTGGAGTGCTGGCTGGTGATGTAAATGACGTTCTGCTATTGGATGTAACGCCACTCTCTCTCGGAATCGAGACCATGGGTGGGGTAATGACTAAGCTGATTGACAAGAACACAACAATTCCAACCAAGGCACAGCAGACCTTCTCTACAGCAGATGATAATCAGAGTGCAGTTACGGTGCATGTATTGCAGGGTGAGCGTGAGCAGGCCTCTGCAAATAAATCACTTGGCCGTTTTGATCTGACTGATATTCCACCTGCACCACGTGGTACACCTCAGATTGAGGTTAGCCTCGATATTGATGCCAACGGCATCCTTAATGTATCTGCAAAAGACAAGGCAACTGGTAAAGAGCAATCCATCATTATCAAGGCATCGAGTGGTCTCAGTGATGAAGAGGTCGAGAAGATGGTTGCCGATGCCGAGGCGCATGCTGATGAGGACAAGAAATTCCACGAACTGGTTGATGCCCGCAACCAGGCAGATGGCCTTATCCACTCCACCCGCAAGGCAATGGAAGAGGCCGGAGACCAAGTGGAGGCTGATGAAAAGGGTGCCATTGAGTCTGCAATTTCTGAGCTTGAGGCTGTAATGAAGGATGATGATGCCGCAGTGATCGAAGAGAAGAGCAAGGCCTTGGCCGAGGCCTCATCTAAAATGGCAGAGCGCATGTATAGTCAGCCAGAAGAGGGGGCGGCAGCTCCTGGTGGAGCAGATGGTGGAGCAGGATCACAGGATGACGATGTAGTTGATGCCGAGTTTGAAGAGGTAGACGACAAGAAGTAACGTTAATCAAACAGTCTGTGCAACCACAAGGGGCACAGAGCATGCAGGATTATGTTTATCTTGGCATGCTCTGTGCTCTCTGTGGTTTTGAATATCTTAATATATAAGATGCTAAAATATCAAGTAACTACCTGAAAAATAACATGTCTAAAAGAGATTACTACGAGGTTCTTGGGGTTGACAGAAATGCCAGTGAGGGCGACCTGAAAAAAGCCTATCGTCGAATGGCAATGAAGTATCACCCTGATCGTAACCCTGATAGCGATGATGCAGAGGAGAAATTCAAGGAGCTCAAGGAGGCGTATGAGGTTCTTGGAGATACCCAGAAGCGTGCTGCATATGATCAATTTGGGCATGCTGGGGTTGACCCCTCAATGGGTGGTGGTCATGGAGCTGGTTTCGGTGGTGTTGGCGATGCCTTTGACGAATTCTTTGGCGATATCTTTGGCGGTGGTCGTGGCAGAGGTGGGCCCCAGGTCTACCGTGGATCTGACCTTGCCTACCGGATGGAGCTGACGCTGGAGGAGGCGATCAGTGGAATTACCCGTGAGATTCGTATTCCGGCCATGGAGATTTGCGGGAAATGTAGTGGTACAGGGGCAAAACCTGGCACTACTCCCGCCACCTGTAACACCTGTGCCGGTGCTGGCAAGGTGCGTATGCAGCAGGGATTCTTCTCGGTTGCCCAAGCCTGTCCAACTTGTCATGGTTCTGGCAAAGAGATCAAGAATCCATGTGCTGCCTGTCACGGGGCTGGCAAGATCAAAAAGGAGAAGACACTCTCAGTCAAGATCCCCGGGGGCGTGGATACAGGGGACCGTATCCGCCTTAGTGGTGAGGGTGAGCCCGGTGAAAATGGTGGCCCATCAGGTGATCTTTTTGTTGAGGTCTCCGTCAGGGAGCATGCTATTTTCAAGCGGGATGGGGATGACCTCTACTGTGAGATACCTGTCAGCATGGTGACTGCAACTCTAGGTGGTGAGGTTGATGTGCCCTGTCTGGGGAACAGTCAATGCGTCAAATTGAAGATTCCTGCCGAGTCGCAGACCGGAAAACTGTTCCGCCTCCGAGGCAAGGGGGTGAAATCGGTCCGTAGCAGTGGAACAGGAGATCTGTTATGCCGGATGATTGTCGAGACCCCGATAAAATTGAGTAGCAAGCAGAAGGAGCTGTTGCAGGAGTTTGGTGAGTCCCTGGATGAGAAGCGAGAGAGACATAGCCCCCATCACACATCTTGGCTCGACAAGGTCAAAGGATTTTTTGAGGATCTGGCTGAGTAGTATTATCATCAACAGAACCGTGCTTCTATATTAGGCGATTAACTACGGACAACAGAGACTTCAGAGAGAACAACCATGGCAGATAATGTAGCAATCACCGTAACTGGTGCCGGCGGTCGTATGGGAAGAAGCTTGATTGAGGCTGTGGAGCAGCAGCAGTCGGCAATCCTGGTTTCAGCTATTGAGCACAGCGATAGCAGCTATCTTGGAGTTGATGCAGGTGAGCTGGCCGGAATCGGTAAGGTCGATGTTGTTATTGGTCCGAATGTGGATGCCGCACTGGATGGTGCCGATGTATTGATCGACTTTACCCGCCCTGCAGTAACAATTGCCAACATCGAACAGTGCTGCAGGCAGGGGACCAAGATGGTGATTGGTACTACCGGTTTCAGTGATGAAGAGAAGGCGATTATTGAAGAGGCCTCGAAGGATATTGCCATTGTCTTTGCCCCCAATATGAGTGTCGGGGTTAATCTCTGTTTCAAGCTGCTTGATATGGCTGCCCTGGTAATGGGCGGTGATGTCGATATCGAGGTTATTGAGGCTCACCATCGTCACAAGATTGATGCACCCTCAGGAACCGCCCTGCGGATGGGAGAGGTAATTGCCGACGCACTTGGGCGAGATCTCGGAGAGTGTGCAGTGTATGGGCGCGAGGGGGATACCGGGGAGCGTGATCGTGGCACCATAGGTTTTGAGACCATCCGTGCTGGAGATATTGTGGGTGAACATACGGTAATGTTTGCAGATATCGGGGAGCGGGTGGAGATTACCCACAAGGCATCGAGCCGACTCACCTTCGCCAAGGGTGCGGTGCGTGCAGCTGGATGGCTGATGGAAAAGGACAATGGCCTCTTTGATATGCAGGATGTGTTGGGGTTGCGTTAGGTATACGGGGTCAGGACCGCTTCCATGGCTGGTTTTATAAGAAAACAGTAATTTTTCACGGGCAGGGCATGGACGTTTTGGGGCGCTCGGAGTAGAATTTACCAAATCCCCCCCATTCTGGGCGGATGCTAGACCGACTGGAGTTTGAACACGGGACTTGCGTAACAGTGAATCCCGTTTTCTATGCGCGAATCAACTATGGCAACACCTGCAATACTGGCACTAGAAGATGGTAGCCTCTTTTACGGGGAGTCAATTGGTATTTCTGGTGAGACAGCAGGTGAGGTGGTATTTAATACCGCAATGACCGGCTACCAGGAGATCCTGACCGACCCCTCATATATGCGTCAAATAGTGACGTTGACCTATCCACATATTGGTAATGTTGGAACGAATCCGGAAGATGAAGAGTCCTCTGTAGTGATGACTGCGGGGCTGGTTATTCGTGATCGTTCGCAGATTCAGAGTAACTGGCGTAGCAGGGAGACTCTTACCGAATACCTAGTACGTAATAATACAGTTGCAATTGCCGGTATCGATACCCGTCGCCTAACCAGAATTCTCAGAGAGAAGGGTGCACAGAGCGGCTGTATAGTTGCAGGTGATCAGATTGATGAGAATGCCGCCATTGAGGCAGCAAAGGCCTTTCCTGGACTACAAGGCATGGATCTGGCCAGAGAGGTAACCACCGACAAACAGTACGATTGGGAACAGGGAAGCTGGGAACTTGAAGAGGGGTTGCCAGCCCCGATACAAAACCCATCCTCACTGCCATGGCATGTTGTGGTCTATGATTACGGGGTTAAGCGCAATATCCTTCGGATGCTGGTGGATCGTGGTTGTCGCCTGCAGGTGGTTCCGGCCACAACCCCGGTAGAAGAGGTGCTCTCCCTAACTCCGGATGGTGTATTTCTCTCCAATGGCCCCGGCGACCCCGAGCCATGCGACTACGCACAGAACAGTATCAAACGACTGCTTGACGAGAAGATGCCGCTATTTGGTATCTGTCTTGGTCATCAGCTCCTCTCCCTGGCCAGTGGTGCTAAAACAGAGAAGATGAAGTTTGGCCACCATGGTGCCAACCATCCTGTTCAAAACTTACAAAGCAGTGAAGTGATGATAACCAGCCAGAACCACGGTTTTGCAGTTGCTGAAGATAGCCTTCCAGAAAACCTGATGGCAACTCATAGGTCTCTCTTTGACAAGTCTCTGCAGGGGGTAGAGCGAACCGACTGTCCCGCATTCAGTTTTCAGGGGCACCCAGAGGCAAGCCCGGGCCCCCATGATGTAGCCCCGTTGTTCGACCACTTTATCGAATTGATGCAACAGGCGCGTGATGTAGCTGAGCAGGGAGCCGAGTAATGCCAAAGCGTACCGACATTAAAAGCATTCTGATTATTGGTGCAGGCCCGATTGTTATTGGGCAGGCCTGTGAATTTGATTACTCTGGTGCCCAGGCCTGCAAGGCACTGCGTGAGGAGGGGTTCCGGATAGTTCTGGTCAACTCAAATCCTGCAACCATCATGACCGATCCAGAGATGGCGGACTCGATCTACATCGAGCCAATTTACTGGGAGACGGTTGAACGAATTATCGAGAAAGAGCGCCCCGATGCACTGCTCCCAACCATGGGCGGTCAGACTGCACTGAACTGTGCGCTCGATCTGGAGCGTGAAGGTGTATTGGAGAAGTACGATGTAGAGATGGTTGGTGCAACCAGTAACGCCATCGACAAGGCCGAGGATCGTGAGCGCTTCCGTGATGCGATGCACAAGATAGGGCTGGATACCCCAAATTCCGATATTGCCCACAGCATGGAGGAGGCACAGCAGGTGCAGGCCTCTCTCGGTTTTCCGGTAATTATTCGCCCCTCGTTCACCATGGGCGGAAGTGGTGGTGGCATTGCCTACAATCGTGAGGAGTTTGCCGAGATCTGCGAACGTGGTCTCGACCTCTCCCCAACCAATGAGTTGTTGATCGAGGAGTCGGTACTGGGTTGGAAAGAGTATGAGATGGAGGTGGTGCGTGACCACAAGGATAACTGCATAATCATCTGCTCAATCGAGAATTTTGACCCTATGGGGGTCCACACCGGTGACTCCATAACCGTAGCACCGGCACAGACCCTGACAGACAAGGAGTACCAGATCATGCGTAACGCCTCGCTGGCGGTACTGCGTGAAATCGGGGTCGATACCGGCGGCTCCAATGTGCAGTTTGCGATCAATCCCGAGAATGGCAAAATGATCATCATCGAGATGAATCCACGGGTCTCCCGCTCCTCTGCACTCGCCTCCAAGGCAACCGGTTTCCCGATTGCCAAGATCGCCGCCAAGCTGGCAGTTGGATACACCCTCGACGAGCTCCAGAATGAGATTACAGGTGGTGCTACCCCGGCATCATTTGAGCCGTCGATTGACTATGTAGTAACCAAGATTCCCCGCTTCACCTTTGAGAAATTCCCGCAGGCAGAGGCAACCCTCACTACCCAGATGAAATCGGTAGGTGAGGTGATGGCAATCGGCCGTACCTTCCAGGAATCTCTGCAGAAGGCACTTCGGGGGCTGGAAATGGGCGCTGACGGGCTGGATGAGAAGATTGCACTTGATGCAGGCAATCTGAAAGAGACCCTACGCAAACAGTTGCGTGTGCCTGGACCTGAGCGGATCTGGTATGTGGCTGATGCCTTCCGTGCCGGCTGGTCTATGGAAGAGATCTTTGAGGCAACCTGGATTGACCCCTGGTTCCTGGTGCAGATCGAGGATCTGCTTAAGGATGAGAGAGAGGTTGCAGCGGGTGTGCTAAGTGACCTTGATGCGCTGCAGATGAAACTGCTGAAACGCAAAGGGTTTTCGGACCGACGTCTGGCAACACTACTGAAGAGTGATGAATACACAGTACGCAGCCATCGTCACCAGCTGAATATACGCCCGGTATTCAAGCGAGTAGACACCTGTGCCGCAGAGTTCCCCACAAATACTGCATACATGTACTCCACCTATGAGGAGGAGTGTGAATCCAGCCCCTCTGACAACAAGAAGATCATGGTGCTTGGTGGAGGCCCCAACCGAATTGGTCAGGGCATTGAGTTTGACTACTGCTGTGTCCACGCGGCGCTGGCAATGCGTGAGGATGGATACGAGACCATTATGGTCAACTGTAATCCAGAGACTGTATCTACCGATTATGATACCTCTGACCGACTCTACTTTGAGCCGCTCACCCTAGAGGATGTGCTGGAGGTTGTTGAGACCGAAAAACCGGCAGGAGTCATCGTTCAGTATGGTGGCCAAACTCCACTGAAACTGGCGCTGGATCTTGAAAAGGCAGGGGTGCCAATTATCGGCACCAGCCCTGATGCAATCGATCTTTCTGAGGATAGAGAGCGGTTCCAGCAGGCGCTTAACAAGCTGGGTCTGCTGCAGCCACCCAACCGTACTGCCCGTGCCGAAGATGACGCACTAACACTGGCAGAGGAGATTGGTTATCCGCTGGTTGTGCGCCCATCCTATGTACTGGGTGGACGGGCCATGGAGATTGTCCACGATGCTGAGGGGCTGCAGACCTATTTCCGTGAGGCCGTACAGGTCTCCAATGAGAGCCCCGTACTGCTGGACCGTTTCCTCAATGATGCAATCGAGGTAGATGTGGACGCGATTTGTGACGGCACCGATGTGGTGATCGGCGGCATCATGCAGCATATTGAGCAGGCCGGAGTTCACTCTGGTGATTCTGCATGCTCACTACCACCCTATGATCTCTCGGATGAGGTTCAGGATCGTCTGCGTGAACAGACTCGTGCAATGGCACTTGAATTGAAAGTGTTGGGTCTGATGAATGTGCAGTTTGCGATTCAGAAAACTGCTGAGGGAGAGAATATCTACGTCCTTGAGGTCAACCCTCGCGCCTCCCGTACCGTTCCCTTCGTCTCCAAGGCGATTGGACGACCACTGGCCAAGGTGGCAGCCCGCTGTATGGCGGGACAGAGCCTTAGTGAGCAGGGGGTAACAACAGAGATTGTTCCCAATTACTTCTCGGTCAAAGAGTCGGTCTTCCCATTTGTGAAATTCCCCGGAGTGGATCCGCTACTGGGGCCAGAGATGAAATCGACCGGCGAGGTGATGGGGGTTGGCCGCAGCTTTGGTGAGGCCTTCGCAAAATCACAACTTGCTGCTGGTGGACCTCTTCCTCAATCTGGACGAGCATTCATCAGTGTTCGTGATGGTGACAAAGAGGCGATCATCAAGGTTGCCAGGGAATTGTCAGATGCCGGATTCGAGCTGGTTGCAACCAATGGTACCGCAGAGTCACTTAATAGCGCCTCTATCCCATGTGAGCGTATCAACAAGGTGACAGAGGGGCGCCCCCATATTGTGGACCGGATCAAGAATGGCGAGATTAACCTCATCATCAATACTACGGAAGGGAAACATGCAATTGCCGACTCATACTCTATCCGTCGTGAAACCCTGAATCACAAGATCACATATTTCACGACAGTTGCCGGAGCCCAGGCCCTGGCCTACGCTCTCCCAAAACTGAATGACCGTGAGGTCAACAGGCTACAAGATCTGCATGGAGTAGTGGCATGAACAAGATTCCGGTAACGGTAAAGGGTGCGGAGAAGATGCGAGAGGAGTTGCATCGGTTGAGGACGGTTGATCGTCCAGCAGTTGTGGATGATATTGCCGAGGCCCGTGCCCATGGCGATCTCAAGGAAAATGCCGAGTACCACGCAGCACGTGAGCAGCAGGGATTCATTGAGGGCAGAATTCAGAATCTGGAGGCAAAGCTGAGCAACGCCCAGGAGATAGATGTAATGACCCTGCCGCAGAATGGACGTGTGGTTTTCGGGGTTACCGTTGATCTGGAGGATGAGGATAACGGTGACGAGGTGACCTATCAGATTGTCGGGGATGATGAGGCCGATATCAAAGAGGGAAAAATCTCAATTAATTCACCGATTGCCCGGGCACTGATTGGCAAGGAGGAGGGGGAACCCGTAGTGGTTCAGACCCCAGGTGGGATCAGAAATCTGGAGATTGTCGAGATTCGCTATATTGCCTGAGGGTAACTACTCACTCTACAACAGATATTTTTGTCGACGAATTGGCTGCGCCTATCGAGGAATCTGTAGGGATGGCTTTTTGGCCTTGCGATAGAGCAACGCAGTGTGGCCGATGGTCTGGACCAAGAGAGCACCGCTTTTGGCAACCAGCTCCTCAATCAGCTCCTTGCGCTCTTCACGGTCTCTCGCACCAACCTTGATCTTTATCAGTTCATGGTGCTCAAGGGTCTGGTCAAGCTCAGCAAGCACCCCATCTGATATTCCGTTTCCACCGACTGTAACCAGCGGATGGAGGTCGTGCCCCAATCCGTGAAGGTGACGTTTCTGTTTTCCTGTAAGATTCATGATTGTCCGGAAAGCTTGTTGAGTATCTCTCTGTAAATGGGGTGCGTATGGTAATGTCGGGAATTGACAATGGCAAGAAGTAAAAGTAGTAGCCGCTGGCTGCAGGAGCACTTTGATGATGAGTTTGTGAAAAGGGCTCAGTCAGAAGGGTATCGCTCGCGTGCAGTCTACAAACTACTGGAGATCGATAAAAAAGACCGCTTGCTGCGCCTTGGCCTGCGGGTTGTTGATCTAGGCGCGGCCCCGGGTGGCTGGACCCAGATTGCAGTTCGAGAGGTGGGGGAAAAGGGGGCCGTAGTTGCAATGGATCTACTGGATATTGAACCAGTTCCGGGAGCCACATTTATACAAGGAGATTTTAGGGATGATGAGGTGTTGCAGCAACTGCTTGAAAAGCTGGGGGGAGAGAGCGTTGATCTGGTTCTCTCCGATATGGCCCCCAATCTGAGCGGGGTTAGTGCTGTGGATATCCCAAAGGCGATGGTTCTGGTCGAGATGGCCCACGATTTTGCCTGCCATACCCTGAGAAAAGGGGGCGATCTTCTGATGAAGGTGTTCCAGGGGGAGGGGTTTGACGAGCTGTTACGTGCCTTGAGGGCGGATTTCTCGACTGTAATTACCAGAAAACCGAAAGCATCCAGAGGACGTAGTCGTGAGGTCTACCTGCTAGCCAGAAAGTTCAGAGGATGATATCTGACTATTCGATAGTTACGCCTGTTTGTCTCTCAAGATGAGTACATCTGTACTGTTTCAGAAGCGTCAGCGGCATAGACGCCGCTATCGTGCCTACAGGGAGGTATTTATGGCATCTTCTGAAACAGTATGGACGTGCTCACCGTGCAGGTGCCTATTTAAAGTCCCCGATAGGGGATCCGTAAATCCCACGCCTTCAGGCGGCTAGGGTTAGGTGGTATGGTTGTGTTATGCAGAATTATAAACATGGGGGTCATACGATTTGGGATTGCAAATATCACTTGGTCTGGGTGACGAAGTATCGTTATCCGGTGTTGAGTGGTGATGTTGGGTTGAGGTGTAGAGAGTTGCTGCGAGAGATTGCACGAAGTAAAGAGCTAATCATCTATGCAGGATCAATCAACAGGGACCATGTGCATCTGCTGATAGGAATACCACCGAGTTTGTTGGTATCCAAGGTGGTGCAATTTCTGAAAGGAAAGAGTTCACACAAGATGCTTACAGAGTTTCCGCAACTAAAGAAGAGGTATTGGGGCCAGCATTTATGGGCGAGGGGATATTGGGTAGCTTCAAGTGGAAATGTAACCGATGAAGTCTGGAAAGCGTACATAGAAAACCAGAAGCCGAACGAGCCAGATGATGATTTTAGTGTGCTGTAAATCGCCTTTAGGCGAAATGACCGGCTTTCAGCCGTAACCAGAAACCACCGGCTTTAGCCGGTGGAGGATTCATAATGGTGTAATTGGCAAATTGCTGTGGCACCTAATATTCGATAGATAGGGGTTGATTTTGGGTATAATTGCCCCCATAAAGCGGTAGACACAACAAATAACAACAGGAAACCAAATCTTGAATGACATGATTAAAAACATCCTTCTGTGGGTCGTCATTGCGACAGTTCTGATGTCTGTTTTCAACAGCTTCGCCCCCCATAACTCCAGCTCGCAGAGTATGGAGTACTCACAGTTCATCACAGATGTTCGTCAGGGGCGGGTCAACCGTGTCGAGATCGAGGGTCAAGTGCTGAAAGGGGTAAATACCTCTGGCCAGACCTTCACCACCTATGATCCAGGTGATCGCGGGTTGATCAAGGATCTGATCGAAAATGGTGTTGCCTTCAATGCGCAGCCCCCTGAGCAGCAGGGAATGTTGATGCAGATATTCATCTCATGGTTCCCGATGTTGTTGCTGATTGCAGTCTGGATATTCTTCATGCGTCAGATGCAGGGCGGCATGGGCGGCAAGGGTGGGCCAATGTCATTCGGAAAGAGCAAGGCAAGGCTACTGAATGAAGATCAGGTTCAGGTTACCTTTGCAGATGTTGCTGGTGTGGAGGAGGCTAAGGAGGAAGTCTCTGAGTTGGTGGATTTTCTGCAGGATCCAGGCAAATTCCAGAAACTTGGCGGCAAGATTCCACGTGGCGTACTGCTGACAGGCTCACCAGGTACCGGTAAAACACTGCTTGCCAAAGCCATTGCGGGCGAGGCCAAGGTTCCATTCTTTACTATCTCCGGTTCGGACTTTGTCGAGATGTTTGTCGGTGTTGGTGCATCTCGGGTTCGTGACATGTTCGAGCAGGCCAAGAAAAATGCCCCATGTATCATCTTCATTGATGAAATTGATGCAGTGGGCCGCCATCGTGGCGCCGGTCTTGGCGGTGGACACGATGAGCGCGAGCAGACCCTCAACCAGCTACTGGTAGAGATGGACGGATTTGAGGCCAATGATGGGGTTATCGTGATTGCCGCCACCAACCGTCCAGATGTACTGGATCCAGCACTGCTGCGTCCCGGACGTTTTGACCGCCAGGTAGTGGTGCCACTACCTGATGTGCGTGGTCGCGAACAGATCCTTAAGGTTCACATGAATAAGGTTCCAGTTGCCAAGAATGTGAAACCTAAGGTGCTGGCACGCGGTACCCCGGGTTTTTCCGGGGCGGATCTGGCTAATCTGGTCAATGAGGCCGCCCTGTTTGCTGCTAAAGGGGGAAAACGTCTGGTCAACATGGCTGAATTCGAAAAGGCCAAGGACAAAATCATGATGGGTGCAGAGCGGCGCTCCATGGTGATGAGTGATGATGAGAAGAGGCTGACCGCATTCCATGAGGCGGGGCACGCCATTGTAGGACTCTCGGTTCCGGATCACGACCCAGTCTACAAGGTGACAATTATCCCCCGAGGCCGGGCCCTTGGGGTAACCATGTTTCTCCCCGAGGGGGATCGCTACAGCCACAGCAAGCAGCGTCTGGAGAGCCAGGTCTCCAGCCTCTTTGGCGGCCGTATTGCCGAGGAGATGGTGTTTGGTAAGGATGCCGTTACTACAGGCGCCTCAAATGACATTGAACGGGCGACGGAGATCGCCAGAAACATGGTGACCAAATGGGGGCTATCCGAAAAGTTGGGCCCACTTACATACACAGAAGAGGAGGGTGAAGTGTTCCTAGGGCGCTCTGTCACCAAGCATAAAGAGGTTTCAGATGAGACTGCCCATCTGATCGATGAGGAGATTCGCTCAGTTATTGACCGCAACTACGAGCGTTCCGAGACCATTCTGCACAAGTACAGAGATAAACTCGACAGCATGGCAGATGCACTGATCCGTTTCGAGACTATTGACGAGAGTCAAATCAAGGATATCATGGCGGGACGGACACCACGCCCACCAGAGGACTGGAGTGATTCTGATGAGGATGATGATATGGGGCAGGCTATTCCGGTAGAGGAGAGCTCCTCAGCGGATAAGGGTGCTGACCCATCCATCGGTGGACCGGCAAAACAGCACTAGGTGGCCGTCTCCCAGCAAGCCATGGATGCTCCTCCTCGCATCATGGGGATTCTTAATGTAACTCCGGACTCCTTCTCGGATGGAGGGGATTATCTTGTCCCAGACACAGCTCTCTCACAGGCCCTCACTATGGTTGAGGAGGGCGCAACAATCATTGATGTCGGTGGAGAGTCAACCCGTCCGGGTGCCGCTACAGTCTCCGTTGAAGAGGAGTTGAGGCGGGTGGTTCCCGTAATCGAGGCAATTCACAGCAAGAGTGACGTATCCATCTCGGTCGATACCAGCAAGCCGGAGGTGATGCGGGCTGCTGTTGCTGCAGGTGCAGATATAATCAACGATGTACGTGCACTACGGGTGGATGGTGCCATGGAGGCAGCGGCATCACTGGATGTCTCCGTCTGTCTGATGCATATGCAGGGAGAGCCTGGAACCATGCAGCAGCAACCTGTTTATGAGGATGTTGTTGAAGATGTAATCAGCTTTTTGGGGGGGAGGGTGGCCCACTGTGAACTGGCCGGTATCCCACGTTCCAGGATTCTAGTAGATCCGGGTTTTGGCTTTGGAAAAAACCTGGATCACAATCTTCAACTGCTCAAAGGGCTGGGCCATTTCAGCCGCCTGGGAGTTCCTCTGCTGGTTGGGCTCTCGAGGAAATCGATGATAGGTGCCCTACTGGGTGATGCTCCTGTTGAGAAGAGGGTGTTGGGCAGCGTTGGAGCAGCTGTGGTTGCTATAGAGCGTGGGGCAGCTGTTGTGCGAGTGCATGATGTAAGGGAGACTTGCGAGGCACTGGCGGGTACCGGTCTATTATGAATGGCTATAAACTTCCTGACCATTACTCGTTCTGTGAATGCGATCTTTTCTCTCCTCAGAGTCTACTTTTTCCCTTATTTCCCACACTTTTTTCAGCGTCTGCTAAAACTCGCTACGCTTAGACACTGGCAGGCTGTTTTCTGAAAAAAGTGCTGGAAAACGAGGCGTAGCCGATTCGTTGAAAAAAGGGCGCACTCACGGAACGAGTAGTTACAATGGGTGAACTGTTACAGTTATGGAACGATTGATATAAAGGAAAAGCAGTGAGTAGAAAATATTTTGGTACCGATGGCATCCGTGGAGAGGTTGGGGAGTCACCAATCACTCCGGATTTCGCCATGCATCTTGGTTATGCAGCAGGCAAGGTGACGGCCCGTGATGGCCACGGTATGGTACTGATCGGCAAGGATACCCGCATCTCCGGATACATGTTTGAATCTGCCCTGGAGGCTGGTTTCTCCGCGGCGGGAATGGATGTTGGTCTGTTGGGCCCCATGCCAACCCCGGCTGTGGCATACCTGACACGCACCCTTCATGCTGCTGCTGGTGTGGTTATCAGCGCCTCTCACAATCCATTCTACGATAACGGTTTCAAATTCTTCTCAGCCGAAGGGAAAAAATTCTCTGATCAGTGGGAACATGAGGTGGAGCAGCTGCTTGAGGACCCCATAGAGAGTGTTGAATCATCTAGGCTGGGCAAGGCTCGACGAGTCGATGATGCCCCGGGGCGCTATATTGAGTTCTGTAAAAGCAGTGTGCCGATGGGGTTCTCGCTCAGGGGGATTAAGCTGGTGGTGGACTGTGCCAATGGTGCAGCTTATGCGACCGCTCCCCTCGTCTTCTCCGAGCTTGGTGCCGAGGTGATGACAGTTGGTAATCAGCCTGATGGCCTCAATATCAATCGTCAGACCGGATCCACCCACCCGGAGGTGCTGGCCGGAATGGTTGCCCACTATGAGGCAGATCTCGGCATCGCCCTGGATGGTGATGGAGATCGCTGTATCATGGTAGATAGTGAGGGCAATGTGGTTGATGGTGATCTTCTGCTCTATATCATTGCACGTTCTCGACAACAGCAAGAGGAGTTGATCGGGCCGATTGTAGGCACCCTGATGACTAATCTGGGGCTGGAACATGCCTTCTCCGAAATGGAGATCCCGTTTATGCGCTCGGCAGTGGGGGATCGTTATGTGATGGAGATGTTACAGGCAAATGGCGGGATGATCGGGGGCGAGTCCTCTGGCCATATACTCTGTCTGGACCGTGCCACTACAGGTGACGGTGTCGTTAGCGCACTACAGGTGCTGTTCGAGATAGTTGAGAGCGGCAAAACCATGGCGCAGTTGACCAGTGAGGTTACGCTATATCCCCAGAAGATGGTCAATGTGCCGCTGCGTCAGCGGGGCGTTAACAACAGTGACGAGATTCAGCGGGCATTGAGAGCTGCAGAAGAGAAATTGGGAGAGAGAGGACGTATCCTGCTGCGCCCATCTGGTACCGAGCCACTGGTTCGAGTGATGGTTGAGGGGCAGAATGAGGAGGAGGTCTTCACCATGGCCGAAGAGTTGGCGCATGTGGTTCGACAACAAGTGGGAAGCTAATTCTTAAAGTAATTTCTCATCCCATACGCAGAGATATTATTCTCTCCTCGAAGATTGCTTCTATCTCTGTTTTTTAGTGATTTTTCAGAGCCTGTCAAAACTTGCTACACTCAGACAATGACAGGCTATCTCTAAAAAATAACCAAAAAACAGAGCGCAGTCAGCTTGTCAATAAAACATCTCTGCGTATGGGATGAGAAATCACAATTTTGATTGATTTATTGGCAGTGAATCGCTAAGATTCGCCGCTGCAATTTCGTGGAAGGGAGTTACCAATGCGTCAGCCAATTATTGCTGGAAACTGGAAAATGAATGGATCACTCGAGAGTATTCGTACTCTGGTGTCTGGTCTGAAAGATGGTATCAGAGATGTGAATAGTGCAGAGATGGCAGTATGCCCACCTGCAGCCTATCTTGCTGAGGTCTCCTCCCTGATCACGGGAACCACTATCGCATTGGGTGCGCAGGATCTCAGCAATGCTGCCTCCGGCGCCTATACAGGCGAGATTTCCGGTGACATGCTCAACGATTTCAACTGCAAATACGTTATTGTCGGCCACTCCGAACGTCGCAATATTCGTGGCGAGAGTGATGAGCTGGTGGCAGAAAAATTCAAAGCAGCCCAGGATGCAGGCCTGACCCCAATACTATGTGTTGGTGAGCTGTTGGAAGAGCGTGAAGATGGTATTACCGAGGCGGTATGTGCCCGACAGATCGATGCAGTGACCGATGCCTACGGTGTCTCCGTTCTTGAAAACTCAATTATCGCTTATGAGCCAGTATGGGCTATCGGTACAGGAAAGACTGCAACTCCAGAGCAGGCACAGGATGTTCATGCATTTATCCGTGGCCATATCGCAAGTCAGGACCAGTCTGTGGCAGATGGATTACGAATTCAGTATGGTGGCAGCATGAATGCAGGAAATGCGGCAGAGTTGTTGGCACAGCCTGATATTGATGGCGGACTAATTGGTGGTGCCTCACTGAAAGCGGATGATTTCCTCGCCATTGGCCGCGCAGCAGGATAGTCGATCATGCAGACAATACTTCTTCTAGTACATGTATTTGCCGCCGTCAGTATGGTTGGCCTGATCCTGATACAGCAGGGTAAGGGGGCAGATGCAGGCGCTGCATTTGGTAGTGGGGCCTCTGCAACCGTCTTTGGATCGCAGGGATCGGCCTCATTCATGACCAGATTGACCGCTGGTCTGGCAACAATATTCTTTATCACCAGTCTCGCACTGGCATATTCTGCCGGCCATAAAGAGAAGGTAGTAACCAGCGTAGTGGACCGTATGCAGCAGCCAGCTGCAGAAGATGGTGTTCCTGCCCCCATTGAAGAGAAGATTTTTGATGGCGGGAATGTTGAGCAGAACAGTAGTGGAGGAATCCCGGTTCCAGTGGAATAGGACTCCGGGTGGTGAAAGTTAGAGCAAGGCCGAAGTGGTGGAATTGGTAGACACGCTATCTTGAGGGGGTAGTGGCGTAAGCCGTGCCGGTTCAAGTCCGGCCTTCGGCACCATTTTTTTGGTGGGGATGCAAAAGTATTTGTTGATCCCCTGGTGGAGAGAGTAGACTAAGCTCTCATGGACGATTGTTATGAACAAGCTCGATCCATTGTCGGGCATAAGGGAATGTAGACGATAGTAATGTTAGACCATTACCTACCTGTTTTACTGTTTATCATCGTCGGTCTGGCTGTCGGCGTCGGACCTATTGCAATAGGCTTCCTGCTGGGTGAACACCGACCCGATCGGGAAAAAAACTCCCCATACGAGTGTGGATTCGAGCCTTTCGAGGACTCGCGTATGAAATTTGATGTACGCTTCTATCTGGTAGCCATCCTCTTTATTATTTTTGACCTTGAGATCGCCTTTCTCTTCCCTTGGGCCATTGTGCTCGACAAAATCGGGGTAGTGGGTTTGGCTGCAATGGGGATTTTCCTCCTCATTCTGGTGATCGGATTCATCTACGAGTGGAAGAAAGGGGCACTGGAATGGGAATAGAGGGGCTGCTCGAAGAGGGTGTTGTAACCACCACAGCAGACAAACTTATCAACTGGGCCCGTACCGGTTCCATGTGGCCAATGACATTTGGTCTCGCCTGTTGTGCAGTTGAGATGATGCACTCTGCGGCAGCACGTTATGATCTCGACCGCTTTGGAATGATCTTTCGCCCCAGTCCGCGACAGTCTGATGTGATGATTGTGGCTGGTACCCTGGTTAACAAGATGGCCCCTGCACTGCGTAAGGTCTATGACCAGATGTCCGAACCACGCTGGGTAATCTCCATGGGCTCTTGCGCCAATGGTGGAGGCTACTACCATTACTCATATTCAGTTGTACGTGGTTGTGACCGTATTGTGCCGGTAGACATATATGTGCCTGGTTGTCCTCCTACTGCAGAGGCACTGTTCTACGGAATCCTTCAACTGCATGACAAAATTCGTCGTACCAACACTATTGCACGTTAACAATGGCACTGACTGACGACACACTGCAGGAGCGGATTGAAGATACCTTCGAAGAGATGGATCTATCTCTCTCTGAGCAGAATGGTGAGCTTACTGTTGAGGTTGAGGCGGCGGACTACATCGAGTTCTGCACCACCCTGCAACAGAACCACAAATTCCAGCTAGACCAGCTGATCGACCTCTGTGGTGTTGACTACTCCACATATGGCAAAGAAGATGGCCAACAGTGGCAGGGAAAGCGATACGCGGCTGTTCTCCATCTTCTCTCTATAAGGCTCAATGAGCGCCTCCGGGTGCGGGTATTTGCAGATGACGATGAGTTTCCGGTTATTCCCTCGGTTATAGAGATCTGGAAATCCGTCAACTGGTACGAACGAGAGGCCTTCGATCTGTTCGGCATAGCCTTTGATGGGCATCCTGATCTTCGAAGAATCCTGACCGACTACGGCTTTATCGGCCATCCATTCAGAAAGGATTTCCCCATGGTGGGAAATGTCGAGATGCGCTATGACGATCTCCAGAAGCGGGTGGTATACGCACCGGTCTCCATTAAGGAGAGGGTCAATACACCACGTGTAATTCGCAAGGACAACCGTTATGTCTGAGGTCAAGAATTTTACACTAAACTTTGGTCCCCAGCACCCAGCTGCACATGGCGTGTTGCGCCTGATTCTGGAGATGGATGGAGAGACCATCGAGCGGGCAGACCCCCATATTGGTCTCCTTCATAGGGCGACCGAAAAGCTGGCCGAACAGCGTATATATAACCAGAGCATCCCATATATGGATCGTCTCGATTACGTCTCCATGATGTGTAATGAACATGCATACGTGATGACCATCGAGAAGATGTTAAAGCTGGAGGTCCCTGAGCGGGCCCAGTATATCCGGGTAATGTTTGATGAGATTACTCGCATTCTAAATCACCTTATGTGGTTGGGAACCCATGCACTGGATGTGGGTGCAATGACCGTTTTCCTCTACTGCTTCCGCGAGCGTGAGGATCTGATGGACCTCTATGAGGCTGTCTCCGGTGCTCGTATGCATGCAGCCTACTACCGTCCCGGCGGTGTCTATCGTGACCTTCCTGACGTTATGCCTAAGTACAAACCAAACCGCTGGAGAAGCGAAAAAGACCTGAAGCGTCAGAATGAGGGGCGTGATGGCTCCGTACTGGACTTCATCGAGAACTTTACCGAGCGCTTCCCCGGGTTGATTGATGAGTATGAGACCCTGTTGACCGATAACAGAATCTGGAAACAGCGTACTGTAGATATTGGCGTGATCCCACCAGACTTGGCAAAGCAGCTCGGTTTTACCGGTCCGATGATTCGTGGCTCAGGAATCGCCTGGGATCTGCGACGCAAACAGCCATATGAAGTCTACGACAAGCTTGATTTTGATATTCCCGTTGGTGTCAATGGTGACTGCTATGACCGCTATCTGGTTAGAATGGCAGAGATGCGTGAATCAAACCGTATTATCAAGCAGTGTGTTGACTGGCTGAGAGAGAATCCAGGTCTGGTCATGGCCGCCGATCAAAAGGTGGCACCACCGCCTCGTGCAGAGATGAAAGAGGGGATGGAGTCACTTATTCATCACTTTAAATACTTCACGGAGGGCTACTCCATTCCTGAGGGAGAGGCATATGCCGCTGTAGAGCATCCAAAGGGTGAGTTTGGCACCTATATTCTTTCGGATGGTGCAAACAAACCATACCGACTAAAGATCAGAGCCCCCGGTTTTGCCCATCTCTCTGCGATGGACGACATGGTCAAGGGACACATGCTGGCAGACGTGGTGGCGGTAATCGGTACCATGGATGTTGTATTTGGTGAGATTGACAGATGATTTCAGAAGCAGCACGCGCAGATATTGACCGATGGGTCGAGAAATATCCGGAGGAGCAGAAACAGTCAGCCGTAATGGCGGCCCTGCGTATTGTCCAGGATGAGAATGGTGGCTCCATTACTACCGAGATGATGGATGAGGTCGCAGCATATCTGGATATGCCCCCAATCAATGTCTACGAGGTGGCAACCTTCTACTCCATGTATGAACACAAACCGGTCGGCAAACACAAACTCTGTGTCTGCACCAATATATCCTGCATGTTGAGAAACTCCAAGGGAGTGGTTGACCACCTGCAGGAGAAACTGGATATCGGGTTCGGTGAGGTTACCGAGGATGGAATGTTCTCTCTGAAAGAGGTTGAGTGTCTGGGTGCCTGTGTCAATGCCCCAGTCATGCAGGTGGGGGAGCACTACCATGAGCAACTCAACCCCGAGAAGATTGATCGTCTACTCGACGAACTGAGGCAGGAGAGCTAACCATGGCTAATCAAGTCTGTTTCAGAAACAATCACCTCGAGAACTCCTGGACCCTTGCCGCCTACCAGAGCAGTGGCGGCTATGAGGCGGTGAAAAAAATACTTAGTGAGAAAACCTCACCAGAAGAGCTGATTGACGAGATTAAACTCTCTGCACTGCGTGGACGCGGTGGCGCAGGTTTTCCAACCGGGCTGAAGTGGAGCTTTATGCCGCGTAATGCACCGGGACAGAAATATATCGTCTGCAATTCGGACGAGGGAGAGCCGGGCACCTGCAAGGATCGTGACATCCTCCGCTACAACCCCCATCAACTGATCGAGGGGATGCTTATTGCCGGTTACTGTATCGGCGCATCGGCCGGTTACAATTATATCCGTGGTGAATTCTGGGAGCCATACAGCCGCTTTGAGGTGGCACTGGAAGAGGCGCGTGCCGCTGGATTGCTGGGAGATAATATACTCGACAGCGGTTTTGATTTTCAGCTCCACTCACATCTTGGTGCTGGTGCCTATGTCTGTGGTGAAGAGACAGCGCTACTAAATTCCATTGAGGGCAAGAAGGGGCAGCCCCGTTTCAAGCCGCCATTCCCTGCCGGGTTTGGCCTCTATGGTCGTCCCACTACAATAAACAACACAGAGAGTCTTGCCTCTATTCCGGTTATTCTCTCTAAAGGTGGACAGTGGTTCCTCGATCAGGGGCTACCCAATGCTGGAGGGGAGAAACTGTTTTCCGTATCAGGCCATGTAAATAGACCTGGGAACTACGAAGTTCCAATGGGAACACCATTTTCCGAACTTCTGGAGATGGCAGGTGGGGTTCGAGATGGACACCAACTGAAGGCTGTAATTCCAGGTGGATCATCCACCCCAGTAGTACCCGGGGATCAGATGATGGGGATCAATATGGACTATGACTCCATCGCATCAGCGGGTTCAATGCTTGGGGCAGGTTCTGTGATCGTGATGGATGAGACTACCTGTATGCCGCGGGTTCTGGCCCGTCTGGCCTACTTCTATTATGAGGAGTCCTGTGGGCAGTGCACCCCATGTCGTGAGGGTACAGGCTGGCTCTCACGAGTAACCCAGAGAATTGAGGATGGTAATGGAGCTCAGGCAGATATTGATCTGCTCGACAGTGTGGCTGGAAACATTGAGGGTAACACCATCTGTGCGTTGGGAGATGCAGCAGCGATGCCGGTACGTAGTTTCCTTAAGCACTACCGTGATGAATTCCAGCACCATATCGACCACAAGCAGTGCATGGTGACATCGGACTGGTAAGAAATATAACAATGGATACGCAGAAAGATCAGGTTACGATAGAGCTCAACGATACCCGGCTGGAGGCCAGGCAGGGGCAGATGTTGATTGAGGTTGCTGATGCAAATGGCGTCTCTATTCCTCGGTTCTGCTATCACAAGAAACTTTCTGTCTCAGCTAACTGCCGGATGTGTCTGGTTGAGGTTGAGAATGCACCAAAGATGCTTCCTGCCTGTGCAACTCCTGTAACCGATGGGATGAAAGCATGGACAAAGTCACCGAAAGCCATTGCCGCACAGAAGAGCGTGATGGAGTTCCTGTTGATCAACCATCCGCTGGACTGTCCAGTATGTGACCAAGGTGGAGAGTGTGATCTGCAGGAGATGGCTCTGGGTTATGGTGGTGATACCTCGCGGTATACCGAAGGGAAGCGCATCATAAAGGAGAAGGATTACGGGTCTCTGGTCTCTACAGAGATGAGTCGCTGTATCCACTGTACCCGTTGCGTGCGTTTTGGAGTCGAGATTGCAGGCATTCCAGAGATTGGTGGTACTGGTCGTGGTGACCATATGCAAATTGGAACCTATGTGCAGAAGGCACTTAGCTCCGAACTGTCTGGAAATATAATTGATTTGTGCCCAGTGGGGGCGCTGCTGTCCAAACCGTTCCTCTTCTCTGCCCGCTCCTGGGAGCTGAAGAGTGTTCCAGGAGTGGCTCCCCATGATGCGGTTGGGTCAAATATTCAGATTCAGACCCGCAACGGCAAGGTGATGCGTGTTATTCCACAGGAGAACGAGGCAGTCAATGAGATATGGATATCGGATCGTGACCGCTTCAGTTATCTTGCTCTGGATAGTGAAGATAGGGTAACTCAACCCATGGTGCGCAATAGTGATGGTCAGTTGGTAGAGACCGACTGGCAGAGTGCACTTGAGGCAGCAGTCAATGGGATGAAGATGGTTGCATCTACTGATGGCGGGGGCGCACTTGGTGCGCTAGCCTCACCAAGTAGCACAACAGAAGAGTTTTACCTGCTGCAGAAGTTGATGCGTGGGTTGGGATCAAATAGTGTTGACCACCGTCTTCGCCAACAGGATTTCTCTGGTCAATCTGACCAGATTGCTCCGCAACTTGGCACTACCTTGCAACAGATTGAACAGCAGAATGCGGTTCTGATTGTAGGCTCCGATATCCAGCGTGAGCAACCACTACTCTCTCACCGTATTCGCAAGGCCGCGCTGAGTGGTGCTGCTGTCTCCACGGTTAATCCCGATGGTATTGAATTTAACTTCCCACTATCTGGAGAGGTTGTAACAGATCAACTAACCCCAGCACTTTCTGCTATTGCCAGAGCGATGGTAGATATGGGTATGGGTGGTGATCTCTCCGGACTATCTGCGTTGGTTGCAGATGCCAATGTAGAGCCAGCTCACCAGGCAGTGGCAGAGTCACTGATTGGTGGTGAAAAGGCGATGGTGTTGATGGGTGAAATAGCCTATCGCGACCAGAATCAGGCTGTTATCTATGCGCTAACTGGTGCCATTGCATCAATGTCAGGCGCTACATTTAGTGTTTTGACAGAGGGAGCCAATGCCCTTGGGGGCTTACTAGCTGGTGCTGTTCCACACCGTGACACAGCAGATGCGACAGTGGATTCAGTTGGAATGGATGTTGCGTCAATGGTAGATATGGCTCCAAAGGGGCTGCTATTAATGGGAATTGAGGCAGAAAGTGATCTGGCCGCAGGCCCTGCAGCAGCAGATGCGATCAGAAAATCCGAATTCGTGGTGTCTCTCTCCACTTTTGCAGACTCTGTAACCATGGGTAAATCTGATGTAATACTGCCGCTGGCAGCCTTCACTGAATCCTCCGGTACATTTGTTAATGCAGAGGGGGAGTGGCAGAGCTTTGGTGGTGCCGTGGCACCAAAAGGGGAGGCGCGCCCAGGATGGAAAATCCTGAGAGTTATGGGAACCATGGCCAACCTAGATGGATTCGATTACAACAGCTCTGAAGATGTGCTGAGTGAGGTCAGAGGGCTCTGTGATCAGGCTGAGACTGAAAAATGGTCATGGAGTGCACTATCTGATCTTGGTGATGCCTCCTCTTGCACAGTGGCATCGACGCCAATCTATCAGGTGGATAGTCTGGTTAGGCGATCCGAACCACTACAGCAGACACCACTGGCCCACGCGGGACAGGCGACAACAGGGGGTGCAGAATAATGTTTGGGCTGCCTGAGGATCTAATCACTGTTATCTGGACCCTTATCAAGATCGTGGTCATTGTTGCACCACTAATGCTGGGTGTTGCCTATCTAACCTACGCCGAACGCAAGATCATCGGCTATATGCAGGTTCGTATCGGCCCCAATAGAGTTGGCCCCAAGGGTTGGTTGCAACCTATTGCTGATGCCTTGAAATTGATGTTTAAGGAGATAATCCTCCCCACAGGAGCCAACAAGATGCTCTTTGTGGTGGCTCCTGTACTCTCTATTGCGCCAGCACTTGCGGCCTGGGCGGTGATCCCGTTTGATGACGGATTGGTGCTCTCTAATCTGGATGCTGGTCTTCTCTATATTCTGGCACTCACCTCAGTAGGAGTTTACGGTGTAATTATTGCCGGCTGGGCTTCCAACTCAAAATATGCATTCCTCGGGGCGCTGCGTTCAGCGGCTCAGGTGGTATCCTACGAGATTGCGATGGGGTTTGCCTTGGTCGGTGTGTTGATGGCAGCTGGAAGCCTCAATCTGGGAGATATCGTACGCGCCCAAGAGGGTGGTTTCCTCAACTGGTACTGGTTGCCACTATTCCCACTATTTATAGTCTATTTCCTCTCAGGTGTTGCAGAGACCAACCGTGCCCCATTTGATGTGGCGGAGGGTGAATCTGAGATTGTAGCTGGTTTCCATGTTGAATATTCAGGCATGACCTTTGCGATCTTCTTCCTGGCAGAATATGCCAACATGATTCTGATTGCGGCACTAGCTAGTGTCCTCTTCCTTGGTGGTTGGCTCTCACCTTTTGCAGGAGTTCCGCTGCTTGGTGATATGACTGCCTGGGTTCCTGGACTATTCTGGCTGTTGATGAAGATGTCGATCTTCCTCTTCTTCTTCCTCTGGTTCCGTGCCACCTTCCCTCGTTATCGTTATGACCAGATCATGCGCCTAGGATGGAAGGCATTTCTGCCAGTAACAATTTTCTGGCTCTTTGTAGAGGGTATTGCAATCTACGCGGAGATTGGCCCCTGGTTTGACGGTGTTCTGGGAGCCTGATTGATGAATATGCTAAAGAAAATTATCAGAACCTGGACCCTGTCGGAACTGCTCAAGGGGTTGAGTGTTACTGGTCGATATCTGTTCAGAAAGAAATTTACCCTCAACTATCCGGAAGAGAAGGCACCACAGTCACCACGCTTCCGTGGCCTGCATGCACTGCGTCGTTACCCCGATGGTGAGGAACGCTGTATTGCTTGTAAGCTCTGCGAGGCAGTATGCCCTGCAATGGCAATTACCATTGAGGCGGCACCTCGAGATGAGGATGCACCTGAGATCAATGGCGTTGGTAGATCAAGAAACTACGGCAATCGCAGAACAACAAAGTATGAGCTCGATCTCTTCAAATGCATCTTCTGCGGATATTGCGAGGAGGCATGCCCTGTAGAGGCGATTGTGGAGACCAGGGTTTACGAATATATCTTTGATGGTCGTGGTCAGAACGTCATGACCAAGGAGGCACTATTGAGAATTGGGGATGAGCATGAGCCACAACTGGCAGCTGATCTGGAAGTCGATGGGAGATACAGATAATGACTAGTGTCCTTTTCTATCTATTTAGTGCAATTCTGCTGTTTGCCGCATTCCGTGTGATCAGTGCAAAGAGTGCTGTCCATGCGGCAATTTTTCTGATTCTTGCCTTCGTTACCACCTCTGCAATCTGGCTATTGCTGGAGGCCGAGTTCCTCGCCATTACCCTGGTCCTAGTCTACGTGGGGGCTGTGATGGTGCTCTTCCTCTTTGTGGTGATGATGCTCGATATGAATATGGAGCCACTACGCGAGGGCTTCACCCGTTATCTGCCGGCCGGCATACTGGTTGCGGCAACCATCGTCTTCGAGATGGGAATAGTTCTGGGTGGACGCTACTTCAGCAGTGAGAATTTCCCTGCTCCTGTTCCCCATGGATCCGACTACAGTAATACCAAGGAGTTGGGTGAGCAGCTATATACAACACATCTCTTTTCCTTTGAGGTGGCAGCAGCCATTCTACTGATTGCGATTGTTGCAGCCATTGGCCTCACCTTCCGTCGTCGGGTGGAGAGCAAAAAACAGGATATTCCACATCAGCATAGGGTTGATCGAAATGATCGGGTTCGGATGCTCGATATTAGAGAGGAGAGCGTGTCATGATTGAATTGTCCGACTTCCTGATCCTCGGCGCCATGCTCTTTACCCTGAGTATGGCAGGCATATTTATCAACAGAAAAAACGTCCTCATCCTGCTGATGGCGATCGAGCTGATGCTGCTCTCGGTTAACATGAATTTTGTCGCCTTCTCCCACTATCTTGGAGATACGGCGGGCCAGGTCTTTGTCTTTTTTATATTGACTGTGGCTGCTGCAGAGGCGGCAATCGGGTTGGCAATTTTGGTACTGCTGTTCCGTAATCGTCGAACCATCAATGTTGATGATCTTGATGAGTTGAGGGGGTAGGGGAATATTATGAAATCGGTCTACCTTGGAATTGTTCTGGCTCCACTGATAGGCAGCCTGATGGCCGGCCTCTTTGGCCACTGGATGGAGCGCCGGATTGCCCATATAGTCACTATTGGCGGTGTAGCAATCTCATTTATTCTCGCCCTTGTCGTATTCAAGGATACGGCGATTGATGGCAACACCTTCAACGGCAACGTCTACACCTGGCTGGTTAGTGATGGTGTCTCTTTCAATATCGGTTTCCTGGTAGATCAGCTGACGGCAATGATGCTGGTGGTGGTCAGCTTTGTCTCCCTGATGGTCCATATCTACACCATTGGTTACATGCAGGAGGATCCAGGGTACAAGCGCTTCTTCAGCTACATCTCCCTCTTTACCTTCTCCATGTTTATGCTGGTGATGTCCAACAACTTCATGCAGCTCTTCTTTGGCTGGGAGGCGGTTGGTCTGGTCTCCTACCTGTTGATCGGTTTCTGGTATCAGAAAGAGACAGCAATCTACGCCAACCTGAAGGCCTTCCTGGTCAACCGTGTTGGTGACTTTGGTTTTCTGCTAGGTATTGCAGCAGTACTGCTCTACTTCGGGTCGATGGATTATGCTGAGGTCTTTGCTGGTACCGCAGCGGTAGAGGGGCAGACTATCAATATCCTGGGTGATAGCGAGTGGTCAGTGATGACAGTGATCTGCATCCTGCTATTTATTGGTGCAATGGGTAAATCGGCACAGGTGCCGCTCCATGTCTGGCTCCCAGATTCGATGGAGGGCCCGACCCCGATCTCTGCACTGATCCATGCTGCAACAATGGTTACCGCTGGCATCTTTATGGTAGCCCGGATGTCACCTCTGTTTGAGCTCTCGGAGACCGCACTATCCGTGGTCATGGTGATTGGCGCCATTACCGCGCTATTCATGGGTTTCCTCGGTTTGGTACAACACGACATTAAGCGTGTCGTTGCCTATTCGACACTCTCCCAGCTTGGATATATGACGGTGGCACTAGGTGCCTCGGCCTATGCTGCCGGTGTTTTCCACCTGATGACTCACGCCTTTTTTAAGGCACTGCTATTCCTGGCGGCCGGTTCGGTCATTATCGCGATGCACCATGAGCAGGATATGCGCCGCATGGGTGGACTGAAAAAATATATGCCGATCACCTACTGGACCTCACTGGTGGGATCCCTGGCACTGATCGGATTTCCCGGTTTTGCCGGATTCTTCTCCAAGGATGCGATTATCGAGGCGGTGCATGCCTCAACCGTCTCCGGCTCCACCTTCGCTTATATAGCGGTGCTCTCCGGTGTCTTTATCACCGCGCTCTACAGTTTCCGGATGTTCTTCCTCACTTTCCATGGCCCGGAGCGTTTCCGTGAATCTACAGACCATCATGGCGATGAAGATGATGATCATGGCCACCATGGTGTTCATGAGCCACATGAGACCCCGTGGGTAGTAACTGGCCCGCTGATTGCACTGGCAATCCCCTCAGTAATTATCGGTGCACTCTATGTGGAGCCGATGCTCTTTGCCGGTTTCTTTGGCGACGCAATTCAGGTCAGGCCAGAGCATGATGTGTTGGCACATGTTGGTGAGAGCTTCCACGGCGTCTTCGGATTTATCCTTCACGGGATGATGGCACCTCCATTCTGGCTAGCGATGGCCGGTGTTGGTACTGCCTACTATCTCTATATGGTGCGTACAGATATTCCAGAGATGATCCGCGCACGTTTCTCTACACTGCACCGCATTCTTGAGAACAAATATGGCTTTGACAGCTTCAACGAGATCTTCTTTGCTGGTGGATCCCGTGGGATCGGAGGACTATTTTGGAAGGTCGGCGATACCAAGCTTATTGATGGGATGATGGTTAACGGATCTGCTCGTGGAGTGGGGAAGATTGCCGCAGTGATTCGTCATCTGCAGAGTGGCTACCTCTACCACTACGCCTTTGCAATGATTATTGGTCTGCTGATTATGCTGGCCTGGGTGATTTACCGATAGGGACTACGGAAGATAACAATGGATTCAAGTAGCAATTTACTGAGTTTACTGATCTGGGTACCCATCCTGGGAGGATTGCTCACCCTGGTGGTTGGTGACCAGCGTGGGGTGCTTGGGCGGGTCACTGCACTGGCTTTCTCTATCATTACCCTGCTGATCTCAATCTCGCTAATGACCGATTTCGACCGCTCCACCCATCTGATGCAGTTTGTGGAAATGGTCCCATGGATTGAGCCATTCAATATCAACTACCACCTTGGGGTTGATGGAATCTCCATGCCATTTATCGTCCTGACCAGTTTTATCACTGTGATTGTAGTAATTGCTGGATGGGAGGTAATTCAGGACAGAAATTCACAGTACATGGCCGCTTTCCTGATCATGACAGGGCTGATGAATGGGGTCTTTGCGGCACTGGATGCGATCCTCTTCTACATCTTCTGGGAGGCGATGCTGATTCCGATGTTCATTATCATCGGTGTCTGGGGTGGACCAAACCGTGTCTACGCCACCATCAAATTCTTCCTCTACACATTCCTGGGGTCGGTATTCATGCTGATCTCACTACTCTGGCTCTACAGCGAGAGCAACACCTTCTCAATCCTCGCCTACCATGACCTGAGGATCGGGATGACGGCGCAGATGCTTATCTTCTTTGCCTTCCTGCTTGCCTTTGCGGTCAAGGTTCCGATGTGGCCAGTCCACACCTGGTTGCCAGATGCCCACGTAGAGGCCCCAACCGGCGGTTCAGTAGTGCTGGCGGCAATCATGCTGAAGATGGGTGCCTACGGCTTCCTCCGCTTCAGTCTGCCCATTCTGCCCGACGCCAGTAGTGCGCTCGATACCTTCATGATCACACTCTCACTGATCGCCGTGGTCTATATCGGATTTGTGGCGCTGGTGCAGCAGGACATGAAGAAGTTGATCGCCTACTCGTCGATCTCCCATATGGGTTTTGTAACCCTTGGATTTTTTATCCCATTCATGGTCTTCAAAGAGAGCGGCAGCATGGTGGGCGCTGCTATCGGAGTTGAGGGTGGACTGGCACAGATGATATCCCACGGATTTATCTCCAGCGCCATGTTCCTAAGTGTTGGTGTCCTCTATGATCGCCTCCACTCTCGTCAGATCAACGATTACGGTGGTGTTGCTAACACCATGCCGGCATTTGCCGCATTCATGCTCTTTTTCTCCATGGCCAATGCAGGGCTGCCGGGAACATCCGGTTTTGTCGGTGAGTTTATGGTTATCCTCGGTTCATTCCGTGCAAACTTCTGGATCGCCTTCCTTGCCGCCACCACCCTGATTCTTGGTGCCGCCTACACCCTCTGGATGTACAAGCGCGTAGTCTACGGAAAGGTGGCTAATGAAGGGGTTGCAGGGCTGAGTGATATAACCGGCCGAGAGTTTCTGATGATGTCGATACTGGCTGCCGCAGTACTGGGAATGGGGCTCTACCCCGCACCAATAATCGATATTATGCACGCATCGGTTGACCACCTATTGCAGCAGATGACGGTATCTAAATTGTGAGTAGTATTATGAATTTTGAGATAGCAGAACTTGTCGCAGTAGCACCAGAAATTACACTTCTGTCACTGGCATGTGTCGTGCTGCTAGTAGACCTATTCATCTGCGACAGCTGCCGAATCGTCACCTGGTTGCTGACACTGGGTTCACTGTTGGTTACTGCAGCGGTTGTTGCAATGGGGATGGGAGGAGAGTCCCAGATCCTCTTTAGCGGTTCCATTGTTCGCGATGCTATGGGTGATGTGCTGAAAATTGCCATCCTGCTTATTACGACCATGGTCTTCCTCTATTCGAAGGAGTATCAGCAGGAGCGTGGCCTCTATCGTGGCGAGTACTTTGTGTTGGGGCTCTTTGGTGTATTGGGAATGATGATCCTGGTCTCTACACACTCCTTCCTCACGCTATATCTGGGGCTGGAGCTGATGTCTCTCTCTATGTATGCAATGGTTGCCCTCCAGCGGGACTCTGCCCGTGCCTCTGAGGCGGCGATGAAATACTTTGTGCTGGGTGCACTGGCCTCTGGCATGCTGCTGTACGGCATCTCGATGATCTATGGTGCCACTGGAACTCTTAATGTCGGTGAGGTCGCCAATGCGATCCAGCTGCAGAGTGGTGATCAAGACCTGAATTTGGTGTTGGTCTTCGGCCTTGTATTTATGGTCTCCGGTATTGCCTTCAAGCTGGGCGCGGTTCCGTTCCATATGTGGGTGCCGGACGTATATCATGGCGCCCCAACCTCGGTAACACTCTATATCGGTAGTGCCCCCAAGATTGCCGCATTTGCCATGGTGATGCGTCTGCTGGTGGATGGACTGGGTGGCCTGGTTGTAGATTGGCAGCCGATGCTGATCATTCTGGCACTGCTCTCTATGGCCTTCGGTAACGTTATTGCAATCGCACAGACCAACCTAAAAAGAATGCTCGCCTACTCGGGCATCTCCCATATCGGATTCCTGCTGCTCGGTGTTCTCAGTGGTACAGAGGCCGGTTTTGAATCAGCCATGTTCTATGCCATTACCTACGCACTTACCTCTGCCGGTGGCTTTGGTATGATCCTGTTGATGAGTCATAGAGGCTTCGAGGCCGAGGAGATCAGTGACTACAAGGGGCTGGCAAAGAAGAGCCCTTGGTTCGCCCTGATGATGCTTATACTGATGTTCTCAATGGCAGGGGTACCACCCACCGTTGGCTTCTACGCCAAGCTCGCTGTACTCCAGCAGGTGATTTCCGTAGATTTGGTCTGGCTCGCGGTCGCCGCCGTATTCTTCTCAATCATTGGCGCCTACTACTACCTGCGAGTGATCAAGACAATCTACTTCGATATGCCAGATGAAGATGCTGTAGCCTCACCACAATTCGGCCTCGATCCGGCAGGGCTCACGCTCTCTGCGAATGCGCTAGTTGTGCTGGTTTTGGGGCTGTTCCCTGGGCAGTTGATGATGATCTGCCAGAGTGCTATTGGTTAAAAATAGTCTATCAACAACATAAAAAACGCATTGCAACTCTAGACTCCCATCTGTAATATACGCCTCACTTTGATGCGGGGTGGAGCAGTCTGGTAGCTCGTCGGGCTCATAACCCGAAGGTCGTTGGTTCAAATCCGGCCCCCGCTACCAAATCACAAAAAGGCCGATCTTTTTGATGAGATCGGCCTTTTTTTATCTTTTTTTGAACAGTGTAATTGAGAGAAGATGGCGACAGCGCGAGACAAACTGCATGATCTGCTTGCTCCAGTAGTGGAGGGGTTGGGTTATGAGCTTGTGGGAATTGAGTATCTGCCACAAGGTAGGCACTCTCTTCTCAGGGTCTATATCGATCAGGAGGAGGGGATAACTCTGGACGATTGTGAGCAGGTGAGCCGACAAATAAGTGCAGTTATGGACGTTGAAGATCCACTCAGAGGTCACTACAGCCTTGAGATCTCATCTCCGGGCCTGGAACGCCCGCTATTTGTCGAGGAACACTATATTCGTTTTGCTGGTAACAGGGCCTTTGTGCGGACCTCATTTCCAATAGACGGACGTCGCAAGTTTGAGGGCATCTTGAAAGGGGTTGATGGGGAGGATGTGGTGGTTGAGATCGGAGAAGAGCTATTCCGCCTCCCGTTGGTGCAGATCGACAAGGCTCACCTGATCCCGGATTTTAATTGATAATTGATATGTGTATTTGTAATAGATTAAGAGAAGCTAAGAGAGTCGTGTTATGAGTAAAGAAATTCTTCAGGTTGTGGAGGTGGTATCCAATGAGAAGGATATCAGTAGGGAGGTTATTTTCCAGGCATTGGAGTCGGCGCTGGCGATGGCAACCAAGAAAAAACATAGTGAGGATATCGGCGTTCGTGTCGCGATTGATCGTGATACCGGGGAGTATGAGACCTTCCAGACCTGGGAGGTGCTTGATGGGGATGAGCCCGGTATTGAGATGGAGTACCCGGATGCCCAGCTCTGGCTGATTGATGCGGTTGATGAGGACCCAGATATCAAGCCAGGTGAGTTTATTGAGAAACCTATCGCCTCGGTCGAGTTTGGCCGTATTGCCGCGCAGGCAGCCAAGCAGGTGATTTTCCAGAAGGTCCGTGAGGCGGAGCGGGAGAAGGTCTCTGCCGAGTATCAGGAACGAGTTGGTGAGCTGCTGGGTGGAATCGTCAAGCGGATGGACCGCGGTAGTGCAATCATCGATCTTGGCGGCAATGCTGAGGCGGTAATTCCACGGGAGCACCAAATTCCACGTGATCCGGTTCGCCCGGGTGATCGACTACGTGGCTGCCTGATGGAGATCCAGACCGAGCAGCGTGGACCACAGCTGGTGATGAGCAGGGTAGCGCCAGAGGTGCTGATTGCGCTCTTCACTCTGGAGGTTCCTGAGATAAGTGACGGCATGATTGAGCTCAAGGGCGCTGCGCGTGACCCTGGTTCCCGCGCCAAGATTGCGGTCCAAAGTCTGGATCGTCGGGTTGACCCGGTGGGTGCATGTGTCGGTATTCGCGGTTCACGTGTCCAGGCGGTCTCTAACGAGCTGGCCGGCGAGCGTGTCGATATCGTGCCATGGGACGAGAATGATGCACAGTTTGTGGTTAATGCGATGTCTCCGGCAGAGGTGGTCTCTGTGGTGGTAGATGAGGACAAGCACTCGATGGATATTGCAGTGGAGGAGGAGAATTTATCCCAGGCGATCGGTCGGGGTGGACAGAATATTCGCCTCGCTAGTGAACTCACTGGATGGAATCTGAATGTAATGAGTGAGGAGGAGTTCGATGCCAAGGCGGAATCCGAGGCGGCAGAGATCCAGAAGAAGTTGATGGAGCAGCTCGATGTGGACGAGGATGTGGCTGCGATCCTGGTTCAGGAGGGGTTTAGTGGGGTCGAGGAGATTGCCTACGTTGATGAGTCAGAGATGATGGCAATTGAGGAGTTTGACGAGGATATCGTTGCTGAGATTCGTAACCGTGCCCGTGATTATCTGTTGACCCGTGCAATCTCGCACGAAGAGGTTCTGGAGGGGCGAGCCCCGGCGCAGGACCTGCTTGATCTTGAGGGGATGGATGAGCAGCTGGCGTACAAGCTGGCAGCGCATGGCATTATCACTGGAGAGGATTTGGCTGAGCAGGCTACTGATGAGCTGATGGATCTAGATGGTCTGGGTGTTGATCCAGAGCGTGCATCTGAGCTGATCATGAAGGCGAGAGAGCCGTGGTTTGCTGAGGAGCAGGAGACGGCGCAGGAAGTGGCCACCTCCGGTGATGCTGGATCAGAAGGGTAACAGGGATAGCGGTAAGGAGAGAACACCATGTCAAAGGTAACAATCGTCCAGTTTGCTGAGGTCGTCAAAATTCCAGCAGATCGCCTGCTTGAACAGCTTGCCAATGCGGGGGTGACGAAAAGCAGTATAGAAGACGAGATATCTGATGATGAGAAGATGAAGCTGCTGGGCTTCCTTCGCCAATCTCATAGTGACGGCAATAGTGCCGGATCCAAGGGTAAGGTAACCCTCAAGAAACGATCAACCTCTACCCTGAAGGTGGGTGGTGGTCGCGCTGTAGGTAGCAAAAGTGTAAATGTAGAGATCCGTAAAAAACGGACAATCACAAAACCACTGGATCCAGCTACCGTTGAGGCACAGAGCAGAGAGGCTGAAGAAAAGCAGAAAGTTGAGCTGGAGAGGCGAGCCGAAGAGGAGCGCCAGCGTCTGCAGCAGGATGAAGATCGTCGCAAACACCAAATCCAGAAGCGTGAGGATGAGGAGCATGCCCGTGATGAGGCGGTGCGTCGCGAGAAGGAGCAGGCCGAGAAGAAGATCCGTGAGAGTGAAGAACGCCGTATCCTTGATGAGCAGGCACGTCAGGTGGCGGAGAAGGCGGCTGCAAAAAAACAGGAAGAGGAGAAGGAGTCTGCTGGCAAAAAGAAGTCAGATCGGAGGCAGCCGACCCGTTATGGACGCAAGGAGCTCCATGTCGCCGCCGGTAAGTCCGGACGCAAGAAACAGAAGAGGTCGGCAAAGCCGCGCCGTGGTGCCAAGGTTGATATCGAAACCGAACACGGTTTTACTAAGCCAACCGCACCGGTTGTTATCGAGGTACAGGTTCCAGAGACCGTAACAATTGGCGATCTGGCCCAGAAGATGTCTATCAAGGCTGCAGAGCTGATCAAGGTGATGATGAATCTGGGAACCATGGCGACCATCAATCAGATAATCGATCAGGAGACTGCCGCACTGCTGGTTGAGGAGATGGGCCATGCCCCGGTGATGGTGAAGGAGAATGCGCTGGAGGAGGAGCTGTTTGCAACCGAAGATGATAAGGAGGGTGAGGGTGAACAGCGCGCCCCGGTTGTCACCATTATGGGTCACGTAGACCATGGCAAGACATCTCTATTGGATTATATCCGTGAATCACAGGTCACCAAGGATGAGGCTGGTGGTATTACCCAGCACATTGGTGCCTATCGGGTCACGACTCCCAAGGGGGAGGTCGCGTTCCTCGATACCCCGGGACATGCGGCATTTACCGCAATGCGTGCCCGTGGTGCCAAGGTAACCGATATTGTGATTCTGGTGGTTGCGGCAGATGATGGGGTGATGCCACAGACTGAGGAGGCGATCCAGCATGCACGAGCTGCGGGCGCGCCGCTGATTATCGCGGTCAACAAGATTGATAAGCCGGAGGCGGATCCGGAGCGGGTTAAGAGTGAGCTGGCAAGCAAGGATGTGGTGCCGGATGATTGGGGTGGTGATGTTATGTTTATCAACGTCTCTGCCCACACTGGTGAGGGTGTTAATGAGCTGCTGGATGCGATCATCCTGCAGTCGGAGATGCTGGAGCTGACCGCAATTAGCGATGCCCCGGCTAAGGGTAACGTGGTTGAGTCCCGAATCGACAAGGGGCGTGGTGCTGTCGCTACGGTTATGGTGCAGAGTGGAACCCTGCGCAAGGGAGATATCCTTCTGGCCGGCCGTGAGTACGGCCGGGTGCGGGCGATGATGGATGAGCATGGTAAACAGTTGGCAGAGGCTGGCCCATCTACTCCGGTCGAGATTCTTGGTCTCTCTGGTGTGCCCGAGGCGGGTGAAGAGGCGATTGTGGTGCCTAATGAGCGCAAGGCTCGAGAGGTTGCCAACTTCCGTCAGGGCAAATATCGTGATATCCGTCTGGCCCAGCAGAAGCAGGCGAGTCTGGACCGCATGTTCGAGCGGATGCAGGATGGCGAGACCTCGACTGTCAATATCCTTATCAAGGCAGATGTGCACGGCTCTGCAGAGGCGTTGGGTGATGCACTTAACAAGCTCTCAACTGAAGAGGTCAACGTCAATGTGGTCTCCTCAGGTGTTGGTGGAATTAACGAGTCGGATGCCAACCTTGCAATTGCGTCCAATGCGATTGTGATAGGTTTTAATGTGCGTGCCGATGCAACCGCCAAGAAGATGATTGAGACTGAGGGGGTTGATCTCCACTACTACAGTGTCATCTATGATGCGATTGATGAGATCAAGCGTGCGATGGAGGGGATGCTCTCTCCAGACTTCAAGGAGGAGATTGTTGGTCTTGCCGAGGTGCGGGATGTGTTCCGCTCTCCCAAACTTGGTGCTATTGCAGGCTGTATGGTCTCTGAGGGTGTGGTCAAGAGGAACAACCCTATCCGCGTGCTGCGTGACAATATTGTGATCTACGAGGGTGAGCTCGAATCACTACGTAGATTCAAGGATGATGTCAGTGAGGTTCGTGCCGGAACCGAGTGTGGTATCGGCGTGAAGAGCTACAATGACGTCAAGGAAGGGGACCAGATCGAGGTCTTCGAGCGTGTTGAGGTTTCAAGAAAGCTGTAATTAATGAATAATGAACGTACTCGCCGGGTTGGCGAACAGGTCAAGCGTGCCCTGGGTGAACTTATTCAGCGTGAACTGAGAGACCCTAGGCTGGGGTGGGTAACCATCACGGCTGTGAAGGTGACCCCGGACTTCTCCCATGCAAATGTCTATTTCACCCTGTTTGGGGAGGATAGTTCGGTTGAGAATACACTGAAGGCACTGGAGCACTCGGCAGGATTTCTGCGTTCAAAACTGAGCAAGAGCCTGAAGTTGAGAACAGTTCCACTGTTGCACTTCAAGCATGATGAATCGGTTGAGCGTGGCAGCCATATGGAATCGCTTATTGATCAGGTGGTTGCGGAAGATGTCTCCAGGCATGGAGGGGAGGAGTAGTCATGGGAAGGAGAAATCGCAAGGGGCGCAATGTCTCCGGTATTCTACTTCTGGACAAGCCGGCTGGAATTACTTCGAATGGTGCCCTGCAGCGGGTAAAGCATCTCTTCTTTGCAAAGAAGGCTGGTCATACCGGTAGTCTGGACCCTATTGCAACCGGCATTTTGCCGATCTGTCTGGGTGAGGCGACCAAGTTTTCCGGTTTTCTATTGAATGCAGACAAGAGCTATCTGGCGGAGTGCCAGCTGGGTGTGGTGACCCGCTCCGGTGATTCCGAGGGTGAGGTGGTGAGTGAGCGCCTAGTTGAGGGGGTTACAGAGGGGCGGATTGAGGAGGCCATGGAGCAGTTCAGGGGGGATATTGAACAGATCCCTCCCATGCATTCGGCCATCAAGGTCAATGGTCAGCCACTCTATAAATTGGCACATCAGGGTATCGAGATCGAGCGTGAGCCACGTCAGGTGACAATCTACGGTCTGGAGTTTGTGGATCTGAACCTGCAAGAGAACAAAATGACTATCCGTGTCCACTGTTCCAAGGGGACATATGTACGTACCCTGGTTGAGGATATTGGAGAGGTTCTGGGTTGTGGAGCGCATGTGTCGGCACTGCGCAGAACTGCGTTGGGGCCATATGATGAGAGCGATCTGCTGACCCTGGAACAACTGGAGGAGATCCGAGAGTCTGACGGTAACCAGGGGCTGGATCGGAGGCTGCTGGCACTGGATAGTGCGGTGGAAGATTATGAGCAGGTAAAGCTGGATCGAGACAGTAGCTACTACATACGTCAGGGGCAGCCTGTGCAGATCTCCGGGGCACCAGAGGATGGCTGGGTTCGTATATATGATGATGCGGAAAAATTTGTTGGGGTAGGTGAGATTACTGACGATGGCAGGATTGCACCTAGGAGACTAGTCTCAGTTTAGTATCTAATAAGGGGACACTATCTAATAAGGGGACACAATACTTAATTCCTCGAATTAAGGAATTAAGTATTGTGTCCCCTTGTTGTGTCATCGAACGTCCTGGATCCCCGCCTACGCGGGGATGACGTAAAATGGATGCTGATGATTAACCTCGTTCATATCAGATATCCCTTGTGGAGTTGCTGTTGCATCGATAAAATATGCCCCTTTCATTTTTGGGTCTTGGTTTGTAAATTTTTCAGAGTTGCCTGAGAGCAGGTAACGATTACGGAGTTATAGAGTTATGTCAGTGAGTGCAGAACAGAAGGGTGAGATTGTTCAGAAACATCAACGTGGAGAGGGTGATACCGGCTCCCCAGAGGTTCAGGTTGCGCTGCTTACCGCACGTATTCATGATCTGACCGGCCATTTCAAGGAGCATAATAAGGATCACCATTCCCGTCAGGGGTTGTTGAAGATGGTAAATCAGCGCCGCAAATTGCTGGACTATCTCAAGAAGAGCGATGGTGGTCGTTATTCTCAGCTGATTGCAGATCTGGGTCTACGTAGATAGTGGCCATCTGCCGATACAAGAATATTGTATCGGTCACGATTAATTTTAAGATCTAGGTAAATTAAATCGGAATGGGGATGGGCCTCGTTTCACTATTGTCGGGAAAAAGAACAAGTGACACCTTTCATCAAGAGTTTTGAGTACGGAAATCAGAAGGTAACAATAGAGACAGGCGAAATCGCCCGTCAGGCATCTGGTGCAGTCAAGGTCAGCATGGGAGACACGGTTCTTCTGGTGACAGTGGTTGCCGAGAAGGAGGCACGAGAGGGCCGTGATTTCTTCCCTCTTACCGTCAATTATCAGGAGAAGTTCTATGCTGCAGGTGTGATCCCTGGCGGCTTTTTCCGCAGAGAGGGTCGTCCTACAGAGAAGGAGACACTTACTTGCCGATTGATTGATCGTCCAATCCGTCCACTTTTCCCCAAGGGGTTCATGAGTGAGGTGCAGGTTATTGCAACTGTTATTTCGGCTGACAAAGAGATTGATACGGAGGTTCCGGCAATGATCGGTACCTCTGCAGCATTGGCACTCTCTGGTGTCCCATTCCAGGGCCCAATTGGTGCAGCCAAGGTTGGTTACAGTCATGGTGAGTACATTCTTAACCCTACCGCATCCGAGAAAGAGAGTTCCGATCTGGAGCTGAGTGTTGCCGGTACAGCAGATGCAGTACTGATGGTTGAGTCCGAGGCCAACGTTCTCTCTGAGGAGGTGATGTTGGGCGCGGTACTGTTTGGCCATGAGCAGATGCAGATTGTGATCAGCTCCATCAATGAGATGGTTGCAGAGCTCGGTGTAGAGCAGTGGGAGTGGGAGGCTGCTGCAGAGGATGCTGCACTGGCTGATGCAGTTGCGGCTGCAGGCACAGACGGAGTAACCGAGGCCTATCAGATTGCAGACAAAATGGAGCGTTATGGCCGCATGGGCGAGGTGCGTGATCAGATTATCGCAGAGCTAGCTACCGAAGATAGCGAGTGGGATGCAGACGCCGTCAAGGGTGCAGTAAGCAAACTTGAGAAGAAGACAGTACGTGGCCGTATTATTGAGGGTAACCCAAGAATTGATGGACGTGACACCAAGACTGTTCGTCCAATTCACGTAAAGACCGGAGTATTGCCAAGAGCACATGGTTCGGCACTCTTTACCCGTGGTGAGACCCAGGCACTGGTGGTCACTACCCTTGGTACAGAGCGTGATGCACAAATTATTGACGCACTGGAGGGGAGCTTCAAGGACCCATTCATGCTGCAGTACAATTTCCCACCATTCTCCGTAGGTGAGACAGGTCGTGTTGGTAGCCCAGGCCGTCGTGAGGTTGGCCACGGCAAGCTGGCCAAGCGTGGCATCCAAGCGGTGGTTCCATCAAACGATGATTTCCCATATACCCTGCGCGTTGTATCTGAGATTACTGAATCCAATGGATCCAGCTCCATGGCCTCTGTCTGTGGTAGCAGTCTCTCAATGATGGATGCAGGTGTTCCCCTGAAGGCTCCGGTTGCAGGTATTGCGATGGGTCTTATTAAGGAGGGAGATGAGTTTGCAGTATTGACCGATATTCTGGGTGATGAGGACCACCTCGGTGACATGGATTTTAAGGTAGCTGGTACTGAAGAGGGTATTACTGCCCTGCAGATGGATATCAAGATTACCGGTATCACCCGTGAAATCATGGAGATCGCCTTGGATCAGGCGCGTGATGCACGTCTTCACATTCTTGGTGAGATGAGTGCAGCAATCTCTACGCCACGCGAAGAGGTCTCTGAGTATGCCCCACGTTATCTCACCATGAAGATCGATCCGGACAAGATTCGTGACGTGATCGGCAAGGGCGGTGTGGTTATTCGCGGCATTCAGGAGGAGACTGGGGTCAAGATTGATCTGGATGATGATGGTAGCATCAAGATTGCAGCGACAGACGGTGATGCAGCCAATGAGGCGAAGAAGAGGATTGAGACTATCGTTGCCGATGTCGAGGTCAATAAGATCTATGAGGGTAAGGTAGTCAAGCTGATGGACTTCGGTGCCTTTGTAAATATCCTTCCTGGCAAGGATGGTCTGGTTCACATCTCACAAATCTCCGAGGAGCGTGTTGAGAAGGTGGGAGACCATCTGACTGAGGGTGATGTGATTCAGGTTAAGGTACTTGAGGTTGATCGTCAGGGACGAATTCGTCTCAGTATGAAAGCTGTATAGATGTATGGATGGCAGGTCTGTTTCAGACCTGCCATCCATACATCAGAGAGAAAAAAGGGACCCATCTGGGTCCCTTTTTTTGTAGAATCCATACCTTATGAAAATCCTTCTTAGTAATGATGATGGTGTGAATGCTCCGGGGCTGCAGGCACTCAGGGAACGTATGGTGCAGCGGGCGGAGGTTGTTGTTGTAGCACCTGACCGTAACCGTAGTGGGGCCAGTAACTCACTGACTCTGGAACATCCCCTACACCTGTTTACCCATGAGAATGGGGATTACTCGGTTGATGGAACCCCAACCGATTCAGTCCATCTTGCACTCACGGGTCTACTGGATGAGGATCCGGAGATTGTGATCTCTGGCATCAATGCCGGTGCCAATATGGCAGACGATGTTCTCTATTCGGGGACCGTTGCGGCAGCTATGGAAGGACGTTTTCTGGGATTGCCAGCGATTGCTGTCTCCCTGGTCTGCAGGGAAGATAGATGCCACCATTTTGACTCGGCGGCTATTGCAGTAGAGAAGATACTGGCGAGGCTTGAGCAACACCCTCTGGGGCCAGAGACCATTCTTAATGTGAATGTCCCCAACCTTCCATGGGAAGAGATTCGTGGGTTCAGAGCGACGCGTCTTGGGCGTCGACACCGTTCGGAGCCGGTGGTAAGGATGAAAGATCCACGGGGCAAGGATATCTACTGGGTAGGTGCAGCTGGCAAGGCGGAGGATGGAGAGGAGGGGACCGATTTTCATGCGGTTGAAAATGGCTGGATCTCAGTTACCCCGATACATACGGATCTGACCCAGAGATCGATGATTGACGGTATGGAGCAATGGTTGTCATGAGCTATGGTGTAGGTATGCGTTCACGCCGGGTCAGGGAGCGTCTGATAACCAGGCTGGAGGAGCAGGGGATAACCAATCTCGAGGTGCTTGATGCAATTCGTACAGTGCCTCGTCACCAGTTTGTGGATGAGGCGCTGGCACATAGGGCCTACGATGATGTGGTGCTGCCAATTGGCCACGAACAGACTATATCTCAGCCATATATTGTTGCCCTGATGACTGAGGCGCTGATGCGTTATGGGCGCCCAAAACGGGTATTGGAGATAGGTACCGGATCTGGCTATCAGACGGCGATCCTGGCAAAGATGGTTCCCCAGGTCTATACCGTGGAACGGATCGGGGCGCTGATTAGGCGAGCTCAGGAGCGTTTCTCCGAGATGGGAATTCTCAATGTAGAGATGAAGCTTGATGATGGCCATGTGGGATGGGAGGAGAAGGCCCCATTTGATGCCATTCTGGTTACGGCGGCCCCCTCGGGTATCCCTGTTCGTCTCTTCAACCAGCTGGAGATTGGTGGCAAAATGGTGGTGCCGGTGGGGCCGGAGAAGAAGGAACAGCAGTTGATTGAGCTGACACGAACTTCGGAGGGGTATGAGCAGGAAAATCTGGGGTCGGTGCTGTTTGTCCCCATGCGTGCAGGAGCAGGATAATGGAGTGGATGAACAGAATGAATGAGCGGGTTGCCCGTTGGGCCGACCGTCCCCATGCGGAGCGGGTTCTGGCAGGGCTGAGTTTTGCTGAATCCAGCTTCTTCCCGGTGCCGCCTGACGTGCTGCTGGCACCAATGACTCTGGCTCACCCTGATCGAGGGTGGAGATACGCCACTCTGGTAACCATCGCCTCGGTACTGGGCGGCCTGTTTGGCTATCTGATCGGTTTTTACGGGCTGGAACTGGTTGAGCCTTTGATTCAGCAGTGGGGATGGCAGCCATCATATGAGCATGCCAGAGAGCTGTTCACCGAATATGGGCTCTGGATTGTCTTCCTCGCCGGATTCTCTCCCATTCCCTACAAGCTGTTTACCATTAGTGCAGGCGCACTTACCATGTCACTTCCACTGTTCATGGTCGCCTCAATTATTGGCCGTGGCGCACGCTTCTTTCTGGTGGCCGCTTTTGTGATCTGGGGAGGTGAGAAATTTCTGCAGATGGAGCGTGGCTGGATGACACGCATGGGGTGGATAGCCGTATTGCTGGCAGCAATCTACTTTTTCCTCCGTTCCTGATGAGAAGATACTGCTCCACTCCCTGGTTATTGGTTATTGCCATATCCATTGCGGGGTGCAGCAGCAACCGTTCATCTCTCTCTCCGGTCTCCAACCAGACCCACCTGGCGGGGGAGATTCCACAGAGCTATACCGTTCGTACAGGGGATAGCCTCTACATGATTGCGATGGAATTTGATCTGGACTATCTGGATCTGGCGCGCTGGAATGGAATACCATCTCCCTACACTATTCATCGTGGCCAGAATCTGCGGTTGCACCCATCACAAACCAGCTCCACCACAAATAGGGCTGCAACAGGGGGCAAGTACTATATCGTACAGTCTGGAGATACCCTGAGCGTAGTAGCAGAGAAACTGGGGTTGCGAATGGGTGACCTGGCACGCTGGAATCGGCTGAAATCTCCATACAGGATCCATGTTGGTCAGAAATTAAGGTTGTCGCCCCAGACTTTATCTCTGCAGGCATCGTCAGGGGCAGAGTCAAAAACTCAACCAAAACTAAAACCAAAACTAAAACTAAAACAGAGTCGAGTCAACTCCTCTGGCAAGGTGGCAAAGCGTTCATCGGCCAGAGGGTCAACAGGATTTACCAACCCATCGTCGGGAAAAATTGTACAGCGTTACTCCAAACAGCGCGGTATAACCGGGGTTGAGTTCAGTGGCAAGAGGGGGGATCCAATCCTGGCAGCGGGAGATGGGAAGGTGGTCTATAGCGGCACCGGTCTAGTACGCTACGGAAAACTGTTGATTATCAAGCATGACAACAATCTGTTGACCGCATATGCACACAACAGTCAGCTTCAGGTTGGCGAGGGGGATCTGGTGAAAATTGGCCAGCAAATTGCGAAGATGGGGAGCAGTGGAACCGATCGGGTAAAACTACATTTTGAGGTGCGCAAGAGGGGGAAGCCGGTTGATCCGATGAATTACCTCTCTGCCATCTCTGGTAGATAAGTTGCGACATGGGTAGTTCAGGTCCAGAGGAGTTTTCATCCGGTAGACTGAAGGGGAAGGATCACGACGCCCTCCACCTCTACATGCGGGAGATTCGGGAGTATCCACTGTTTACCGCAGAGGAGGAGAGGGTGTGTGCCAGTAAGGTGCAGCAGGGCGATATGGATGCCAGGAACCATATGATCGAGTCCAATCTGCGTCTGGTTGTAAGCATTGCAAGACGTTACCAGAATCGTGGTGTGCTGTTAATGGATCTGGTTGAGGAGGGCAACCTTGGGTTGATGCGAGCAGTTGAAAAATTTGATCCTGAGCGTGGCTTTCGTTTCTCGACCTATGCAACCTGGTGGATCCGTCAGAGCGTAGATCGTGCGGTGATGAATCAGGCACGAACGGTGCGTTTGCCAATCCATATCCTGAAGGAGATGTGGCGCTATGTTCGAGCCTCTCGCCATCTCTCCCAGTCTGAGAGCCATGAGCCATCAACTACTGAGATTGCCGATTTTCTTGATGGATCGGAGCAGAATGTAGACTGGATTCTCGGGCTCAAGGATAACCAGACATCAACAGAGCGCCCGATTACCAAAGGTTCCAGCCGGACCGTCGGTGAGGGGATAGAGGATAGCTCCCTTAGGGAGCATGGGGATCAGTTGCTGAGAGATGAGATATTCTCTCACCTGAGTGAGTGGCTGGATGGTCTTGGTGAGCGTGAGCGCAGGATTATTGTCCATCGTTTTGGATTGCAGGATGAGGAGGAGATGACCTTGGATGCGCTGGGCAAGGAGATGGGGGTTACCAGAGAGCGTGTAAGGCAGATTCAGTTGGAGGCGCTGCACAACCTGCATGACATCATAGAGCGTGCCGGTTACTCTGAGGATACGCTTCTTTAAGACCTTCGTTTCTATTTTCTGGCAGATTACTGAGGTATACTTTCGTCTACTTTTTTAGCCACTAAATGATCGGAGTTAAGGTCTTGATTGGGGATTTCCAGAGAATCAAACGGCTGCCTCCATATGTCTTCAATATCGTCAACGAGTTGAAGGCAAAGGCGAGACAGCGGGGCGAGGATATCATTGATTTTGGGATGGGAAATCCAGACCAACCGACCCCGCAGCATATTGTCGACAAGCTGACTGAGGCAGCACAGCGTCCGGATACCCACCGTTACTCCATGTCCAGGGGTATTCCACGGCTGCGCAGGGCAATCTGCAACTGGTATCGTGACCGCTATGAGGTTGAGCTGGATATGGATAGTGAGGCTATCGTCACTATCGGCTCTAAAGAGGGGTTGGCCCATCTTGCATTTGCTACGGTTGGTCCTGGTGATACGGTATTGGTTCCCAATCCGGCATATCCAATCCACCCCTATGGCTTCATTATTGCTGGGGCAGATATCCGACACGTTCCACTAACTCCAGGCGGAGATTTTTTTGCCGAGCTAGAGAAGGCGATCAAGGACTCCTGGCCTCGCCCCAAGATGCTTGTTCTCAATTTTCCGGGCAATCCAACAACCCACTGTGTGGAGCTGGATTTCTTCGAGAAGGTGGTGGCGCTGGCAAAGGAGCATCAGATCTGGGTAATTCACGATCTGGCCTATGCAGATATAGTCTTTGATGGCTATCAGTCGCCATCGATCCTTCAGGTAGAGGGGGCTAAGGAGATTGCGGTCGAGTTCTTTACCCTCTCCAAGAGCTACAACATGCCTGGTTGGCGTGTGGGCTTTATGGTGGGGAATCCTACTCTGGTTGCAGCACTGGCACGAATGAAGTCATATCTCGATTACGGGATGTTTACCCCCATTCAGGTGGCAGCAATTGCGGCCTTGGAGGGGCCGCAGGATTGTGTTCACGATATCTGCGATATGTATCTCAAGCGTCGGGATGCGCTCTGCAGCGGGCTTAACTCTGTAGGTTGGGAGGTTGAACCACCAAAGGCGACGATGTTTGTCTGGGCACCAATTCCTGAACCCTACCGAGAGATGGGGTCGCTGGAGTTCTCCAAGAAACTATTGAGTGAGGCCAAGGTTGCGGTCTCCCCGGGAATCGGATTTGGTGAGTATGGAGATGGGTATGTCCGTTTTGGATTGATTGAGAATGAGCACCGTACCCGACAGGCAGTTCGGGGTATTCGGGAGATGTTCAAGAGTGATGGCATTCTTGATAGCGAACAGTAACAGGGAAGTAATTAAAAGATGAAACCAGTAAAAATAGGGATCCTCGGGTTGGGGACTGTTGGCTGTGGAAGTGTCAATGTTCTAACCCGTAATGCAGCAGAGATTGCACGTCGTGCTGGCCGCCAGATTGAGATTAGCATGGCTGCAGTACGTAATCTGGAGCGCCCAAGAATCTGTGGAACAGAGGGGGTTCGGCTGACTACGGATCCATTTGAGGTGGCCAATGATCCAGATATCGAGATAATACTTGAATTGATGGGTGGTACCGAGCTGGCCCGTGAGGTGGTGGTTCAGGCGATTTCACAGGGCAAGCATGTGGTTACCGCCAACAAGGCACTGATTGCAACTCACGGCAATGAGCTATTTGCATTGGCGCAGGAGAATGGCGTTATGGTCGCCTTTGAGGCTGCGGTGGCTGGTGGAATTCCAATCATCAAGGCGATTCGTGAGGGGCTGGCAGCCAATCAGATTCAGTGGCTGGCTGGAATCATCAATGGCACCGGAAACTTCATCCTTACTGAGATGAGAGACAAGGGGCGTGCCTTCGGGGATGTGCTCAAGGAGGCTCAGGAGTTGGGTTATGCCGAGGCAGATCCAACTTTTGATGTTGAGGGAATTGATGCGGCACACAAACTGACAATTCTTGCATCAATTGCATTTGGTATTCCGCTGCAATTTGATAAGGCAATGACAGAGGGGATAACCAAAATTACGGCAGAGGATGTCTCCTATGCCGAGGAACTTGGATATCGCATCAAGCATCTTGGTGTTGCACGCAAGACAGATGCTGGCGTTGAGTTGCGGGTGCACCCTACATTAATTCCTGAGCGGCAGTTGATTGCTAATGTTGATGGGGTAATGAATGCAGTCCTGGTGATGGGCGATGCAGTTGGCCCGACGCTCTACTATGGTGCCGGTGCAGGAGATGAGCCTACCGCCTCGGCAGTGGTTGCCGATACTGTCGACGTGGTTCGTGCACTGACCTCTGATCCGGAAAATCGTGTTCCCCATCTCGCCTTCCAGCCTGATGCGCTGGAGGATCTCCCAATCCTGCCTATTGACCAGGTAGAGACTGCCTACTATCTACGGATGGCGGTGGAGGACAAATCTGGTGTATTGGCCGAGATAACTCGTATTCTTGGGGAGCAGGAGATCAGTATCGAGGCCTTTGTGCAGAAGGATGTTACCGAGGAGTGGACACAGGTTCCCATCGTGCTGTTAACTCACAAGACGAAGGAGGGGCGGATGAATCGTGCCATCTCTGCCATTGAGGCACTGGATTGTGTGTACGGATCGGTTATGCGGATCCGTATGGAGACACTTGATTAAAATATGGTGACAGCTCTCCCGTATGAGTCGGCTCCCTTTATCGACGAATTGGCTGCGCACTGCTTTCTGCCCATTTTTCAGAAAAAGCCTACCAGTGTTTGAGCTCAGCGAGTTTTGGTAGGCGCTGAAAAATGGGTGGCAAGCAGTGATAGAAGCAGCCTTTGAGAAGATAAATGGAGCCGACTCATGCTGGGGAGCGGTTATAATTACACGAGGCTCTCAATGCCTGAAAATTTTATAGTTGGAGAAAACTATCGTGCCATTTAGAAAACATTACACAGGGCTGCTGGATCGTTATCGTGACCGTCTACCCATAAGCGAGGACACAAGGATCATCGATCTGGGGGAGGGAAATACTCCACTGATCAAGTTGAAGAATATCCCCGGTGATGTGGGGGTGGATGCGGAGATCTATGTCAAATATGAGGGTCTTAACCCAACCGGATCCTTCAAGGATCGCGGTATGTGTATGGCGGTTACCAAGGCGGTGGAGGAGGGTAGCAAGGCCATTATCTGTGCCTCTACCGGAAACACCTCGGCAGCCGCAGCTGCCTACGCAGCACGTGCTGGAATTACTGCTTTTGTGCTGATTCCAGATGGCAAGATCGCACTGGGCAAGCTGGCTCAGGCGATGATGCATGGGGCGGTGGTAATTCAGATTCACGGTAATTTTGATGATGGTATGCAGTTGGTGAAAGAGGTTGGAGAGGAGGCCCCGGTTACTATTGTGAACTCCATTAATCCATTCCGGTTGCAGGGTCAGAAGACAGCTGCTTTTGAGATTATTGAGGAGTTGGGCGCTGCCCCTGACTACCACTGTCTGCCGGTGGGTAATGCGGGCAACATCTCTGCTCACTGGATGGGGTATGTGGAGTATGCCGAGGATGGCATCGTTCCGACTCGCCCAACCATGGTTGGTTATCAGGCTGCAGGAGCTGCACCCTTCATGCGTGGCGAGATGGTGGATGAGCCAGAGACTGTGGCAACTGCAATCCGTATCGGTCATCCACAGAGCTGGGACAAGGCGTGGAACGTACAGAAGGAGTCCGGCGGCTGGTTTGACGAGTGCACGGATGAGGAGATTCTTGCGGCACAGAAACTGCTGGCAGAGAGAGAGGGGGTCTTCTGTGAGCCGGCATCAGCAACCTCGGTTGCAGGTGCGCTACGTGACCTCAAGAGTGGGAAGATTCCTGCGGGTAGCAAGGTGGTTTGTACCCTGACCGGTCACGGTCTGAAGGATCCCGATACCGCAATCAAGCAGAGCACACGTCCGTTGATTACGGTGGATGCAACCCTTGAAGAGGTCAAAGGGGCTATTCTTAGCAACATGTGATTTATCAGATGTCCCTTCAGTTTGTACATACTTTTTCCTGGATACGCTATAAAACATCCGTGCGCGCTTGACGATAGCCATCCATAGACTATCGACAGTCCAGAAAAAGCATAAAGAAGCTTTTGAGACTGTTCGTGCCGTTGTTGTTTAAGGATATGTTGTGGAAATATTTAATGTGACCCCCGTACAGCTGGTGGCAGATTGGGATGTTCTTCGTCTCTTCGAGATCGAGCCTGGCAGAATCTCCATTGAGCATCAGCACAACCTGATCGGCAGGCTTGCACCCCTGTTTACGGAGAGGGGGATGGTTCTAAGCTTTTATAGTGACATGGAGTGGAGGCTGCAACTCTCGAAGGGGGGAGCTGTAAAAACAACACCGCTGCACTGTGTGGCCGGGGCCAACCTGCATGATTTTATGCCCCGTGGAGAGGATGCCATGCTGTGGAGGGAGCTACTCAATGAGGCACAGATGGTGTTGCATGCGGCCGGGGCTGAATCCAGACAGCAGGAGATATCTATTCTCCCCAAATTTGAGGGGGCTAATGGTATCTGGATATGGAGAGATCAGTCAGGACTCGAAAAGGTTATGGAGTTGGGTAAAATCCTTTTTGCTAGACGGGCCTTCAGGCTGTGAGAATTGTCCAGCGTACCATTCCTGACAGTCAACAGCTGGAGGGGATACCGTCCATACTGGACCGTATATATCGTTCTCGTGGTATCCGCGCTGTTGCAGATCTGGACCACTCCCTAAAGAATCTTCTCCCCATATCCTCGCTGAAAAATGTGGGGCAGGCTGCGGAGCTTGTTGCCTCCTCTATCATTCGCAGTGATTCCATAGTTGTCGTTGCTGATTACGATGCTGATGGTGCAACGGCCTGTGCGGTCTCTGTACGTGGTCTGCAATCGATGGGGGCAAATATCAATTATGTGGTACCGGACCGCAAGAAACATGGGTATGGTCTCTCTGAAAAAGTAGTTGAATTAACATTAAAATATTCTCCTAATCTCTTAATAACAGTTGATAATGGAATATCAAGTATTAGCGGGGTGGCAGCAGCAAAAAGAGCCGGGATGGCTGTGGTGGTAACTGATCATCACCTTCCAGGGGATCAGCTTCCGGCAGCAGATGTGATCGTGAATCCGAATCAACAGGGTGATGATTTTGCAAGCCCCAACCTTGCTGGCGTTGGCGTTGCCTTCTATCTGGTGTGTGCTGTCAGGCAGAAACTAGGGTCTGACTTTAACCCGGCAACACTGCTGGATCTGGTTGCAGTTGGAACAGTTGCGGATGTGGTGAGGCTGGATCGGAATAATCGGATTTTGGTGAATAGTGGTATTCAGCGTATTCGTCAGGGCCACTGTTCACCAGGTGTAGCCGCACTACTTGAGGTGGCGGGTAGAGAGCAGAACCGGGTAGTTGCCTCAGATTTCGGCTTTACTGTTGGTCCCCGAATCAATGCGGCAGGAAGAATGGCGGAGATGGGGGCAGGGATTGATTGTCTGCTGGCAGAGGATAGGCAGCAGGCTCTTCCTCAGGCGCGGGCACTGGACAGCATCAACCGACAGCGTCGTGAGGTGGAGGCGGGGATTAGGGAGGATGCGGAATCCATAATAGAATCCCTGCACCTGGATGGTGATGTGGTCTCTTCGGCTCTTGCCCTCTACCAGCCACATTGGCATGAGGGTGTGGTTGGAATTGTTGCTGGAAGAATTAAGGAGCAGTTGCATAGGCCAGTAATTGTCTTTGCCCGTGGGGAAAGTGGCACGCTGAAAGGTTCTGCACGCTCTATCTCTGGTCTCCATATAAGGGATCTGATTGGTGCCATATCCAAAAAAAACCCCGGTATGATTCTCCAGTTTGGGGGGCACGCAATGGCAGCAGGGGTATCCATTCGTGAACATGATTTTGAGCTTTTCAGAACTCTTTTTGAACAGACAGTCTCCACATTGGTTAGTGATGAGATGCTGGAGGGTGTGCTCTATACCGATGGTGGACTCTCCAGTGGAGAGCGTCTACTGGAGACAGCAGAGCTATTGAGAGAGTCTGGCCCCTGGGGGGAGGGTTTTCCTGAGCCTTTGTTTCGAGATCTATTTGTTCTGGAGGAGTGGCGGATTGTCGGTGAACACCACCTGAAACTTGTTCTGCGTGACGGCGAATCTGGTGATCGTGTAGATGCAATTGCCTTTTACCAGTCGGAGCAGCTGCTACCAGAGCGAGGTAATAATCTGGAGATTGTCTACCGAATGGATGTCAATAGATGGCGGGGTAGAGATAGTCTGCAGTTGATTGTGGAGACCATCGTTGAGTCGTAAGTAGTTGCCATTGATCCACTATTTACACGGGGAGAGTGTGTATAATTCTTCCTGTTTTTCGGGAACATTCAGGGATAGATAAAAGATGATTGAGTTCAACCCAATCTACAGTCAGATCAAAGAGCTACAGGGGCGCACAGAGTCTCTTAGGGGGTATCTTTGACTACGCTGAGAAGGCGGAGCAGCTGATTGAGATTAATCGTGAACTGGAATCACCTGAGGTTTGGAATGATCCGGAGCGGGCACAGAGCCTGGGAAAGGAGAGGTCTCGACTAGAGAAGATTGTGGAGGGGATTGATCGACTCTCCAGCGGTACGACAGATGCCAATGAATTGCTGCAGATGGCAGAGGCGGAGGGTGACGATGATACTGTTGAAGAGGTTATTGCTGATCTTGAGTTATTAACATCAGAGATTGAGGTGCTGGAGTTTCAGCGCATGTTCTCTGGTCAACAAGATGGGTCCAATGCCTTTATCGATATTCAGTCTGGATCAGGTGGTACGGAGGCCCAGGATTGGGCCGAGATGTTGTTGCGGATGTATCTGCGTTGGGGTGATCGTCGTGGTTTTGATGTGGAACTGATGGAGGTCTCGGCAGGTGAGGTTGCGGGTATAAAATCTGCGACCATTCAGGTGAAGGGAGAGTACGCCTTTGGCTGGCTGAGAACGGAGACTGGGGTGCATCGTCTGGTACGCAAGTCACCATTTGATTCCGGGAATCGCCGTCATACGTCGTTCTCTTCAGTTTTTGTCTATCCTGAGGTCAATGAGGATATTGATATTGAGATCAACCCATCAGACCTAAGAGTGGATACCTACCGTGCCCAAGGGGCTGGTGGGCAGCATGTTAATACGACCGATTCAGCGGTTCGTATTACCCATGAGCCTTCCGGGATTGTGGTGCAGTGCCAGAATGAACGTTCTCAGCACAAGAACAAGGCAACTGCAATGAGCATGCTGAAGGCGAAGCTCTACGAGATGGAGTTAATGAAACAGAATGAAGAGAAGCAGGCGGCAGAGGATGCTAAGTCTGATATAGGGTGGGGCAGCCAGATTCGCTCCTATGTGCTGGACCAGTCGCGGATCAAGGATCTGCGGACAGGCCATGAGACTGGAAATACGCAGGCGGTTCTGGATGGTGATCTGGGCCCGTTTATTGAGGAGAGTTTGAAGTCAGGGCTGTAACGTCATCTCCGCGCAGGCGGAGATCCAGAAGAGAAGAGTAAGATGTCAAAAGAAAAAAACCAGAAAGTTGATGAAAACAGATTGATTGCGGAGCGGCGCCAGAAGCTGGATCTGCTGCGTGAGGAGGGGAATGCCTTTCCCAACGACTTCCGCAGGAACGTGATCGCTGGTGAGCTCCATGCCGAGTACGGGGAGATGGGGTCCGAGGCACTGGAGGAGCGGGGAGTTCGAGTAGCAGTGGCTGGACGGATGATGGCCAAGCGCATCATGGGCAAGGCTGCTTTTACCCATCTCAAGGATATGAGTGGAAAGATACAGCTTTTTGTACAGCGGGATACCCTGCCAGAGGGGCTGTATGCAGGTTTCAAGAAGTGGGATATTGGGGATATTATTGGTGCTGAGGGGGTTATGTTCAAGACCAAGACTGGAGAGCTCTCGGTCAAGGTTGATTCCATTCGGATATTGACCAAGTCGGTTCGCCCGCTGCCGGAGAAATTTCATGGGCTGACAGATACCGAGGCTAGATACCGTCAGCGTTATATCGATCTGATCATGAACGATGCCTCACGAGATGTATTCAAGACTCGAGTTCAGGTGGTGCAGTATATCCGCAATTTTCTTAATGGGCGCGGCTTTATGGAGGTGGAGACCCCGATGATGCAGGCGATCCCTGGAGGGGCAACTGCACGTCCATTTGCCACCTACCATAACGCACTGGATATGGATCTCTTTCTGCGGATTGCACCGGAGCTCTATCTCAAGCGTCTGGTTGTTGGAGGTTTCGAGAAGGTCTACGAGATCAATCGCAACTTCCGTAACGAGGGACTCTCAACCCGCCATAATCCAGAGTTCACCATGATTGAGTTCTATGAGGCCTATGCTGATTATCGAGACCTGATGGATATAACCGAGGCGATGCTGCGTGGAGTTACTGAGGAGGTTCTTGGATCCAGTCAGGTCAATTATCAGGGAGATGTCTATGATTTTGGAAAGCCTTTTGACAGAATGACGGTGAAGGAGTCTATTCTTCGCTTCAATTCTGGTCTGACCGAGGCCGATCTGGATGATCTTGATAGTGCCCGGGCAGTGGCTGAAAAACTGGATATTCCTCTAAAGGATAGTTACGGTCTGGGCAAGGTGCAGATCGAGATCTTCGAGAAGACGGTTGAGCATCGTCTGATGAATCCGACCTTCATTACTGCATATCCAACTGAGGTCTCACCGCTGGCACGCAGGAGTGATGATGACCCATTTGTCACCGACCGCTTTGAGTTCTTTGTTGGTGGTCGTGAGATTGCCAATGGCTTCTCGGAGCTGAACGATTATGAGGATCAGGCAGAGCGTTTCCGTCAGCAGGTTGAGGAGAAAGAGGCTGGTGATGATGAGGCTATGCATTATGATGAGGATTATGTGGTGGCGCTGGAGCATGGTATGCCACCAACGGCGGGTGAGGGTATCGGTATTGATCGGCTGGTAATGCTCTTTACCGATTCGCCATCCATCCGTGATGTGTTACTGTTTCCACATATGAGACCAACAGGCTAGGGTCAACCCTTGGCACCAGGAACCGGGAGATTGGATGCCTCCAATTGTTGAACAGAGTGGCCTGAACTGGGCCGACTTGGTAATCCTGGGGATCATCTTGATCTCCACAGGAATAAGTCTGCTGCGCGGCTTCTTCAAGGAGGCGATCTCGCTGGCAACCTGGGTTGCTGCATTCTGGGTCGCGCTGAATTTCTCGGCAGATCAGGCCCATATTTTTGAGCTCTTTATCGAGACTCCATCCATTCGTGCAGGGGCATCCTTTGCCCTCCTCTTTCTGGTGACCTTGATTCTGGGGTCGTTCATAAATAGGGCGATGCAGAGTTTGATAGATTTCTCCGGATTCGGGGGGATGGATCGCCTGTTGGGGATGGTCTTCGGTGCAGCACGAGGGGTGCTGGTTGTATCGCTACTGGTTCTGCTAGCGGGGTTGACCCCGCTCCCCCAAGATGGCTGGTGGCATGAATCACTGCTGCTGGGGCATGTTCAGGAGATCACCGCCTGGCTACAGGGTCAGTTACCGGAGCATTTACGGAGTTATTTCTCGTATACTCCACTACTTTAATGGAATAACAAGAGCAATCATCTATGTGTGGAATCATCGGAATTGTCTCAAACATGGCAGTCAATCAGTCACTCTACGACGGTTTGACTGTGCTGCAGCACAGAGGGCAGGATGCGGCTGGCATCATGACCTGTGATGATGGCAAGGTCTTCCTCAGAAAGGCCAATGGATTGGCGAAGGATATCTTCCATACTCGCCACATGGTGCGTTTGCAGGGCAACATGGGTATCGGCCATGTCCGTTACCCCACAGCCGGTTGCTCATCCTCTGCCGAGGCGCAGCCATTCTATGTAAATTCACCCTACGGGATTGCCTTGGCCCACAATGGTAACCTCACCAATGCAACAAAAATAAGGCGTGACCTCTATTTGGAGGATCTCCGCCACATCAATACGGATTCCGATTCGGAGATCCTGCTCAATGTGTTCGCTCATGAGTTGCAGCATTTGGGAAAGCTTCAACTCGAGGTGGAGGATCTTTTCAATGCTGTTGCCGGGGTTCACCGTCGGTGTGAGGGTGGTTATACTGCGGTAGCGATGATTACCGGATATGGGGTTGTCGCCTTTCGTGACCCATTCGGGATTCGTCCTCTCTGTATAGGGGAGAAGACGCTGGAGAGTGGGCGCAAGGAGTATATGGTCGCCTCGGAGAGTGTTGCTGTTGATGTTCTTGGTTACAGACTGATGCGTGAGCTGGAGCCAGGAGAGGCGATCTTTATTGATGCCCATGGCGGGTTGCATACAAAACAGTGCGCGGAGAATCCAGTGCTCTCTCCATGTATATTCGAGCATGTATATTTTGCCCGTCCCGACACCATTCTCGATAATGTCCATGTTCACAAGGCGAGATTGCGGATGGGGGAGAAGCTGGCCACCAAGATTCTAAGAGAGTGGCCGGAGCACGACATAGATGTAGTGATTCCCATCCCCGACACCAGTCGCACGGCAGCCTCGCAGCTGGCATACATCCTGGATATCGTCTATCGAGAGGGTTTCATCAAGAATCGCTATATTGGTCGTACCTTTATCATGCCGGGACAGAAGCAGCGCAAGAAATCGGTGCGCCAGAAACTCAACCCGCTGGGGCTGGAGTTCAAGGGGAAGAATGTGTTGCTGGTGGATGACTCGATTGTGCGCGGTACCACCTCTGCCCAGATTATCGAGATGGCTCGCTCTGCCGGAGCGAGAAAGGTCTATTTCGCCTCGGCAGCACCTCCGGTCCGTTACCCCAACGTCTACGGAATCGATATGCCGGTTGCCTCGGAACTGATTGCGCATGGTCGTACCGAGGATGAGGTGGCTGCCATTATCGGTGCAGATCGGCTGATCTATCAGGATCTGCAGGATCTGATTGATGCGGTGCAGGAGGGTAACCCACAGATAGGGCAGTTTGATACCTCTGTGTTTGATGCAAATTATGTAACAGGAGGTATTGATGAGCAGTACCTTCAGGATCTTGAGGCGGAGCGCTGCGACTTAGAGAAGGAGAGGCGCGACGAACTGGATGATGAGGTGATTGGGGTCCACAACTCGATGTGAGTAAATTTGATAAGGAGAGGGGACGAAGATGATTGATCCAGAGGAGTACGGTTTCTCGACACGAGCCATTCGTGCAGGCCATCTGAGAACCGATGAGGGGGAGCATGGTGAGCCGATCTTTCCCACCTCCAGCTATGTCTTCGATTCTGCCGAACAGGCAGCTGCCCGCTTTTCCGGTGATGAACCGGGGAATATCTACTCTCGCTTCACCAATCCTACAGTAAGAACCTTTGAGCAGCGTCTGGCTGCCCTTGAGGGAGGGGAGCGCTGTGTCGCAACCTCATCCGGGATGGCGGCAATCCTCTCGACCTGTATGGGTCTACTCAAGGCGGGTGATCACGTAGTAGTCTCGCGCAGTGTTTTTGGGACCACTGTGGTTCTATTCAACCAGTTCATGGCCAAGTTTGGGATAGAGGTCACCTTTGTCTCTCTCACTGAGTTAGCGGAGTGGGAGCAGGCCATGCGTCCCAATACCCGTCTGCTATTTCTGGAGACGCCCGCCAATCCACTAACCCAGGTTGGGGATATATCTGCACTGGCAGCACTTGCCCACCAGAATGGGGCCCTGTTGGCGGTGGATAATGTCTTCTGTACACCCGCCCTGCAGCAGCCACTGGCGCTAGGGGCCGATATCGTTATCCACTCTGCAACTAAGTATCTGGATGGACAGGGGCGTGCAATGGGCGGCGCAGTGGTCGGTTCCGAGGAGGTAGTTGGCAATGATGTATACAGCTTCCTGCGTACAGCCGGCCCCTCCATGAGTCCGTTCAATGCGTGGATCTTCCTCAAGGGGCTGGAGACCCTGAAGTTGCGGATGGATGCACATACCAAAAATGCTACTCTGCTGGCGCAGTGGCTGGAGCAGCAGCCCGGGGTCTCGGTAGTCCACTATCCTGGTCTTGAGAGTCACGTTCAGCATGAGCTTGCCTCAACCCAGCAGAGTGGTGCTGGTGGTATCCTCTCATTCGAACTTGAGGGGGGGCAGGAGGCTGCTTGGGGTTTGATCAATGCCACCAAGATGGTATCCATTACCGCCAATCTGGGTGATACTAAGACCACAATAACTCACCCCGCAACCACCACTCACGGGCGTCTGACCCCAGAGGAGAAGCAGCAGGCTGGTATTGGCGGTGGACTGGTTCGGGTGGCAGTGGGGCTGGAGGATATCGAGGATCTGAAGCAGGATCTGGTCAGAGGGCTTTAGGAGTCTCTCCTACAGGGTTAGCTGTCTGAAACTACCATCCCGGTAGATGATTGTATTGTCCGCCGATTCCCAATCCCCCAATACCATCCGCTCTGCAGACTTCCCATCCAGCTCAAAATTGTGGAGCGCGGGGCGGTGGGTGTGGCCATGTATCAGTAGTCGGGTATTCCACTCCCTCATGGTCTCCCTCACCTTGTCCTCGGTAACATCCATGATGGCGGAGGTTTTATTGCCTTTGTCATAATTGCTGCGTCTGCGCAGTTTATCACCAATGGCTACACGTACGGTTGATGGCAGGTGGAGCAGGGTCCAGCGTACCAGGGGATTTCTGATCAGTTTGCGGTATTTCTGGTAACTGAGGTCACCGGTACATAACTGATCGCCATGGGTAAGCAGGATGCGTCTGCCATCCAGTCCGATCAGGTAGGGGTCAGCTATAAGTTTGCAGCCACTCTGTTTTTCGAAACCGCTACCGAGAAGAAAATCCCGGTTTCCATGTTGCACATAGATATCTGTCCCACCATCAGTGACAGTGCGGAGTGCCTCCAGTACAGGTTCGGAGCCGGATGATGGCAGGGTGTCTCCAAGCCAGAGCTCAAACAGGTCACCCAGGATATATAGTGTTTTGTGCTCTCCAGCTTCCTCATTGAGGAAACGGATAAAACGCTCCACCGTCTCTGGCTCTTCAGCGGAGAGGTGGAGGTCGGCGATAAAGCAGGTGGACATCGCCTGCAGTCTACTCCTCTACGGTTATCTTCTCGATGACCACATCCTCTTTGGGGACATCATCATGGAAGCCGCTGCTGCCGGTCTCTACCTTCTCGATCTCACGGACTATATCCATACCCTCGGTAACTTTGCCGAACACACAGTAACCCCAACCGTCTTGACCAGGATTGTTGAGGAAGCTGTTGCTGTTGGTGTTGATGAAGAACTGTGCGGTTGCAGAGTGGGGGTCCATGGTACGAGCCATGGCGAGGGTGCCAACATCATTGGTAAGTCCATTCGCGGCCTCATTTTCCACAGGATCTTTGGTGGTTTTTTCTGTCATGCCTGGCTCCATGCCACCACCCTGAACCATAAATCCGGGGATTACACGGTGGAAGATGGTGCCATCGTAGAAACCTTCACGACAGTAGTTGAGGAAGTTGTCTACAGTTTTTGGGGCCCTTTCGCTCTCTAGCTCGATGGTAAGATCCCCGAGGGAGGTTTTCATGTTTACTTTCATTTGGTTTTCCTTGATTTGGACCTAAACACTTGCATGATTTAGGCCATACAAAAATTATTTGGAGATGATTTGTACAGACTCGATGATGACCATCTCTTTGGGCACATCAGTTGAAAACATTCCCCCTGCCCCAGTCTCACCATGCTCAATCTTGCGTACCACATCCATGCCGTCGATAACATGGCCAAAAACAGCGTAACCCCAGCCACGAGGAGTTTTTTGGGTATGGTCAAGAAAGCCGTTATCGGTGGTATTGATAAAAAATTGAGCAGTTGCAGAGTGAGGGTCTCTGGTGCGTGCCATAGCAATAGTGCCAGATAGATTCTTCAACCCGTTATCTGCCTCGTTTGGAATCATGTCATCAGTTAGTTTCTTCTCGTAGTCGGTCGTAAAACCACCGCCCTGAATCATGAAGTTGGGGATGACACGGTGAAATATGGTGCCGTCATAGTGTCCCTTCTTCACATAGTGGATAAAGTTTATTGTGGTGAAGGGTGCACGGACAGCATCAAGCTCTACCTTAATGTCCCCAAGGTTGGTTTTGAATGCAACAACTGGATTGTCAGCGGCGATCTCGGTGTTTTTCTCATTTGCAATTGCGAAGGATGCTGGCACTACAGTAAAAAAGATTGCACCAATAACAGCAGCTGCCGCCCCGACCTTGATAAGATTTTTTTTCATTTTATTCCTGTCTCTGTTGAAAAGTTGGCGCGAATAATAACACTATTAGTCGTCTTGTAAGTAATGGCAGATCTGTGCTGGTAACACGCTCGAGTACATCCATGTATCCTCGTCTGTGGCCGCATGGCCACAGACGGTTGCCCGCACATATCTGCCATTACTTACAAGACGATTAATGTAAGTGATATTGATAACCCGTGGCGATATAATCCCACGCCATGTTACAGATTTACAATACTCAGAGCCGCTCCAAGGAGACCTTTAAATCAATCCATGACGGAAAGGTCAATATGTATGTCTGTGGTATGACAGTCTATGACTTCTGTCATGTCGGTCATGCCCGGGTTATGGTCTTCTTTGATGTGGTGGTTCGCTACCTGCGTGCTCGTGGTTATGAGGTTAACTACGTTCGTAATATCACCGATATTGATGACAAGATCATCAATCGGGCAAATGAGAATGGTGAAGACTTCAATGACCTGGTGGACCGTTTTGTCGGTGCTCTGCATGAGGATGCTGCAGCACTGGGAATTGAGCCGCCAACCCGGGAGCCACGTGCAACTCATTCGATGGATGAGATTATCGCCATGATCGAGAAGTTGATTGCCAACGGTAAGGCGTATGTGGCGGAGAATGGTGATGTCTACTGTGAGGTTTCTGAGATTGAGGAGTATGGCAAGCTTTCAGGCAAGAACCTGGAGGATCTGCAGGCTGGTGCTCGAGTCAAGATAGGAGATCTCAAGAGAGATCCGGTGGACTTTGCGCTCTGGAAATCAGCCAAGCCGGATGAGCCTAGTTGGGGCTCACCATGGGGTAGGGGGCGTCCAGGCTGGCATATTGAGTGTTCGGCCATGTCGACCCAGTGCCTCGGCAACCACTTTGATATTCACGGTGGGGGAATGGATCTGATCTTTCCACACCATGAGAACGAAATTGCGCAGGCGGAAGGGGCGACCTGCGAGAGCTTCGTCAACTACTGGATGCATGCTGGATTTGTGCGGGTGGATGACGAGAAGATGTCAAAGTCACTGGGGAACTTCTTCACCATCCGCGAGGTGTTGCAGAAGTATCCGGCCGAGGTGGTTCGCTACTTCCTGCTCACCAGCCACTACCGCAGTCCGCTCAACTATACCGAAGAGAATCTGCAGAATGCTCAGGCGGCACTCACCCGTTTCTACACCGCACTGCGTGGAATCGAGGCAGGTGGGGCAGAGGTAATTGAGGGTGGTGACTGGGAACAGCGCTTCAATGCGGCAATGGATGATGACTTCAATACCCCAGAGGCTCTATCTGTGCTGTTTGATCTGGTGCGTGAGATAAACCGTCTGGCGAGCGATCCAACGGAAGTAGTTGCCTCTTACGCAGCCCTTCTGAGACGACTGTCGGATATTCTTGGGCTGTTGCAGCAGGATCCAGAGCAGTTTCTGCAGGGGGAGGGCTCCTCAGATGGTGGACTCAGTGATGAGGAGATTGAGCAGTTGATTGAGGATCGTACCACTGCACGGGCCAACAAGGATTGGGCGGAGTCAGACCGTATTCGTGATCTCTTTGTGGAGCAGGGGATTGTGCTGGAGGACAGTGCTGAGGGCACTACCTGGCGACGGGGATAATTTTATACTTGCGAAATAATCTCTTAGGTGCCGTGGAGAACCTCGGCCGCCTTCAACGTGTTTTGTAGCAGGGTAGCAATAGTCATCGGGCCTACGCCACCTGGAACTGGTGTTATCCATGAGGCCCTCTCACTGGCCCCAGCAAAATCGACATCACCGGTCAGGGTTCCATCATCCAGCCGGTTGATGCCAACATCGATCACCACAGCCCCCTCACGGATCCATTTACCTGGGATGAAATTGGGGATTCCAACTCCCACAACCAGAATCTCGGCACGGCGTACATGAGCCTCCAGATCCTGCGTCTTGCTGTGGCAGGTTGTGGTGGTGCAGCGGGCAGAGAGTAGCTCCAGGGTCATTGGGCGGCCTACAATGTTGGATGCCCCCACAATCACCGCCTCCTTTCCCTCTAGCGGGATTCCGGTACGTTCCAGAAGCGTCATTACCCCTTTTGGTGTACAGGGGCGAAGTACCGGCATCTTCAGTGCTAGCCGTCCCATGTTGTAGGGGTGGAAGCCATCCACATCCTTGTCCGGATGGATCTCCTCGATAACTGTCTCGGGATCAATGTGTGAGGGGAGGGGGAGCTGCACCAGAATCCCGTCAACGGTTGGATCACTATTTAGCAGGTCAACAATTGCCAGTAGATCTTCCTGAGTGGTCTCTTTAGATAGATCATGCTCAATGGAGAGGATGCCGGCAGTGCTGCAGCTGTTTCTCTTGTTGCGCACATAGACGCTGGAGGCGGGGTCACTTCCAACCTGGATGACGGCTAGCCCCGGTTGGCGGCGCCCCTTAGCAAGCAGGGAGTCTACCTCTCTACGCACATCCTCCTTGATCTCTGTGGCGATTCCCTTTCCGTCGAGGATATTTGCACTCATCTTAGCTGACTCCATAACACCGTGGATGGTAAAAAAGTTGCAACATTATAGCACTCAGTATTGACGCAAGAATGGTTGATGGTATTATTCGCGCTCGCTGTTTCTTTCTGGAAGGGATTCTGGACTGGATCGGCTTTTCGGGGTGTAGCGCAGCCTGGTAGCGCGTCTGCTTTGGGAGCAGAATGTCGGGGGTTCGAATCCCTCCACCCCGACCAAATTTTTTAGTTTTGCGCCCGTAGCTCATCAGGATAGAGCATCGGCCTTCAACGCGTGCATATTGCATGAACTAGGGGCCTTCACAGGGAAAGATAACCTGTGAAGTGGATCGCACCGTATCGGGGAAACCTTAACAGGTCGCGCTGATGGCAATCCCGAGGAAACCTTTGGTTGACCCATCCAATGGTTGATGTATATTTGATATATGCATCATACAAAGGAGAAGGGAGATCACGGTGTTTTGAAGGCTCAGCTCGATTTATTCGAGCAAGGATTCATGGTTTTGAATCCGGTAACTGAGCATGCACCATTTGATTTGGTTGCATATAAGGATAAGGAATTTAGGCGGGTACAGGTTAAGTACAAGTCGGTGGATAAAACGGGCGCATTGACCGTTCACTTCAGGTCCTGTTGGGCTGATACAAGTGGAACACACATGCAACCGGTAGATAAAAGTGAGATTGATCTCTACTGTGTCTATTGTCCTGATACTGATGAGTGTTATTATCTGGATCCAAAGAAATTCAAGCGTTCAGTTACTTTGAGGGTAGAAGCACCGAAGAATAATCAGAGTACAAATGTACGTTTGGCCTCTGATTATCGAAGGGCTCCGTAGAGACTATACGTGCGACACCTGAAATGGTGAAGAGATAGTCCAGACCATCAAACCTGTGTATTGCAGGGTAGCGAAAGCTATAGTGGTAAGCTAAGCCGAGGGTAGCAGGTTCGAATCCTGCCGGGCGCGCCATATACGGTAGAACGAAGTCAAGAAGGAGCAGTAAGCAGTAAAGAACAATGGTGACTGTAGCTCAGTTGGTAGAGCCCTGGATTGTGATTCCGGTGGTCGTGGGTTCGAGCCCCATCAGTCACCCCATATTTTGGGACATTAGCTCAGTTGGTAGAGCAGGAGACTCTTAATCTCTTGGTCGAAGGTTCGAATCCTTCATGTCCCACCATATACAGGCAGTTTGTCGATTCAGGCAAGCTGCTTTTTTGTTTTTGGGTAGGATAGGGGGTTCTCACCTGCGGTGGACTCCCGCTGGTCGTCTCGGCTTTGCCGATCGAATCCTTCATGTCCCACCAACCATTAAACAGCTTGTCACTAATGTGGCAGGCTGTTTTTTTTATTCGTTATTTATGTGGGGGGTAGTACACACACATTCTCTGTGTATAATCAACTCTCTTTTTAAACTGATTCTATTGCGAGGAATACTATGAATAAGGGAGAGTTGGTTACATTGGTGGCAGCAAAAACAGGGGCCTCCAAGAAGGATGTAAAGTTGGTGATGGATGCGCTGGTTGAGGTTGTTGGCGATGTTCTGCAGGGGGGGGAGAATGCGCAGATTGCAGGGTTCGGAACCTTCAAGGCCTCTGATCGCGCAGCCAGAATGGGGAGAAATCCAAAGACTGGTGAGGCTATTCAGATTAAGGCCTCACGTTGCCCATCATTCAAGGCGGGCAAGGCTCTTAAAGAGAAGGTCAACAGCTAAACTGTAATCGGCCGCACCTTGGTGGGCGCGGTGATTGGAAGCAGTACCATTGCGGTGCTGCTTTTTTTGGGCGTAAAAAACCGATGCACGGCTTCGAAACCAAGTGCCAGCCATGGTCCCCATACTATGGGGAGAGAGTTGCGACAAAATTTCAGAATATTTCATATTTGTCCATTCTATCAATGATCCGATAGGATATGATTATTGCCAGTTGAAGCCACTATTTTGGTGCAAGATGATGAGAGACAAAAAGAATATACTGGTTGTTGATGATGACAAGAAGCTTCGGGAGCTACTCCGTCGCTACCTTAAAGAGCACGGTTATGAGGTTGATGTGGCGAGTGATGGGAAGGAGATGGATGCGGAGTTATTGTCAAAAGTGGTGTTCAGGGTCATCAGTCAGGCGGCCTTCTGGTTC
>CALEHW010000035.1 GCA_937877715.1 uncultured Methylophaga sp. | reverse complement strand
AACAGACTGCCGGATAGAGCGAGCAAGGTTTGACTCATTCTGTTGAGCCATCATTGTTAGCTTGTCAAGATCGTCGTTCAGGTTCTCGGCCAGAAGATCACCATTGGCTTGGTAATCCGTGGTGCGCTGAATCGGCAGATCTCGTTCGATGGTAATAATATCGCCAGCACTGGCACCGCTTACCAGGGTGACATTGCCACCACTCGATCCTCCTGCACCAGAGACTGTATAGTCGGTGGTCAGGGTCTTGAGTGTCGACCCGATGTAAACCTTGAGATCCGAATCCTGGAAGATCGGGAAGTTGTAGGCGAAAACGGTCTGAGAGGCCGTTGCTGTGTATTGAACTCGTGGGGTCAGATCCCCAACTGTAAGTGTGGCCATCGCTTATCCCCCGGTGGCTGCTTCAAAATCTGGAGCCCTGCGGGGAGTTGCCGCCCCTGGTCTCCACCAATAATCCTGGCCGTAATCGCGCCGACGCTTGCGCTGGATCCGCCGGAACTTTGTCCGTGCCTTGGGATCCGCCATCAGCTGCAGCTGGTCCAGAACTTCACGTTCAAACGCCAACCGTGTGTACCAAAGCGAGCCACCTGGGGTGTAGCTTCTTGAAAACTGTACCAGATCCGCGGCAAGATTTGTATCCTCTCCACGAACAAACTCCTGTACATTTCCCAGGGTGATCTTCGGGATATCCTCGAGCGCCAGCTGCGCGAGGGGTCCTGCCGTTGTTTTCAGCAGGCTGCCGCCAAAACGGTTGACATCTGAGAAGAGGAAATCGCCGTAGATACCGGCCCCGCCGCCCTGCACAAATGCGCTTGCCCAGAACTTGGGGTCATCCATACTGCGCGGATCCTTGCCTCTGGAGAGCTCTTTCATCTGCAGCGCAACCGCACCCAGCAGGGTGGTGGAGGCGACAATACTGGCCAGATAGGCCCCCTTGTTCTTTGCTCCATTCTGTAGCGCCCCACGGTAGAGGTGGGTAGTAATCACCGTAATCGGGAATGACTTGAACATAAACCCGGAGCGGGCCAGCTCGCCGACAATCGTCCCGCGCTTGGCCCCTGCAGTAGTAATCGCCCGCACCCTGGCGTCCGGTGTCGGGACCGCGTAGTCGGTCTCGGTCAGGATCATCTCCTGGATCTTGGTGGCCAGCTTGGTGCGTGCCCCCTCGTCCAGATCCTGGCGGGCCATCAGGTTCTCGGGCGAGAAGAACTGCGCCCCCTTGTGCTCCAGCAGATCGGTGGCGCGCAGGATATCCCACTCCTCGGCGCTGATCCCGTAGCGCTGGAATCCGGTTTTCAATGCGTCGGGCAGCTCGTCCAGAGTCTTGCCCACCTGCTCGGCCAGCAACCCCTGGAACTCCATCCCGAAGGCCTTGCGCCCGGCATCGGTCCAGGCACTCAACAGCGAGGCGCGCATCGTGAAGTCGGCCATCTTCGCGGAGAAGTTGGCCCCGGTCACCTCGGTAAAACGGTTGGCAGCCAGCGCCCTGGTTGTCCAGGCCTCGGCCGTCAGGTTCATCTTGACCGCCATCAGCCGATCCTCGGCATTGGCCGGATTCATCAGTGACAGCTGGCGCTTTAATACCTTGGCTGCTGGGATCCCGTTAAAAGCCGCTGTCTGGCGCAGAAAACCGAGATCCGAGATCGAGGAGAGGAAGGCCGCGCCCAGCTTGGCAGAGACCAGAACATGGCGGACAGACTGCATAAAGTCGGCAAAATGGACCGACTCCGCTGCGTTGGCCTTGCCCGATACAGTATCCCAGACCGACTCCAGCATCCGCATCTGCACCCCCTCAAGCCCCTCTTTTCTGGCCAGGTCACGCATATAGCGGAACGAGGCCTCCGGGTTGGGCCCCATGATCTCCAGCTTGGAGATATCGTGGGCCATCCCGGTAATGTGGTCGTTCAGTGTGGTGTAGATATCGGCGTGGCCGTACTTGTCGTGATAGGCAAGCCAGGCGTCGGCATCCTTGAAATTCAATACCCGGTGGTCGCGGTGCTGGTTGGCCAGCTTGGTGCCGCCGATCCGGCCCGGCATCATATCGACCAGGCCGTTGGTGCTAATGGTGTCATAAGCGTGGTCCAGCATGATCCGCAGCTCGATATCAGAGAGCGGATTGCCCGCTGCATCGGTCATCTTCTGGCGGTCCAGCATCGGGATGATCTCGTCGATCCACTCCTGTTTGGCGACCTTCTGCACCCGGATCGGGTCGTGGTACTGCGGCATTCCCCAGTCCTCGCGCCTGGGGATCGCCCCACCCGCCTTATTGAAGCGCTGCCGGGCCATCTCGGCCACTTCACCCCAGACCTGGGCCGCTGCCTTTGCATTGGCATCGCCGCTGCTGGTGCCGAAGATCTCCTTCACCATATTGCGCAGCCCCTCACGGTCCTGGACCAGGCCGCCCGCCTTGGTGCGGTAGCGGTTCATCACATCGGAGAATTTCGCCTGGAACTGGGCCAAAATCGCCTTCGCACGGTTGTCTACATTGGAATAGCCAGCACGGCCACCCATATCCTTGACCAGGAGACTCATTACGCCGGCCCCTACGCCGTCCGGGTGACGCTGCACCTGCTCTACCATTCGGTGGACTGCAATCGTCTGGAGCGCCTTCTGGCGCCTCTGGAGGGCAACCTCAGCCCGCTTTGCCTCGAATACCGCCTGCTCGGCCCTGGTTCTGGCCAATTCCGGGGAGATCTCGCCGCTCATGTTGAGCATCTGCTCGTGATCGTCGATCCTTTTGGACCACTCCTGGCCCCTTTCTACGCTCATCCGCCCGGCAGAGACCGCCTCGGCAATACATTTCGTTAGATCAGCCATCAGGCAGCCCCCTCGTGACAGGCGAACATATCGTCGATCAGGCGCTCTTCCTCGGCCAGATCGTCAAATGCAGCGCGCATACTCTGTGTATCCACCACTATCTCTCCGTTTTCATCCACCCGAACCGTGGAGGGGATATCCATATCGGCCCCCTCGTCAATAATCCTCTGCACCTGGGCCATTTCGTCCTGTATAATTTTTTCCATTCCAGGCGTATCCTGGTAGATATTTTTTGTATCTTTTGATACACTTTGAGTGGAGGTTGTAGTAATGCGTGATTTTGACTGGGACAGTGTTGTGGAGTATTTCTCCTGGGCCAACCGCCCGGCGGTGGTTTTCATCGACTCCGAGGAGTCCTGGGTCGGCCGTTTCATCCGAAGCTCATCTGAACCAGGCAACTGGGAGCCCGCCTCGGTCTTTGAAATCCGCGACGACGGCAGAATGCTATCCAGCGACTCCTTCCATGAGGTATTTGCAGAACGCATTGCCGAGGAGTAGATCCCCTGCATCTCTCTGCCCAGCGCCTCGTGCTGCTGCCGACTCTCTTTTAGAACCTTCCCATCCACCTCCAGATCTTTCTGCTGGTCATAGAGCGCATGGCCGCTCTTCTCTTTTGGTGGAATATCCATATCCGCAACCACCTTCTTGAGGTGGTCCGGGAATATCTCGTCTACAAACTCGGCCCCCTCCTTGGCAGCCAACAGGTGGGGCTCCCAGATCTGGACCTCCCCAACCGTGCCGTCCTTAAAGCGGACCATTAACTTCTGGTCAAAGTAGCCGGCCGGGGTGACATTCATCCCCTCGTCCAGCACCTCGTAGGTCTTGGAGATCCGGTTGATCACCTTCTGAACGTCGCCCGCATCAGTGACCGCAAACCCGCAGCGGCAAACATCTGTTAGCTCGTCGACCTCGTACCCTTTGCGACTTAACTTCTTGGCAGCATCCCCGATCTTCTTCACCCCGGGATTCAGAAAGGCGACTCGATCCCCCAGGGTTTTCTGCAGCTCGTTGCCGATCCTGGTCATCTGCCCCTGGGCCTTGCGAGCCCGCTTGTGATAATCCTCTAGCGAGAGCCCCTTCTGCTTCGATTTGAAAGCAACCTCGGTGATCTCACGGGTTACCTCATCCAGCTCCTGCAGATTGACCGGCTCCCCCCTCTTTGGGGTAACCGCCTCTGGTTTTGGTGCCGGTGCTGGCCCTCTAGCCTCTTGGGCCACCTCGTCCAGTACCTCCTGGATCGCCTTGGCCGGCTTTTCTCCATCGCGCACCAGGCGCGCAGCAGCATTGACTGCATCAGAGACCGGCCCCTTGCGGTTGGCCAGGGAGGTCAGTAGCGCCAGGGCCCGCTCGTCGGCAGTCATCCGCTCCAGGTTGGTGGCCCGGTCGAGGATATTGCCGGCCTCAGTAATGGTCCCGGCCTGCTCCTCGAGGGTCTTGAAAATCTTTTTGTCGCTGCGCAGCTTCTTCATCGCCGCATCGATCACCTGGGCCCGCTCCTTGAACAGGGTCTCGGAGAACTCCTGGGAGCCAAACAGGTCCATGGTCTCGCGCCGCTCGAACCCGGCAGCGCGGATATCGGTCACCATCAGCCGCGCCTGGTCGAGGTTGTCCGGCTTGTGGCGGGAGAGGTAGGCAATCACCCCCTTCTGGTCGAGGCCGTCTGGGATCATTTCGCCGATAATGGCAGCAAAGCGGGCATCGATCATGCCGTTGACCACCATCTGAAAGGCCTCATCCTCAAGGTTGGCCAGCCCCTTGGCGCTGGCAACAATACGCCCCTTGGGCGGCAGTTTCGGCAGCTTGAGGAGGTCCGCCTCGCTCAACTCGCGCAGCACCTTGGCCGCCTCAATCTCGGTACCAACCCCCATGCCGATATTGCGCATCGCTGCCTTGGCGCGAATAAACTCTGGGGTATAGCCGTCACTCTCGCGGTAGAGAATGGCGTGTAGCCGCACCTCCTCGGGTGGTTGTCCACCTGCAATGGCGCGCTTGGCCAGGGCCAGGCGCTGGTGTCCGTCGGCGATAAAGCGGGGTCCGTCGGTCCGCTCCCAGACCATCACGGTATTGGCCATCTCCGGGTCCCAGCGGTCTACTCCGCGCAAGGTGTCAATCACCCCCTCGGCGTCACCCCCCTCCTTGAACTGGAAGGTTTTGGCGTCGACCTCGATCTCCAGCGGATCCAACTGGTAGAGGGTCTGCCCCGGGATCTCCCCGGTCGCCTGGGTAGGCTGGCCTGCCTGCAGATCCTCCATCGCCTGCTCAACGGCCTGGGTATGGGCGCGCTCCTCGGCAACCGTTCTGCCGGCCGTGCGCTCGTTAAGGTGGAGATACTGATCCAGCACATCGGCCTCGGCGGCTGCGGTCTTGTCGCCCTGATCGGCTGCGGCCCGCTTGGTTTTGGCGACCTTGCGCACTTGGGCAATATCGAGCACGGAGCTGCCTGTCGCACGCAGCGCACCAGCCCCCAGTGCCGCAATCATCACGTTGGTGGCCGCCTCCTTGATGGAGTATGGGCTCTCAATCTGCTGTTTCCAGCCGTAGACCTTGGGTTGAATCAATGCCTCTGCAGTGCCTGCAATCAGCGCCTCGGTTTTGAATGCGCGCCAGGCATTGGCAACTATAGAGCCGCCTCGAATCGTCCCGGAACCGAAAGGGAGAGAGGCCAATATCACCGGATCACGCATAATTGCGGTCATGGTGCCGGCCAATACTCCCAGCTTGCCCACTCCTCGGGCGCGGGCCGCACTCGTCATCGCCTTCTCGCGGACTACCCGGGCCTCCTCCTGGGCCTCGGTCAGGATCTCGTCCATTGTCTTGAGCCCGGCATCCGGGAACTGCTGCTGCAGCTTGCGAATCTCGTCCGCCCGCCTCTCCAGGGTCCGGCGATTGCGCTTATAGTCGCTCTCTCCAGACATGGGGATTGAATCCAACAGCCGCTCCCCCGGATCTGGCTCCCCTGCTACCGTATAGAGACTTTCCAAGGCAGTGGATACCCGTGGCGACAGGGCATCGACCTCAGACGAGGAGAGGTGTTCGGCAACAGTGTAATCATCCCAGACGCTCCAGGTAGCCGTGAAATCCTCATTCGGCAGCTCTTCATGCGCCTGGATCCCGTGGCGCCGGGCGTGGTCTTTCAGGTCCTCATAGCCGGAGTCAAATAACATACTATTTCACCAGCTCCACCGGCATTCCGGTCTCGACCACTCCCAACCCCTCTGGGTAAGGAACCTCGGTAATGGGCACCCCTGTCCCCTCCGGGACGTCCAGCTCAGTGGGTATTCCACCGAAATCCAGTGGAATCGGCCCCGACTCCTCAACCGGGAGATCCACCCCGGAGTCAAGCGGGATACTCTCCCCATTGCCCAGTGGTGGCAGTGCCGGCGTCTGGTTGATGGCGCCAGGCTCCTCGACAACAGTGTCAATTGGTGGAACCACACCCCAGGTGAGCTCAAATGGCTCGCCGTCGGGTCTCAGCAGATAACCGGTGCCGACGTTGACCAGGTAACGACCTTTACCAACACTCACCAGCACCCCCTCCTGGACCTGCTCCACCAGCTCGTCACCCTCCAGGGCCATAATCCCGCCCATCGCCTCAATATCGGCAATTGTGAGCTCGTCAATCCACTCCTCGAACTGATCCTCACCCACCCCGCGCGCTGGGGCCACGACGTAACTGTCACCCGTCCCCCAGCCAGGGTTATCGCGCATAATCACCCCGCCGGTCACCGCCTCAAGCGCAGCATTCAGCAGATCCGCATCAAGAGCACCGTCAATAATCCCGGCATCGGCCGCCATCGCTGCATAGACCGACTTGACAGTGCGCACCACCGCCGCTTGGTGGCGAGGGTTGGCAATAAACGCGGTTCCCAGGTAGCTGTTCACCTCGGGCATCAGGTCGGTATCCTTGGGCAGGATCCCCTTGTTTAGCTGCACCTGCTCATTACCCAGGATCGCCAGGCGTGCCACCTCGGGCTGCCCCTCGGCCATCAGGCTGCCGGCCATCGCCAGCAGGGTCTGGTTGTTCTTGTCCAGCTGCTCCATGATCTCCAGGGAATTGTCGCCCGTGGCAGAGACCACAGCACCGAGGACCGCCAGCTTCTGGTCGGCGTCCATTTTGGTCATGGCATCGCTCATCTGGGTCACCTCCCGCTTCGTTAGTGGGGAGATATTCTGTCGATAGTGGGCCTCTGCGGTCTGTACTGCCATCATTCGCTGCTGCAGGGTCTCAGGATTGTTGAGATCAATCGGTGGCAGACCGGTCAACACCCCCTGCTCCACCGCCAGCTGCAGCGAATTCTCCTTGAGCATCTTGGTGGTGTGGTCGTGGACCTTCTGGTAGCGCTCGATCAGCTCCACCTCTTCCCCGCTGCGGCTCTTGTCCTCTTTCAGTTTGTTGAGGGTCGCCTCCTGGGTCGCAGGATTCAACAGTGAAAATTCATTCGCCGCCTCGGCAAACTGTGAGGCCTTCTTGAGATCCGCCTCGAGACTGGTCCCCTCGACCAATTCGGTCAGCTGCTCCAGGTTTTCCGGGATATAGCCCCGATCCAGGGCGTGAATGGCGCTCTTGACCGACCCCTTGAGCCGCTTCTCGATCGCATCCTTCTCCGCCTTCTGGCGCGCCAGCTTGCGCTTCTCTGCAGCACGGGCCTTGGTAAGCCGGGCCTCCATAGTGGCAATCAGCTTGTCACGTGCCTCCGGGGAAAGGTCGCTCTTCTTTACCTTCTTGAGGTTGTCCAGCGCCTTCTCAGCCCCCTCAATCCCCTGGTTGCGTAGGGTCTTGTCGAACTGTCCCAGTAGCAGACTGCCGTCGGCGGTCTCGGCGAACTGCTCTTTTGCCTTCGCCACCTTCTCAACGTCAAAGACACCATCGGCAACCGCCTCATCCCATAGCGCAAACAGCTGCTCCTGCTTTTTCAGTGCCAGGGCAATATCCCCGGCACGGTAGGCATTCATCGCATCGTCGCGGATCCCGTTGGCCATTGTGGAGGTCTGCGCTGCATTCTCCTTGATCTGCTGGGCCTGGTGCTGCTCCAGGAGGCGCAGCTGGGCACGGGAGGCGTAGTCGGCAATCTCGCTCTCTGCATGAGGGCGCAATGCCGGGTCGATCTCCCCAAAGAGACCGTCCCGGTACCCGCCTAGTGCCGCCTCAAAGCCGGCCGGATCATTCTTGTGCTCTAGCTCTATGCGTCCCACATTGGTGCGGATATCGGTCTGGATTGCCGCTGCATGGGCCAGCTGCGCCCCCTTGTTGAAGGCACGGGCACGAATCGTCTGCTCTTGTTTGAAGTCCACTCCGCCCACCTTGCCGGAGGCGGCGGCCTTCCCGGCCTGCTCCCCCTCCAGCGCTGCCTGGCTGTCCAGGATATCCTGCTGCCGGTTGGAGAACTGCTGCAGTTTGCCGGCCAGGGACTGGTACATCTGTGCCCCGGTCATATCAACGCGCGGCCCCTCAAAGGTGGTCTGGCGCTGGAATCGTTTAATCTCAGCCACGTTCTGCTCTCCTGGTTCCGTAGTCCAGCAGCGAGGAGCCAGCACTCACATAGGCCGACTGCATAGCATGTTTGCCCGACTGCTGGAACTGTCGCACCCTCATCGAGGTGTTGCCCTGGTCAATCAGCGAACCGTAGCGGGCCTCGGAAATATCGCTTCTCATCATCGCCGCCGGTGAGCCCTGGAGTCGGATCCCCTGGGCCCCACGTGCCGCGTTCTGGCTCGCCAGTGCCGCCACCAGCCGCTGCTTGCGCTGGATCTCCCGGTCTCGTGCCTGGATCCGCTCGGCATCGGCCTGCATCTCATACTGGACCTTTTGGGCCTGCCCGGCGCGGATACTGGAGAGTGCGGATAATCCAGACCCTAGAGCGGACCAGGTGCCGGCCTGCATTCCGAGAAATCCGGCGCTGCTTGCCACTGCTCCAGTTCCCAGTGCGCCGCCTGTACTTGCTGCAAGAGAGGCCGAGGTAAATCCTGCTGTTGTGGCCCCAGCTGCTGCCGTTGTCCCTGCCGCCGCTGCGGTGCCGCCCATTGCCGTGCCAAGTGCTATAAAAAACTGTCCCATGCTATGCCTCCACTTCTACCGCCAGCCCGAGCACGGTCATCGGTACCGGGTCTTGTTGTGTGATGGTTACCTGGGCCAGGTCATCCCAGCCCAGAAGATATTTTTCCTTGATCCCGGTGAATGGCGCCGGGGTGCCGTCGAGGATCCCCGTGCCAAAAGACCGATCCGCCAAGTAAGCGCCGTTGACATAAACCCCCAGCGACTCGTAGAGGTCGGCAATCACCCGCACCACGCGCTTCTTGCGGGTCAGTGTGGGTCCATCCTGGAAATCCATATTCATCGGCATGGTCTTGATCGTGGTGTCGTAGTCGAGCCCCACCTCCACGGTGGTGGCCGTACGGGATAACGTAATCGACCCACTCGCTGGGGTCGCGTTGTCCATCACCGAGCTATCGGCCCGCACCCGGCACTCCTCTCCATTCAAGTGAGCCAGGCCGGTCACGGTGGCGCTGGCCGGGGAGAGAGTTTGCAGCTTGTTGGCGTCGGTATAGGTGTTGCTGTCCAGCTTCTCCAGGTGGCGGACGTCGGAGCCGTTGATGTTGCGCTTGACCAGGAAATAGACCTCCTCGACTACGGTGGCCACCGACTCGACTGTCCCGTTGGTGGTCCACTTGGTCCAACCGCCCACCTCTTGGGCCCGCAGGGTGTTGAATACCGCCACGGTGCCGTCGGAGTTGACGATGTACATATAGTTGGCGTCGTCATCCGAGGTGCCGCGCAGCGCATCCATATCAACCGGGCTGGTCAACAGGTGCGAGGCGAGCAGCGATACAGTGCCGGAGGTGTAGGCGTCCTCGGTATAGGTGAACAGGAACTCCCGCAGCGCCTTGCCGGTGCGGTCCAGGTAGAAGGTTGCGCCGTCGATTGACTTGGGCGGCACATTACCGGAACCGAATAGGGTCTGTCGCTTGACCGCGCTCTTGGCCGGGGTGATCGGTGAATCAGGCAGGAAGAACTCGCCCCCGGTAGTGAATACCTGGAGGTGGCGACCGGAGAATACCGCCGTAATGGCGTTTACCTGGTCGGTGTCCAGGGTCACATCAATGCCCTGGTCATCCAGTCCTGTACCATAATCGAAGTTGTAAAAGTCGTTGGTGACCGATCCCCAAAGGGTCTGGGGCCGGGACTTGCTGCCGCCGAACCACATACGCCCCTCGTGAAAGGTGACACTCTTGGGCCACCCCTTGGCCGCACTCCAGACCGGCTCCTCAAGGGAGGCGTCACTCCCTGCAACCGAGTTGCCGGTAGCATTCTCCCAACCCTCAATGACCTCAATGGTCACCACGGTGGTGGAGGTGTAGGCGGTAATCCGCCCCTTGCCGTAGTTGGTCCCCTTGCCCCCCTCAAACCAGCCGCCGACGTCACCACTGGCAAAGATCGCGCTGCCTGCAGTAACTGTGACCGATTCGCCCGCCTTGGTGGCATCCTCGGATCCGGTGCCGACGGTGAAGGTGATTGCGTCATAATCCTCGTCGTAATCGTAGGTGGGATACTCATCAAACGAAATATTCGAAAGGGTCCAGGTGGCGTGATCCGCGCCTCGTACCAGCTTGGCCGGCTGGTGGTCCTCATGGACCAGGATCATGGTGTCTGCCGATTGGGTCCACTGCAGCTCGAACAGCTGCGCGGTGGTGTAGGTGGTGGCGATATTGGCCTGACTCACCCCATCCTTGAAAACCTCAATGTTGTTGTTGGTAAATACCAGCAGATAGGTCTGCTCTACATTGAAGGCAAAGGAGGCAAGCCGCGCCTGGCCGCTGATAGTGTCCACATAGGCCATGCCGGGGCGCCGTTTTAGCCCCCCTTGCGGCATCGACATAACATTGGTGGCGGTATCGGCCCCTTGGTAAAAGTGTTTCAGGTCAGTCCTGGCCGCCAGCCGGGGATCCATCACCCCACTGTTGAAACTGGTCTGCAGGTTAATGACCCGAGGCATCAGTCGCGCACCTCGACAAAGGGCGAGTCGACAATCTGGTCATTGGGCCGCGCCTGGGAGTCGATGAACTTGGCCCGCCGCAGCTGGTCCTCGTACATTTTGCGGTACTCCTCCGCCTTGGTGGAGTTGTCGGTCACCGGAATGGCGAATTGTGCCGCCAGGTGGAGCTCCATCAGCTTGACGAAATAGGGAGGCAGCCGGGACTCGTCCGGCTTGAATATGTAGTCCAGCGCCACGGAGGTGACATTGGCATACAGTTTGTTCTCGTAAATCTCATAGTCGACGTCAGGATAGACCTTGATCGCCGTCAGGTAGTCGCTCGGCAGGGTGAATGCATAATTCCACTCATTGAGTGGGGTGCTGGTCAGCCGATTCAGATCCCGCTTCGCGGAGGCAAAGCGCCAGCGGTGCAGGGTCAATAAATTCTCGTAGGTGGTGGTATAGAGGTTGGAGGCCACCTCGGCGCCCGCTCCCCCCTCGGTAAAACTTGCGATGGTTCCGTGGCCGATCAGTAGCAGCGCATTGGAACTCATGGAGATATCAGTGGCCATAGTGTGCCCTCAAAAATCCAAAAAGGGGCAGCACTCCCGAAAGAGTACCGCCCCACCCAGGTGACCCGTGGAGTACACGGACCAAACTCTCTTAGTCGGTATCCGTTTCCGAGATGGCCGTGCCATCGGAAACATCAACGACGCTAGAGGCGTTCGACAGAACACTCACGATATTGGTTGTGGGCGTGTTGGTATCGCACACAAAGATGATATCGCGCACTGTCAGAACATCAGCCGCGCCATTGAAATACCCAGAGGTATTCACCGTTGCAATTGCATCTGTGGTTGAGTAAACCCAGATACGTGGTGAATTGCCGCCAGGACCGACCTGTTGCAAACCGCTCATACTAAAAGCCATGATAGACCTCCTTACTCAGTCCAGGAGACGGAAACAATGCCGTCACCGTCACGTGAAACCGCGCCAGCCTTCATAACACCGTTGCACAACCAGGAGGTTGCATCGGCGATGTAGTTGACCTCGGTCCTGATATCGATCCCGATTGCGAGACCGACTGCGCTGGAGTGATATGCAAAACCCTCACGATCAGACCCAGAGGTTGGCAGGCCGCCCTCGTCGCGAGTCTCGATCATATGGAACTGGAAGCCCATAAAGGTGTTGATATCGCCACTCATCAGAGCGCGGACATTGTTGTAGTCCGCACTGGTGATAGTGGTATCACCCAGCAGATCCTCGAGACCACCGGCAGTAATCACGAAATGACGATCCCCGGAAGGGACGCCCTTGTCGTTGAGGAACTTGCTTGCCTGGACAACCTTGGCAAGAGTCAGCGCAGCAGATCCAGAGGCGATAGTGCCTGCAGGAGAGGCCTCGGCAGCCAGTGCATCGATAATCAGCTGATCAAGGCGACGACCCAGCGCGCCGGCAACAGTCTGCGCCAGCTCAGTCTGCTCGTCGAAGTTGACCTCGGCCGCATCGAAGATATCGGTGTACTCAGGCGCATTCCAGTTGCCCAGTGTGCAGCTGATTAGCGTATGGGTAACGTCCATAGGGGTGACTTTCGCAGAAGTTGCCTTCTGATTGGCCAGGCCCTTGCCCATCTTGCGGAACTTGTAGATATCACCCACCACATTGTTGCGGATGGTGACGGTACTGCGCAGCGAGCCAGCGGTCTGGAACGCGTGCTTGACGTCATCGTCAAATTGCTGCTGTGCTGCAGCGGAAAGATTTTTGGACATGGTGTCCTCCTTTGTCGAAAAACAGTTTCAATTGCCTTTCGATCCGGGTATCCGATAATCGGGCCAGATCTTGCGACTTCTCGTGTCGCCGTCCGTCCCCTCATTACCGGGCCAGGAGGAACCTGGGTATCCTTGTTGAGGAGTACGCTATTGCGTATAGCTACAGACTGTAGCTAGTGATTATTCACGTGTCAACAATTTGTTTCACGTGGAACAAAAAAGCCGCCCCGAAGGGCGGCAACTTCTTCGGAAGGAAGAAGGAGGAGTCGTTACTGTCCCGCTACCTGGCTCATCGGTGCCTCGCCGTACAATTCCTTATAGGCCTGGTCCACCTTTTTGCGGTAGGTAGGGTCGGTGTTGATTCGCAGCTGGCCGTTATCATCCTTGGCATAGCGCATCTGGCGCAGGGCCTCGGGAGTAAGTCCGCTGGGTTGGGCGGTGTTCTCTCTTGGGATCTTCGCCTCTCGAGTGTGTGAAATGATCGCCTCCAGGGCCTCAACCCCCTCGGCGGTGGTCGCCACCCCTCTGAATTTCTCAAAGACCTCCTCCGACAGGTTGGCACGCCCCCACTCCCCTAGTGCCTTGAGCCGTGCCTGGGCATTGTCCCCCAGGGCATTGATCTCCGCCTCGGGGTTGGGCCGGGCCTCAACCTCCGACTGGATGAATCCATGCAGCATCGAGGAGAAGGTGTCCTGATTCATCCCCGCCTGTTTTGCGGTCTCCTGGAACCAGGAGAGGCGCGGGTCCTCGAGGTCAAACTCCCCCTCGATCCCCTCCGGCAGGGTGAGCTCATACTCCCCCTCGGGTGCGCCGGTGAATCCACCGAACTTGGACTCCAGCTCGCTGTAGGCCTTGGCCTGGTCCTCAACCGACTTGTATTTCTCTTTCAGCCACTCGGGGCGCTCGCCCTCCGCTACTGGGGCCTCGCTGCTTTCTGCGCTTTCTGCACTGCTTTCTGCGCTTTCTGCAATCAAACTCTCTTCTGCTTCCATTGTTTTCTCCTGGGTAGGTTACTGTTGTTCGGCCAGCTCGATCTGCTCCAGAATCTGGCGCACAATCGAGTTTTGTCCCTCACGGATCCCGGCCCCGAACTGGCTGGAATTCGCATTCAATACCGGCTTCTCCAGGGTTACCGCTCTCAACCGGGCCAGCACAAACTGCCCGGCATCGGTGCGGAAACACTCGTGGAATAGGCCGGCAATCTCTCGCGCCTTGGCCTCATTCTCGGCCTTGGCCTTCTGGTTCTCTTCGCTCTCGAGATCCAGGGTGTCCCAGGTCATTGAGCCGCCTGCTGTTGCGCCACCATCTGGGCCGCCTGCTCTTGCATCTGGACGCGCTCCTGCTCGTTGCGCATCAGCTTCTGCTCAATCCCCAGCTTCTTGCCGATCCAGGCGGGAATATCCTCCATCTTGGCCCCCAGCATCGCCGTCTCCGGTCCCAGCTGGCCAACGGTGGAGAGAAACTGCTGCATCGCCAGCAGATCCTCCTGGTCCTGGGCGCGAGCCAGTGGCGAGGTGTGTTTGATGGTCACCTCCTTGCCGTCAACCCGGATATCAGGCATCTTCCCCTCGCTCTTGAGGATATGGACCGAGCGCTTGATCACCTTCTCGACAAACTCGGTCTGCAGTCGGGAGAAGGCCGAACCGGAGTCCTGCACCAGCTCCTGGCCACGCAGCGCCATCTCGGTGGCGCTCTTCACCGGCTGCTCCATATCGCCGTAGGGGTCGGCAAACAGCGCCTTGTTGATGCGGTCCTGCAGTCGATCGAGCACGATGTACCCCAGCTGCGGGTCCCCGGCACGGTCCAGCGGGCGTAGTGTTGGGTTGGTGTTGTCGTTGGAGCCAACCGGAATCACCCCGCCAGGCGCCACCTGCAGGGTATAGGGGTTGATCACCCCATCATCCTGGGCGGTATAGACCCCGGCGACGTTCAATGCCGCATTGCGCAGCACAAACTCCACCACCTTGTTGGCGGTCTTGATATCGGGGAGCACGGTCATTACCCGGCCACGCCCCAGAATCTCACCAGGGACCACCATCTCGCGGAAGGCGATCCAGGGGGAGACCTCGTACTCCTGGCTGAATACCAGGTGCTCGGCGTCGAGCTCGATCACCAGCTGTACATAGCTGCCGCTCTTTGGCTCAAATACCGTCCCCTCGATCAGCTCCAGCGCCTCGTCCGGTTTCTCGTTGGCCCGCTTCTTGGCCTTGGCCGAGAGCTCGGCCCCTGGCCACATGCGATCAACATGGCGTGCCGGGACCTTGTGCTCGCGCCACATGGTCTCGACTGTCCCCCACGGCCCCTCCTCCGGGTAGACCTCGGAGAGTGGCACCGCGTTGAACTCAAGCAGCGAGTTGTCACTGTCGGATCGCTCCAGGGTCATCACCCCGGTAGAGACCGCCAGATCAAGGAACGACTCATGCGCCTGGGTGGCAAAGTTGGAGTGATTGATGTGGTCGAAGAGGATCTCGGTGTACTTGTCGAGCTCCTGCTGTATCCCCTCGCGCTCCTTCTCCGGTACCTCGGAACCTGGTGCCAATATCGACCACCGGCGCCAGGGCGGAACCATAGTGGCCTGCAGCCGACTGGCAAATTTCTGCGTCCCCAGCACTGCAGTGGAGTCGAAGATATCCGTCCCCTTCTTCTGCCCCGGGGAGTAGCGGTTGAAGGTCTCGCGCTGTGGCAGTGCGTACTGGTAGCACTCCCGCAGGTGAGAGATCCACGGCGTTTTGCGCTTCTTGGCTGCGTCGAATCGCTCGACCAGCTGCTTGACCGTGCCCAATTCGTCCGGGATCTGGAATTTCATGCTCTACCCCAGGGTGCCGCGCACGCCGCGCTCGTCCTTGGAGATCAGCGAGGCACGACCGCGACGTCTGCGTCGAGTGGCTGCGGTACGCTGTGCAACCTCACGGTCCAAGCTGGCATCACGCGCTGCTGCACGCTTCTCCGCCTTGATCTGTGCTTCGGTTTTTGCTGGTGGTTTTGGTGATGAAAATAAGCTGCCCATGTTTCCGTCCTCTCAGGTAGTTAAAAAGCTGCAGCGGTGTCCAGAGGTACCACTTGCGGATCCCGAGGATGGCCTTGATCTGTTCCACACAGGTGGCAACGGTCGGCCAAGGTGCTCGGATACGCATTGTTTCCCTCCACACCCTGCAGCGGAGTATAGCGCAACAGTTTGTATCTTGTACAATATCGGCGATCGAGTCAAATTTCCCATAGGTCAGGATCTCGATATCCGTGTGACCCATCCTCGGGTTGAAGCGAATCCAGTTGAACCCATCCCAGCGCACCGCGTAGCAGTGACGGAACCCAGGCGCCAGTAGTTTGGCCCAGCGCCAGGGCATATCGCCGTGCTCGAACACAACGAACCAGTCGACCGGAGACTTCTCCCAGGTATCGAGAAGGGATTGACGCTTGAGCATTCACATCGCCCCCAGGTGGCGCCACATGCGACGCAGCAGCGCCTCGCGGACCTCTCTCTTGGCTTCGGGTATCCATTCATCCGGCAGCTGCTCATCGAACCGCGAGATCGCGCCAAACGTCTTGTGACCAAAACTTAGTAGCCCACCCACCGCCAGGACCCCATCGGCACGGTAGGGGTCCAGATCGATCTGCAATCTGAAATTCTTGGGTACCTGCATCAGAACACACTCCAGTCCTGGGCCATCTGGATCGGCTTGTTGATCCCGGTCGCCTTCTTGTCACGCCACGCCACCGCGAAGTAGCGGAAGGCATCAGCGCCGTGGGAGCTCCAATCGTGGAGCGGTCGATCCTTGAAGATCCGCTTATCCTCGTCGTACTCGGTGCGGTAGTGGGTCAGCGCCCTGATCCCGTCAACACAACGGTCCTGGTCGAAGTAACAGCGCGGGATAATCCGCCTCGCCGCCTCGATCCCGTCCTGTACCGGCATGTTTGGCACCACCCGGAATACGATCCCCATCTGTCTGGCCTGGTCCTTGCGGCTCTTGCCGCTGGTGAGCTCCCGGACCTGGATATCGTGCGGTGCCCAGTGGTCCCCGAAGGTAATCCCGTGGCGGTCCCGGAAGTCGTGCAGCCAGTTGATGTAATGCTGCAGCCCCTCGTTGTTGTTCTCGTAGTACCCCACTACCCGCAGCTCCTGCCCGGCCTGCTGCACCAACCAGATTGCTGTGGCGTCTGAGATCCCCAGGTCCCAAAACGTATTTACCGGCAGCACTGGGTCGATAGGGAGGCGGTCCACCCTGCCATCCTCGCGGGCGTTCTCGATGTACTTGGCGTAGTAGGCCCCGGCCATGTTCGCCAGGCACTCCCCCTCCCAGATATGGCGATAGAGATCGCGGTCCAGGTTCTGCAGGTGCTGTCGCTCCTTCTCCAGCTCCTCCGGGAACCAGGGGTTATCGGCATAGTTGACCTTGACCACGTAGGAATCCTCCGGCGGGTTGAGCACAAAGCGCTGGTAGGTATTATCCAGCTCATCACGCGGATTGAACGAGACCCAGATCTCGGACCCCTTGGCGCGGATCGTCGGGATCAGGGTCTCCCAGCTGGTAGCAGAGACCGACTCCGCCTCCTCCACCCAGACCCGGTTAATCCCCTCCATCGACTTGATCTTTGTGATATTGGCGCGCAGCCCCTCGAAGATAAACCTCGACCCGTTGCGTCCGGTGATCTGCGTTTTCTGCACATCGAAGAAAGCAGCCAGCCCCATCCGGTCGATAGTATCGGCCAGCAGCTGAATCACCGAGTCCGAGATCGAGCGCTGGATCTCACGCGCACAGAGAATCCGGGTCTTTTCCTTGTAGGCCTGGATCACCAGGATCTGCGCAATACTCCACGACTTGCCAGACCCGCGCCCCCCATAGGCCACCTTGTAACGGCTGGGGTAGAGGAACGGCTCAAACTTCTCGACCAGCTGCAGCTTGAGGGTTTTGCTCATCGCACGATCTCGATATGGATCGCCGACGGCATCGGGTTCTCTGGATCATTCGAGAGCACCTGCTTGTCCAGGCCGTGGATCCGCGCCTTGACGTTGAGCGCCGAGACCGCTGCAGCCGGTTGTCCCAGCTTCCTGGCCAGCTGCCGATCCTCCTCCAGCTCCCGGGTCAGAGAATCGACCGTAACCTCGTGTCGTTTCTGGTGGATTTGCTGCAAGGATTTAATCCTTGAGGCAATCTTGAGGTTGTCCATCAGTGCCTTTGCGCTGCGATTTACCGAATCCGGCTTCATTTTCCCGGTGCTGTAATTCAACCGATAGGCCTCAGACGCATTCCCGGTCTCGATATACGATTTACAGAAACCCTCCTGCTTAGGGGTCAACGCGCTCATGCTGCTCTCTCTCTAGCTCCTGTAATTCCATGTCGATGTATTGCGCCTCCTGGACCAGCTCGTCGATCTCGTTACATGACGGGATATGGCGCCCTCTCAGGTTAAGCGCCTTGGCGACCAGGCACTTGACCTTGGTCAGAATTTGATCAGCTGTGTGCTTCAATGGGCCACCTCCTGCTGTTTCAGATCGCGCAGCCCGAGCCCGAACCTGGTGCGGATCATCTCGTTGCCGGTCTGCTCGACCGCCTGGTTTTCGATGTAGGTACAGAGATCGATGAAGGTCTCCAGGGAGGAGCCGGCCGACTTGTACACGTGGGCCAGCTCTTCCAGTGCCTCCTTGGCCAGTCCCCACTCCTCGCCGATCAGCGCCAGGATGGCATCATCGATGATCTTGTTGATCGTCTCCTCGGTATGTTTCATAGCAACCACCCCCAGATCCACCATGTTAGAAAAATAATCAGAATCAAGTTAATTCCCTCCGTAGGTTTCATTGCGCCCTCTCCAGGATTCGCACGTGGACCCTTGAGGCCTTTGGTTTGGTTGTTCCACGAGAGATTGCCAGGTGGTCGATCTGTGAATCATCCTCATAGACTCCGGCGTGCTGCATTCCATCGAGTAGCGCCTTGAGGACGTTATCGAGATCCCGGCGCCGGTTGTCTGGTGGGTATGCGGTGACCGACACCTCGAGGCGCCCCCGCAGCGGGTCACCTGGTTGCTGCATTGCCACCGTTGCAATCATCTCTTTGCGGTATGTGCGCCCCTTCTTGCTGATCAGGGTCCGCCCGGTGACGTTGCGCCAGTAGGTATTCACCGAGGGTGGGTATGGGAGATCCAGCTCGATCATTTTTTCGTGGGTGCCTTCTTGGGGGCTGCCTTCTTGGCAGGCGCTACCTTGCCCCAGGGTATGGGGCGGATCCCCACCTGGGCCTCAATGGTCTCGATTCTGCGTCGTATCTCTTCGATCTCAGTCATTGCTCTCTCCTGTTTTGCCACTCCTCACGGACCAGCGTTTGTAATCTCTTGCTGCTCTCCAGGCCGTGGCGTTTTTGCCATCGTTCCAGAAAAACCCGCCTGTCGGTTTTGTTTTCCAGGTTGCAGACGTATCGCGCCAGGCATCGCCACTTGTGCTCCTCAGTGGACGAGTTTTCCGTTGAGCGCATCACGCAGCAGTCCCATCATCTTTTCCCGCTTCACCGGGTCCACTGGCTCCACCTCTGGTGCTGGCAGGAAATCGCGGTGGTACGGTGCCGACCCCTGCTTGCATAGCGCGACAAACTCCGGCAGCGAGGGGGGGAATGTTGCGCCCGATCTTCGCACTGCCTCCAGTCCATGCTTGATCGCATCGGTGGATAGCCCCTGGAGACCTGTTGCCCACTCGTCGATCGCCAGCATCATCATCTCGGAGTCGTTGTTCATCTGCGAGGCGAAGGATGGAAACATCACCTTGAGCCTGGCGAGCACCCTTGCTGCAATTTTCTCGTCGTTCATCGTGCCATCTCCTTGAGGACCCCCAGGCCGGTATTGGTTCCAAGGGTTGGGGCGCGTGTTCCTCCACGGTCCTGCTCCTTGGCCAGCCAGGTGGTGATGAAGTTACCGATCCCCCGTTTTGTTTTCCGTCGTCGTGGATTGCTGTCTAGCCAGCCGCACATTTTCCGCAGCTCCTGGAGCACATCGACAGCGGGGTAAAGTTGGCTCCAGTTTTCCAGATCTTTCTGCTGGATTGGATACTGTGATTTGTCGTTGAGCGGGAGCGCGAGCACGGTTGCAACTTGTTGCTCCGTGCCTCTACTCTCCTCTCTCTCTACTCTGCTCTCCTCTCCTCTTCTCTCTATAGCATTTTGCTTGCGCGCTGCTAGCGCGTTGCTAGCATCCTGCTCCGTGTCCGGTAGCTGTTGATTTTCCTCTACTTTTTTTAGGAAGCCGTGCTTGATCAGGATTTTTATGTCGACTTTTCCAGTTGCGGAGATTTTGTTCGCAATCCACCTCGGATCTGCAGGAATTTTGTTGTTGGTGCGACTTGCTAGCAACCAGATAGCAACCAGGTGAAACTTGCTAGCATCGGGCAAGCAGGTGTATTCGTAGTCCTCCAGAATGGAGTTGTGCAGCTTGATCCAGGGGGGCGTTCTGTTCTTGTAATGTTGGAAATCCTCCAGGTTTGGAACGCATAAATAATCCATTAAAACTCCTCCTCTAGTAGCTTTCTGAATAGATGAACCTGGCACATTGGGATGGAGAGCACCGGGATCTCGTCGATCTCGATCTGCAGATCGCGCCCGCTGCTCCAGCTGCGGTACGAGATAGAGACAACCCCCTCCACTGGTTCGTTGAAGGCAGGATGAAACAGCGCGGACACCTCCCATGAGCGCTGCATCAGGCCGCATACTCTTCGCGCGGGTAGATCTCGGGGCAGTGCTCATACCTGGGCACCCTCCCTCCAGTAAAGCGCTCGATTGGTATAGCGTATTTTGGCGGCATTGGTTTTTGGTCATACGCCCAGAGACGGATTAGCGACTCGTGAACCTCCAATTGCTCCGCCAGGCGGTCCCAGACGTCGCGGATCCGCTCAACCTGGCCCGATTCCTTCTGCTTGTGTGCATACTCTTTAAGTTTCACGAAGCTACTCCCTGTATCTTTTTTTATGGAACTGCTACGAATTATATCGTTCCAATAGGGAAATGCAAGTGCTAATATCCATGATATATTTCGTAACACAATTTGTATTGAAATGACCGCAAAGAAAAACGACACTACCAATTGGATCACACGTGCCAAACAGGTAATGCACGACCGAGGGGTCACCCAGCAGGATCTGGCCCCCGTTATGGGCAAGACCACGCGCGGAGCCATTAGCCACTACTTCACCGGCCGCTCGAACCCCACCCTTGATCAATTTGAATCCCTTGCTACCTTTCTCGGTATCTCCCTTACCTGGCTGCTGACCGGAGCAGAGGAGAGCGGACAGGCCAAAGAGGTGGACGACCAATTGCTGGAACAGTGCCTAACCATTGTGGAAGAGGTGCTTGCGGAGAATGGAAACACTCTCACCAGTAAGCAGTCGGCCAAAATGGTGGCGTATCTCTATTCGCTCGCCCAGGATGGTGAGAGGATCGACAACAACAAGGTTCGAGGATTGATACGCCTATTTGCATGAAAACGATAGGAAATCAAAAACATGGTTACAAGAGACGAAATCAAGCACCACGCCCTTTCACTAATCAACAAAGGGATCCTTCTCCCCGACCAGCGCAATATCCTCACCTGGTCGACAATGACCCTGCTGGCCGTGCTGCTGGCTGCCGGGAGTTTTGTCTTGGGGTGGATTGCCGGTTGCGTCCAGGTAGACGCCCTCACGGCGCTCCAGACAATGCAGGATTATGGCGGTAGGTATCCATAGGGTTCTGCTAGATCTCGCCGTGGTCGGCGCCTTCGCCGGCCTCGGTGCCCTTCTCCACTACCTGGGCCGGCGCTATGCCGGCCATTTTGTTTTATCCCTCACCGCCCTCTCCCTGGGCTGGACCGTCGAGCAATGGCTCCCTGGTCCGCACCTCTGGGGTGGCATGTTGGGCCTTCTGCTGCTGATTGCATACGGCGTGATGGTCCCACGCATCCCCCTGATTCAGAATAGAAAATAATATTTTTATCTTTTTTACTTGACGGGATACGTTTTGTATCCTATTATCAGGTTGCCTTCGGGCGATTTGTGAACGGAAAAGGAGATAGAAATGGCATACATGAGTCAAGAAATGAAGAAAGAGCTGGCCCCTGGAATCAAGGCCGTGCTGAAAAAGTACGGGATGAAGGGGTCGATTGCGGTTCGTCACCACTCAACTCTGGTGGTCAACCTTCGGGGTGGTCCGCTGGACATCATCGGCAACTACAATGCCCAGGTTGAGGCAAAGAACCGGGTCGCTGAACGGGCAGGGCTCCCTCTGGGATATCTTGCTGAGGACTCTATCCAGGTTAATCACTTCTGGATCGACGACAACTACAGCGGCCAGGTTCGGGACTTCCTGAACGAGTTGAAGGAGGCCATGATGGTCGGCAAC
>CALEHW010000034.1 GCA_937877715.1 uncultured Methylophaga sp. | reverse complement strand
TCGTTCATTTTTTACGCCTCCACCTCCGGTTCATCCCCACGGGTGTGGGGAACACACTTGCTGTAGAAAGTTGTTTTCACAACAATTTCTACAACCGTATTATTGTACCAACCGATTAAGCGATCTTGCTGCTCAATTCCTGATTATTAAAGAGCACTACTCTATCTCTTCAACCGGCATAAAGGAGACCAGTCTTAGACCATCCAGATCAACCGGTATTCTACGATTTTCTCCCAAAGTCTGGAATTCGTAACCCGACTCCGTATTGGTTGACCATGCCATAACCACATTTCCGGACTCAACTCCTACCTCTATCTGCTGCCAGATCATCTCCCGAACACGCCTGCTGATATTGCCAATATAGACCCCCGCCCTCACCTCCAGCAACCAAACTGCCAACCTTCCTCGTAATCTCGGTGGCACTGCCTCTGTCACCACAATAGTCATGCTCATTGCGTGCGATGCCCCTCATCACCGATTTTATCGGCTTCTGGAATTGCTGGTGGAACTGACTCTACTGGTGGTTTTGGCGGCTCCATCTCTCCAGCAGAAAGTACCTCTTCAATGGATGGGATCAGTTTTTTCAGAATACGCTCTGCTCGAAACTGATCTCGACAGGCGATACGCACCTTGCGATCAATATCCTGCCCCCCGGCTGCAGCAAAACGGAAGGCGAGCGGAATGACCGTATCAAACTTGAAGATATCAGCAATATCATAGACAAAGGAGAGCGGTTTCCCCGTATGGATAAACCCCACAGCGGGTGCATAGCCAGCGGCCAGCACTGCGGCTTCTGTTACCCCATATAGACAGGAGGTTGCGGCGCTGATTGCTCTATTGACGACATCCCCACTGTTCCAATCCTTAACATCGTATCTACGTCCATGCCACTCAACCCCATGCCGTTTGGCCAGTAGCTGATATAGCCTTTTGACTCTTGCCCCCTCAATCCCGCGTAGCTGCTCGATGCTACGTTTTTGTGGTGGCTCCTCACCAAAACGCATGGCATACATTTTTCGCACCACCTTGAGTCTGGCATCATCGTCAAGTGCCAGCTTCGCCTGATAGAGCAGACGATCAGAGCGGGCACCACCCGGTTGACCTGCAGCATAGAAGCGAACCCCCGCCTCCCCTACCCAGACAATCAGTGTACCCACGGTTGCCGCAAGCTTAACCGCCATGTGAGAGATTCGAGTGCCCGGCTCCAGCATCAGACAGGCGGTTGATCCGATGGGAATATGGGTGCGTACTCCACTTTTATCGACCACCACAAAGGCACCATCAAGCACATCAAGCTGCCCTTTCTCGACATAGACCATGGAGATACGATCCTTGATCGGGATCGGCTTGATGGGAGGCGGCATCTCTACGACAGACGGCGCACCAACAATAACCCGCAACCGAAAGCCTTTGCCGGCCCCACCCCCTTTTCAACCATGTTGATCAGCTGTTCTGGGTAGTTAACCGTCAATATACCCTCAAAACGCACCTTAACAATCTTTCCTGCTCTCCTCCCCTTTCTGAAAAAGAGGTTCTCTCTTCTACTGATCAGCACTTCACTTACAGTTGCTGCACCCTGTAATTTTCTTGATAGCCAGCTGATCTGCTCCTCCTCGTGGATCAACGGCACCCGGTTGCGCTCCTTTTTTAGCCGCTTAGTTGGGTTGGCATCGAGTCGAAATCGCAACATCTGTCCTGCTTGTGGTTGGGGGGTATAGGGTTTGGTGCCAATAATGCGGGCGCCACCACTTTGTGGCATCGGCTCTCTGCTAGAGAGCAACAATAGCCGCTGTGGGTCTTCCATCTGAAAGAGAAATGGGCGCTCCCCATCTGGATCATCCGGAAAGTTGTGCCACAACTGTTGGTGGATCTTGTAGGGGTTTGGCGGCTGTCCTGATGGCAGTTGGACGCTACTGAGAAACATAATCACCTCTCTCAGCATCAACGCCTCTCTCTGCTACCTGCTGAATGATCCACAGGTCCCGGGTTGCAAATTGGCGGTGCAGACTCTGGATTGGGACATCCCGTATTCGCATCCTGGGGCCGCCTGCATCACCTTCTTCACTATAGATGGTGCCGGAAAAGGGGGAGAGCTGGTCAAATAGTGAGGGGATATCTTCGGCCTCTCTGATTGCCTCAAATAGTGGTCGTGATGGTGGACAGGAACGACGCCCCAGTACCGGTGTGTAACATGGTTTTTTTAGTGCCTGTTGAAGTTGATTTAAGGTATAGAAAGATGGGGAGGGTTGCTCCGTTTGCCAGAGTGCCACTGTGAAATAAGCATCACTGAGGTATTCCCGATATGACATCACCGCATTTTTATTGGACTTGTCATTTCCCTTTGCCATCCTGCTCTTCAGTACGGTATGAAAGTCGGTCATCATGGTGCTACTGATATGCTCTCTTCGATCTGCCCGTACTGCATAGCGAAAGCTATTAGAGAGCCGCTCTCGTTGTGAAATATCACCACGGTCAAGCCCTAACACACCGCCGAGCAACCCCACCAACCCACTACGGGTGGGAAACTGCTCGGTGGGCCGGTAGTCCTCAAAGGTATGTCCACCCCACGCCTGCATCACACCCTGCATGCGTAGTATCAGGTAATCTTTCATTGGTCTGTTCCACCCTGTTTTACTCCATCATCCTCTAGCCACTGCTCCAGCTCTGCGAGACTGGATTTCTGGCCAGGTAGCTCACCCTCTGCCGCACCCTCCAGCAGAAAACTGGCAGTCCGCTCATCAAGTCCATAGCCTGTATGAATATTCTGCCAGTACTCCAGCAGTGAGCGGATTGAAGGGGTAAGGAATCCGCCCTGATGCTCTTTTTTTACTGGTGCCTCAAAGGCGTTGGCCAGCGAGATAGGTTGATCGGATAGGGAAACCAATACCAGATCAGCCAGGTTGTGGGCAGCAAAGCTGTTCTGTTTGGCATCCGGTGTTACCGTTGCCAACATATGCACCGCATGTTTGGCAATCTCCAAAGCTCGGCTGCGGCTCTTATCTGTCTCTGTGTCACCGATATTCCCGATCAGCCCCAGATTGAGCTGCAACTGTTTGAGATTGATGCTGGCGTAGCGATAGAAGACCCCGGCACTGAACTCCTGGGTATCAAGGTGACCTGCCCCAACCTCTCCCTCATCGATTATCAGATCATCTACTGCGGTAAACCAGTCGAGATCAGCATCAACCGGGTGGGTGGTGATGGCGTGAGCAACTGCCATTGCGGCATCCATATTCATCTTACTCATCAGCCCAAATGTGGCCATACGGCCTGAGAGAGCGATATCGTATGTATTGCCCAGCGCCTCTCGAAATGGTTTGCTGCTCTTTGCAATCTGTTTTTCCAGTTTTTTTGGATCTGCCTCTTCACCTGCGTCAATAATCATCTGACAGATATAGGCTACCTCTTCTGCCGCCCATGGAGCCACTGAATCCACCTTGACATCTGCTTCAATCCCCTCTTTGCCAGCAATCCAGCTGACTGCCTGGGCAACCTGCTCTACACTAAAGCTGTCTTTCAGAGCATGAATGTAGTGATCTGCAATCAATGGTAATTTGTTGGAGCGAACCGATGGTGCCCCAAGATTCTGTCGATAGTAGTCACTGTGACGCATCGCCCGCTTGAGTGATTGTGAAGAGACACGCACCCTGCGTACACCACCAAAAATTGCCGATTTCTGCATATTCATATCATCCCGATTCAGGCAGGATGGGCTGTGTGAGATCAGCACATGGATGTTGAGGAAATTCTTGTTACTGCTGTCTGGATTGCTCATTGCTTATAACTCCTTTTTGTAAACAGGTAGTCGGCCTTTGGCCGACTCCGGTGAAACTGGTTATTCATCATGGTGGTTGGCGCTGGCTTGGTAGTACTGCTCCAGCAGTTGGCGGCGGCTGATCTCATTCCAGTAGTGGAGCGTCTTGCCTAACTGGTTCCAGTCCACTTTGGGATTGATCTGTTGTAGCAAGCGACGTAGCTGGATCAGGTTGTTGGGCGCGGTGGAGCGAATCATCTGAAAAAGCCGCTTTTCACTGATTTTTGCCTTGGCGATGGCCACACCGAGGGTATCGCCACCCTCACGATGTTCAGCCCAGGGAATCAGAAAGGCGATCCGCAGCTTGTTTTTATGGTTCTGCGGTCCCATCAGTGTGTAGTAGGCAGGTCGCATTGGCAGATCCTGATAGGGGTCCGTCGCCCGTCTGAGATCGGCCTGTACGCCACTGCCCAACTGCTCAAACCGCCTGCGGATAGCTGCATAATCTGTTTTGTTTGGTTCATTCATCCCTGTTCTCCTCTATTTTGCTCTCAGATAGTTGGCGGCTCTTGATCTCTGCCTCTAATTCCTGCAACTCCTGCTCATCAACACGATCCGCCAAAGCTGCCTCATACGCTCTTCTTCTTGTATCAAACTGCCGATAGATCTCCTGAACCTGCTGTTCCATCTGCATCTTACTGATATGCCCCTTGTCCTCCAAGCATGCAAATCCATTTGAGACGATAATCTGCTCTACATTGTCCCGCCAGAACTGAATTGTGATATCGATCCGGTTTTTGATCCGTAGCTCTGCGCTCTCCAGAAAGACGGTGACCAGTCGATTGAGTGTATCGATCTCATCTTCATCCAGATAGTTCTTGGCAACTGTAATATCCTGTTTGCGTACAATCGATCCTTTCCAGCTAGTCAACCCCATATTCTCCCCGGCGGGATCGGCCCGTTCGACAATCAGCTCTGCCGCTGTCTGTCGCGTTGCAGCATAGAGCAGTCGGTTCTGTGTCTCTGCAAAAAACATCTGGATGGACTTATCCGTGCCATCATAATCACTGCTGAGTGCAAAGAGATCTCTCACCTTCTGGTAGAACCTCTTTTCCGAGGCCCGGATATCACGGATACGTGCCAACATCTCATCAAAATAGTCGGGGCGGCCGTCTGGGTTCTTGAGCCTCTCATCATCCATGATAAAACCCTTAACCATGTACTCCTGTAGATGGTGGTTTGCCCACTGTCGAAACTGTCTGCCTCGCACCCCACTCACCCGAAAACCAATTGCCAAGATCATCGGCAAGGCATAGTGTCTGGTTCGATATTCCTTACCATCTGTGGCAGTTGTCAAGTAATCCTTGACAACTGAATCCCCTGATAACTCTTTTTCTTTCAGTATGTTATTAAGGTGCAGACTGATGTTCTGCTTGGAGGTGTCAAAAAGCTCAGCAAGCTGCTTTTGAGTCAGCCAGAGCTCTCCATCTTTCGCATAGAGCGCAACCGATGCCTCCCCATCTGCCGTGTTGTAGATGATGATATTGGGCTGCTCCATGGCTATCCTCTACCCTCTTCAAGTAGCCGATTTAACTCAACATGTAACCGTTGCCGAGACTGTACCAGTGGTTTGGTGGTACGCAGATCGTGTTGGTATGGTTGGGTGATCTCTTCAAAAATGGTGATTGCTACTTTGTTCAACTCAATAGTGAGATTCTGAATCTGCTCTCTTGCCTCTCGCCACGCCATCTGCCGGAGTGATTTCTGGACCAACGATTCAGTTGCCCGATAAAAGGTTGATTCTGCTGCGGCTGCCAACCCACTTACACCGATCATCTTTCCCAATCCAAATAGCTTATTACGCAGAATTGTCTTGATTGCCACCCCTCTCTCCACCACATCTTGTACTGTTTTTTTGTTCTGTTGCCACCCTTGGCGCAGTGAGAAAGTTTCATGTCTGCGTTGAAGGATACTTGCCTGTTTATTGCGATACCCCCCAACCGCCAGAAAGATCGGTTCGGTTGGAAAGAGTTGTTGATAGTGATCCACCACTGCCGCAGGCTGCATTCCACTCTTTTTACTCTCTTGTTCAACCAGCATCTCGGTCAATCTGGTCCATGCTGGTGCTGTTGTGGTAAAGGAGAGAAAGCGCTCTCTGTCTCTGACCCCCTTTTTGATATCCCATACACGGGGACTGTGTGGGTGAGGCCACTGTCCATGAACAGTATATTTGAAGGTTGCCGAGCGTAAATAGTCCCCATGCACCTCTCCTTGATCACCACACAGGTCACAAGTACCCCGCTGCCAATGGTGCAGCCGAACATGGATCGGTTGCCAAAACAACCCCCGAGTCAGGCCAATATCTTGTGCCTGAATATGGCCACCATTTGCAACTGGTTTTACCCAAACTGGCTGATCATCGACGGAGTCACACAGAGGGAAATTATTGCCAAGATAACGCTCACTCAATACATTATCCCATAGGGTCTGCCGTAAATCCTCTCCCTGAACCAGGGTGGTAATAGGAGCTCCCCCCCGTAGTGGGCCTTTATGTTTACCACTAAAATTGGGGGCAGAAGTAGCCCGATTAAACAGCACAATTGCCACACAACTCGGACAGGCCTGGTTCATCTCGGTTGCAGAGACAAAGTGGGCATGGCTGGTACTGCTCTTGCCATCCGGCATCCCGGCAAATAGTCCCTGCATCGAGGCCAGTTTATCCTCTGGAGTGGTCAGATCCTGCATAAATGGGGTTTGCGGATGACTGAGATCAAACCAATCCAGCTTTTCTGCAATAACCGACTGGTACTCTCTATTGCGCATCGGCACTGCCATCCGCTGCCTCAGCTCTGTATCATCCTTCGGGGTAAACAGCACCTGAACCAATGAAACCAGCAACTGCATGGTTGCCATCTCCAAATCATCCCGTGGCAGACTCAGGTGGTAGGAGTGGTCGCTACAGAGCAGCCTCTCCAGCCCTATTTTTTTCTTCGATCCAGCCACCGGTATCCAGCTATCAGTAAGCAGATTCATCTTGTTGTCTCCTTTCTCTCCATCATCAATCCCTCTTCTTTGCTGTAGAAGAAGAGCGCATTGTCGGTCTCTCCATGCCATTTTCCATCCTGTTTATCCATTGTTAGATAACGTAGCTCATTACCATTCCGGGCAGGTAACAGTGAGTGGTTAGGACGACCCCAGCTTGCCGGCACCGAAACGCTGTTACGATCAATCATTTCTGCCTGTTGCCAATCTTCAATCTCCAACATTGTGCTCCCATCCAACAAGACTTTTTTCTGATTGTTGTCCTGTTGTAGAAGGGTCAGATTGATCCCCATCTCCCCATCACGGGTCATAGTAGCAGCCTTATCTGCCGTATCTGGATACGGTTCCATTCTACTTCTGCTTACCATCATCGCATTGTAATAACGTGCCTTCTCATCATTCTGGTACTTCTCAAATGCAACCACGACCTCTTCCGGCTCATTTTCCCAAGGCTGTTCTGCCTCATCACCTATGCCATAGACTTGATCAATCCACTCTCGGTAGATCTCTGGAAACCTCAAAACGGCTGTCTGTTCCAGTAGCTGTTGCGTTCTCCAGAGCACTCGATGGTTTGCATAGATCACCCCATGACCGGCAAACTCTAGTGCCTCTGGTAGAAGAATCGTTACTGTCGGTTTCTCAAAGCTGGTAGGGCGGTTGCGTTGGTGACGATGGAGCCGACCCATACGCTGGAATAGCAGATCAACTGGTGCCAGCTGGGTCACCATCCAGTCAAAATCGAGGTCGAGAGACTGCTCAATTACCTGGGTTGCAACAAGAATCGCCCCCTCTGTCTTACTCCCTTTGCCAAAGGCGGTAACTGCCTGCCGCTCTCTCTGCTGACGGTCTGCAAAGGTAAAACGGGAGTGGAACAAGTCTATGGTGATTTCTGTTTGCATGGAGAGCTCACAGAGTTGCTGATAAATTTGCTGTGCATCAGCTACCAGATTACAGATCACTGCGATTCTAGCCCCTGACTGAGCTGCAGCAACTATCTGCTGTAGATCTCCCTCTTCAGGCAATAGCTGCGCTCTTTTCCATAGAGTTACCACCACATCGCGTGCTACGGGTGGTTCTTGAGATACAATCTCTGACGCTTTCTGTATTGTGACATGGGTCATGAGTGGATAGTCTGGTTTAGGAGCATAGCTCTGTTCATCGCTCCAGTATGTCACCATATTGCGACGTAACCTGTCGTTCATGGTGGCAGAGAGCAAGATAACCGATCCACCAGCCTCTTTTTGTTGCTTAATTACCTCCCCCAGCAGGCCATTCATATAGCTGTCGTAGGCGTGTACCTCATCGACAATCAGCACACTTCTGCCAATCCCAAATTGGCGTACAAAGTTGTGGCGAACAGGTAGCACCGACAACAGTACCTGATCAACGGTTCCCACCCCAATCTGCCCCAGAAATACTCGCTTGCGACTGCTTCCAAGCCACTCCGAACACTGAACTTGCGCCCCCTCTTTCCACTGAAGATCACTACCGGCTCGCTTGAGGTTGATAAACTGAAGGTTGAACCCACGCTTTCCATGAGCTAGTACAATATTACTCGGCTGCTCCGGAAATAGTTGAGCTGCGCACTCCTCCAACCGTTGCAACATAGCATTGGCTGTTGCTTGGGTAGGAAGCGCAAAAAGGATGCTTTCAGCGTGACCCGCCGCCAACAACCTTGATGCATAGGCCAGTGCAGCTTCAGTCTTGCCAGAACCGGTTGGAGCTTCAATCAATAGCAGTGATGGCTTAACCGGAAGCTGATCAATCTCAGTCTGTACTCCACGCGGCTGATACTCTGGATAGAGCTGTGACATACCTGCACAGACTTTTTCTGGCTTGCACAAACCACTCTGTTCCAGTGCTTTCCGTGCCTGCACACTACGCTGTAGAAAGTAGTTTTGTAGTGATGGGATGGGTATGGGGTGGAATGGAAACCACATCTCATTAGAGCCGATCCAGTCGCAGATGGAGCAGAAACCAGCCAGTAGCGGTGAGGGTGGACGGAGTGAGTTCTGCTTGTTGGCTGCTGACAGGGGGTCAAGTTTCAGAAAACCGAGCAGTTCAGTGACCCACTGCTGGCGGGCCACTCGGTCATGTTCAATCACCTCCTCATCTGCCGCAAGGTCATAAAGATCACTGCAGCCATTCAGATTGAGATTCCCATGGTGGCCAGCAACCATACGCATCCATTCAGCACCATGCTTTAGTGCTCCCAATCCCCACTGCTCTGACTCTTTCAACCACCAGCAGTATCCCGCCTTGCCATGATCGAAACCGGTTGATTCAGAGATAGCAGACTCTGCAAAACCTGGCCATAATGAACAGGCAATAGAGTCAACTTTGCGCTGAAAACGGACATCAAATTTTCCAAGATCGTGCATCCCGATAAAGAAAAGGAGCCAACGTTGATCCCAATCATCATCAGCTGACCGGAGACGATTTTTCAACAGTAAGCTCTGTTCCAGCCAGACAGAGGCGACCGCCATGGCATCCAGCGCATGAGCCACCAGCAAGTGATGAGTCTGATGATCTTCTATTTTTTGGGCTTTTCCCCAGTAGTGCTCAATCCCTCCCTTCATAACATCGAGAACTCTAGCACACAGATGCGACACTTCATGTCCAATACAGCAAAATTATCTTTTGCTGCAACCAACATTCTTCCAGCAATGTTAATTCGAGTGATCTTTACGCCCAGATGGTGAGAAAGTTCCTTTCTTGCTCTTCTGTTTTGCCCTGGGGTGGGCTCGGTCATAGACCTCGGCCAGATGTTGAAAATCCAGGTGGGTGTAGATCTGGGTGGTGCTGATATTCTCATGACCCAGCATCTCCTGCACGGCACGCAGATTACCACTGGACTCCAGCAGGTGGCTGGCAAAAGAGTGGCGCAACATATGAGGATGTACTCTCCTCTCCATTCCGCTGTTTTTGGCCAGCTGCTCAAGCCTCTGCTGTATGGTCCGAACCGCAATACGGCTGCCACGCCGGCTGACAAACAGTGCCTGCTCTTTTTCTGCAGCCATCTGCTGGCGGGCTGTCATCCACTGCCGAATAACCTCCTGCGCCTTTCGCCCCACCGGCAACACCCTCTCCTTGCTCCCCTTGCCGAGAACCCGAATAGTTGAGTCACTAAAATTAATATCCCTGCAGTCGACATTGGCCAGCTCCGAGAGTCGCAGCCCAGAGGAGTAGATCAGCTCAAACATGGCATGATCACGAATCAGCAGTGGATCATCCTCATCTCCCGCAAGCAGACTATCCATCTGATCCACATCTAGCGTGGCCGGCAGCCTCCTCTCACCCTTGGGGGCTGAAACCCCAGTGGCCGGATTGTAGTCGATCTCCTGTTCGCGAATCAGGTAGCTGTAGAAAGTGCGAATGGCTGACAGATTTCTCTGGATTGAACCACTGGCCGCACCTTTGCGGTGGCGCTGAGCCACAAAATCTCTCAGATGGTGAGCCGTCAACTGCAGAAAGTCCTCTCCACGCTCCTGGAGATGGTTATGAAACTGGGAAAGGTCCCGTTGATAAGCCTTCAGGCTGTTGTGGGAGAGTCTGCGCTCATCTCGCAGATGGGCTAGAAAGCGGTTAATCCAGCTCTCCAGATGGTTACTCCTGATGCTGTCGGTTTCCACAGTGAAGAAGCGCTGTACTCACCAGTGCAGAGAGCTGCACCAGGAAATGGGTTCCCATCTTGTCGTGATAGTGCTGGGCATCAGAGCTCCCCAGTGCAATCAGCCCCTGCTTTCCAAACTCTCCTAGAGGCAGCAGTGCAACCGATGCACCGTGCTCCATCTCCTCTCCGAACAGGACCTCACGCTGCTGCTCCTCAAGCTGACCACAGAATGGGACGCTGTCGTGCAGCATCTGTTCAAATGCATCGTGTGTCTCTCTATTCTCCTCATGAGGAAGGAGAACCACCACCTGCTCAATTCCAAAATGGTCTCTCAGGCTCTCATAGAGCGAGGCGACGACACCACCTGAATCCTCACACTCCAGCAGATCAAGGGTGAGGCGATGCATGCTTTCACTAAGAGAGTCATTCTCACGTGCTACATGCAACAAGGTGTTGATCTCGTTCTGCAGTCTGGAGTTCTCTCGCCTCAACTGCTCCACTTGGCGTTCGATAAGCGAGACCGCCCCTCCACTCCGGTGGGGCACCTCCAGCTCAGCGAGCAGTGTCGAATTGGAGGCGAAAAAGTCCGTATGCTCTTGCAGGTATGCGACCACCTCTGATTCACCAACCAGCTGCATCTCTTCGCTATACGGACTTGGTTTTGACTTCTGCTGACTCATAACTCAATTACACCCTCAAATACGGTTTCTGCCGGACCCGTCATCATAACCGGAGCCTCGCCACCTGACCACTGAATGGAGAGCTCGCCACCACGCAATTTTGCCGTGACTTCACTCTCCAACCTGCCTTGTATAATCCCCGCAACAACAGCGGCACAGGCACCAGTACCACATGCCAGAGTCTCTCCTGTTCCACGTTCGTAGACACGCAAATTAATCTCTCTACTGTTTACCACCTGCATAAATCCGACATTGACTCGTTGTGGAAAACGGCTATGAGACTCCAGAAGCGGGCCCAGCCGCCCAACCACCTCATCATTCAGCGCATCAACTGTCAATACCACGTGTGGATTTCCCATGGAGACCGCAGCCACCTGCAGGCTCTCGCCCTCCACCTCAATCTCATACTCCGCACTCTGCTGCTCTGCAACAAACGGGATCTCTACAGGATCAAGAATCGGTGCCCCCATATTCACCATTACCCGCCCATTCTCACACAGCTGCAGGGTGATAATGCCGCCTGCAGTCTCTACCCTGATCTCATCTTTTTTGGTTAACCCCTGGTCGCGGACAAAGCGGGCAAAACAGCGCGCACCATTGCCGCACTGCTCCACCTCTCCACCATCCGCGTTCCAGATCCGGTAACGGAAATCGCTCTCCTCCGTTCGTGCAGGCTCAACCAGCAGGAGCTGATCGCAGCCGACACCGAAGTTGCGGTCCGCCAGAAAGCGAACCTGCTGCGGGGTGGGCTCGAATGGCTCACTGATGGCATTGATGACCACAAAGTCATTTCCCAGCCCATGCATCTTGGTAAAACGTAACTTCATCTCTGACAGGTTCCTAGATGTACTCACCAGCAAACAGTGACTCTATGGTCTCACGCTCACGCACCAGGCGCTGCTCTTCTCCAGAGACCATCACCTCTGCGGCACGAGGTCTAGAGTTATATGTAGAGCTCATCACAAATCCATAGGCACCTGATGACATCACTGCCAGCAGGTCCCCAGACTCTACGTTCAGCTCTCGATCCTTACCCAGAAAATCACCAGTCTCACAGATTGGGCCAACAATATCGTAGTTTCGCTTCTCTCCACCTGAGCGCTCCTCGACCGGGACAATATTCTGCCAGGCACTGTAGAGTGCGGGACGAATCAGGTCATTCATGGCTCCATCCACAATACAGAAATTCTTCTCCTCACCCTGCTTGATAAACTCCACTCTGGTCAGCATCACACCCGCATCACCAACCATTGCCCGGCCTGGCTCCATGATGATCTCCAGCCCTCTCCCCTCCAGTTTTTCGGTAATGGCCCGCACATACTCTGCAGGGGTCGGCGGATTGTCATCTCTATAGTCAATTCCAAGCCCCCCTCCTACATCTATATGGCGCAATCTGATCCCATCTTCCTCAAGCTGGTCGACCAATCTCAATACTCGATCCAGTGCGTCCTTAAATGGAGAGAGCTCCGTAAGCTGTGAACCAATGTGGCAGTCAATGCCAGCAATTTCCAGATTCTGAAGAGTTAATGCGTGGTTGTAGACCTCACGCGCGTGGTCAATGGAAATGCCAAACTTGTTCGAGCGTAACCCAGTGGAGATGTATGGATGGGTTCCGGCATCAACATCCGGATTTACCCGCAGTGAGACTGTGGCACGCACCCCCATCTCCGCTGCTACCAGATTGACACGCTCCAGCTCAGCCTCTGACTCTATGTTGAAACAGCGAATTCCAACCTCCAGTGCGCGCTGAATCTCATCCTCCCGCTTGCCAACGCCAGAGAAGACAACCTTACTAGCATCTCCACCCGCCCTCAAGACACGCTCCAGTTCACCGACAGAGACAATATCAAAGCCGGCGCCCAGGCGAGCCAGTAGCGCCAGAACTGCCAGATTGGAGTTGGCCTTGACCGCAAAGCAAATCAGGTGATCCTCACCCCTAAAACCATTCTCAAAGGCGCCCCACTGCGCTCGAATTGCACTCTCGGAGTAGACAAATAGCGGGGTTCCATACTGCTCGGCAAGGGTTGTCAGTGGGACAGATTCCGCATGCAGAACCCCATCTCTTCTCTCAAAAAAAGAGCTCATTACCCTCTCCTATCTGGAGCTCTGCTGCTCTAACAGCAGTTTGCCGATACGATAGCGGGTGCCGTTGACCTCCTTCAGCACCTTATCCGCCTCATCAATGTTCCCACCGCCACGAAGCAGCTCCTCCTTCTGCTCCAGCTGTGCCAACTGCGCGCGGAGACTATTCATCTCCTGATGGCGCTGGCGCAGATGTGTAGCCTGCTGACGGAGCTGTTGTGACCGACTGATAGAGGCAGTAGCTGCCTGCTGCTCCAACTGCTCCGCACGCAGATCATCCGACAGATAGAGATCCCCGGACTGGCCACATCCAGAAAGTATGGCCACCATCAAAACCGGCAACAGCCCCAAAGAAAAATTTCTCATATTCATGGTGGCAAGTATAAACTTCACAACCGATGAAGACTATCCCCCATATTGTTGTTGAACCCCCGACACCTGCAACTGCCAGCGTAATCTGGCTCCATGGCCTCGGGGCAGATGGCCACGATTTTGAGGGAATTTTGCCAATGCTGGGACTTCCTCCAGATCACGGAATCCGTTTTATCTTCCCCCATGCACCGGAACGCCCAATTACCGTAAATGACGGCCTGGTGATGCGCGGCTGGTATGACATCAGCAGCTTTGATTTCAGTAGACGTGGGGATCTTGAGGGAATTGAGTCATCAGTCAGGGAAATCAGCCTGTTGATCGATGCCGAGTTGGCAAATGGCATACCGGCAGAGAGAGTAATACTGGCTGGCTTCTCTCAGGGCGGGGTTATCGCACTCCACGCCGCACTACGTTACAGACAAAAACTGGCCGGAGTTATGGCACTCTCAACCTATCTGCCATATCCAGAGAAGATTCCCACCGCCAGTGGCGACAATCCAGTGGAGATCTTCTTCGGCCACGGTACCCAAGACCCCATCGTCTCCTACTCTGCTGGCAGTGCGGCAAGAGGGGTTCTTGAAGAGAGGGGATACCAGATTGAGTGGAACAGCTACCCCATGGAACACAGCGTCTCCGTTGAGGAGATCTCGGATATCAGCCAGTTTGTTCAGTGGATATTGAGAATAAATCCATAGGCAGACAGATATAAAAAACCCGCCACTGTGGGCGGGTTGATTTATTTTCAGTCAGGATTATCTTAATCCCTCAGAAAAGAGAGCACCTGATTGCGGTCACTACCGGCCTTCGTTGCAATTTCTGCAATCTCACCACCGTACATGGTTGCGATCATCTCTACATTCAAGTAGGCAACATAGGTCTTGCCATTACGCTTCTGATAAAAGGAGGTGGCGCATGGCATCATCACCGACAAATGCTTGTATGCATCATTTTGCAACAAGGCAAAGGCGTGGTTGGGTTTACACAATTCATACATCACCATGGGACCGCCAATCTCACCCTTATTCTTCAGCATCTTTACCCAGTCATACTTCTTTGGAACCTTCCAGCCAAATTTCTTTACATTCTCGTTGAATCGAGAGAGCGTCTCCTGGTAGCTATATGGACTCTCAACCTCAATAATCATTGGGGCTGGCTTTACAGCCTCCTGGGTCTGCTGAGCTACAACATGCTGGGAAAACCCAATGGTGATGGCCAATAAAAACAACAAGTTGATCTTCTTCATATTCTGGCACCTATCCTTAAAATCTCCTAGTGGGCCAATTATGTAACAAATCAAAACATAAGCAAGTATTAATGCATCATGTGTTGACCTATATCATAGAAGAGAATGGCTACTGGGGCCGCGATCAGATCTTGAACAAAGAGTTGGTGCGATACCTGAGAGCAACCGATAGTGCCGCGATCTCCAACGAGGAGAATGGTTACTGGATGTAATATATTGTCTGCCATTATGGAGGCAGGCAATATCACCCAATCCTTTTTGCATTAAGCCAGCAACAGTCTGTTGCTGGTTTGTTTCAGATAACATCTGTATAGGTATAATATCTATCTGAAAGCAAGAAGAGATGACCATTCTCAAAGGAGGAGATGGGTGGTAGATAACTACGTAGTCTGGCTGGATTCGGTGGGGATGAATGATGTGGCCCGGGTTGGGGGGAAGAATGCCTCACTCGGGGAGATGATCCACGCTCTCTCCACCAAGGGGATCCGGGTTCCCAACGGCTTTGCCACCACTGCCCATGCATTCCGGGACTTTCTTGCCCACAGCAACCTGACCGAAAAGATCCACCAGTCACTTGAGGTACTGGACCCCACCGACATCCATGCGTTGAAGGGGTGTGGTGCTGAGATTAGACGCTGGATTCTTGACTCCCCATTTCCTGACCCCCTGCTCAATGCCATAACCTCCACCTATGGGGAGCTGGAGAGACAGACTGGTGGGAAACTGAGCGTTGCCATCCGCTCCTCGGCGACTGCCGAGGATCTTGCCGACGCCTCTTTTGCCGGACAGCAGGAGAGCTACCTCAATGTCTGCGGGATAGAGAGCGTTCTCGCCTCAATCAAGAATGTATTTGCCTCGCTCTACAATGACCGCGCCATCTCCTATCGGGCACATCAGCATTTTGACCACCAGAGTATTGCAATATCGGTCGGGGTACAGCAGATGGTACGCAGCGATCTCGGCTCCAGCGGCGTGCTCTTCACCCTGGATACGGAGTCCGGTTTCCGGGATGTGGTGCTGATCACCTCTGCATATGGGCTGGGGGAGACGGTGGTACAGGGAGCCGTCAACCCCGATGAGTTCTATCTCTACAAACCGACACTGGCTACTGGACACCACGCCATCCTGAGCAGGACATTGGGATCAAAGGAGATCCGCAAGATCTATGCCCGGGATAATCTGAAGGATTTTATCGTTACCGAACGTGTCCCCGAAGCGGAGCGTAACCGCTTTAGCCTCAATGACCAGCAGATTCATGAATTGGGGCGCTACGCCGTTACCATCGAGGAGCACTATGGACGCCCGATGGATATTGAGTGGGCCCTCGACGGTGTCGACAACAAGATCTATATCGTCCAATCACGCCCGGAGACGGTGAAAAGCCAGGAGAAAAAGACCAACTCCATCAACCGCTACAAACTCAAAGAGAGTGGTACCGTTCTAGCCAAGGGACGGGCCATCGGACAGGCCATCACCAGTGGTGCCACCCGGATCATCGCCAACATCTCGGAGATGGAGCGTATCCAGGCCGGTGATATTCTGGTGACCGACATGACCGACCCGGATTGGGAGCCGATCATGAAACGGGCCTCAGCCATCGTCACCAACCGTGGGGGCCGCACCTGCCATGCGGCCATTATTGCGCGGGAGCTGGGGATCCCCACAATTGTCGGCACCGGGGATGCAACCGAGTCCATCCCCGACAGTCATACCGTCACCATCTCCTGTGCAGAGGGTGATGATGGTTATGTCTACGATGGGGCGCTCGACTTTGAGTTGATCACCACACCTATCAAGTCACTTCCTCCGCTCAAAACCAGGATGATGGTCAACATTGGAAATCCCGGACGCGCTTTCGACTACGCCTCCATCCCCAATAAGGGGGTTGGGCTTGCGCGTATGGAGTTCATCATCAGCAACATCATCGGCATCCACCCAAGGGCGATTATCGATTTCGAAAACCTTCCAGCCGAAAGCAGAGATGAGATAGAGAGAAAAATGTCCGGCTATGGATCACCCATCGAATTTTATGTTGAGAAACTCACCGAGGGAATTGCAACTATCGCGGCACCATTTGCCCCCAAACCAGTGCGGATCAGAACCTCTGATTTCAAGTCAAACGAGTATGCAAACCTGATTGCCGGAAAGGGGTATGAACCTACCGAGTCAAACCCGATGATTGGGTACAGAGGTGCGCTGCGGCAACTGTCGGAACCATTCAGGCCCTGTTTCGAATTGGAGTGCAGGGCGATAAAGCGGGCACGAGAGGAGATGGGGCTATCAAATATCGAGCTCATGATCCCCTTTATACGCACCCTGGACGAGGCCAGAGATATCATCAATCTGCTCGAGGAGAACGGGCTGAAACGGGGAGCAGATGGCCTCCGAATCATCATGATGTGCGAGGTGCCATCCAATGTGATTCTTGCAGAGGAGTTTCTCGAATATTTTGATGGCTTCTCGATCGGCTCCAATGATCTGACTCAGCTTACCCTGGGGATGGACCGTGACTCCGAATGGATGGCCACCGGGTTTGATGAACGCAATCCAGCAATTAAGGAGAGTATCTCCAGGGTTATCCAGGCATGCCACAACCAGAACAAAAGTGTTGGTATCTGTGGCGAGGGGCCCTCACATTATCCAGAGTTTGCAAAGTGGTTGGTAGAACATGAGATCTCCAGTATATCCATGAGCCCCAACAGCATAATCGAGACCTGGAACAGTCTGGGATAGACCATAAAAAAACCCGCCGAAGCGGGTTTTTCAGTAGCGTGACAGCTTCTACTGCGCCGGTGGTGCCGCATATGGATAGTATGGACGTGAATCGGTGCGCACATCCGTATCACCACGCAGGCGTACATTTTCGGCAGCATCCATATCGGCCTCCATATTGGAAGAGCCCTTGCCGGAGGCGTTGATGGTCATACTGAACTCCCCCTCAGCATCAGCAGCACCCTTGCCGGCACCACGACCCTTGCCATCGAAAGCGCCGTCAGCAGAGCCAGTTCCGGCACCGGACTGGTTGTCGTTATCCCCACCAAAAAATGCAGAGGCGGTGAAAGCAACAGCAGCAAGTGCGATAGTCGCAATAATCTTCTTCATGATAATTCCCCCTAATATAACTCGTGAAAAACCAAACCAATTGGTCAGGTACTGCCGAGTATAGCATCAGTTAACCATATGTAAAGTTTCAGAAAAGTTCCGCGTCCGCACTTTTATTGCTGCCTGGAGGGTTATTACTGGCGGCTGTTTTTTGATGATGTTCTGAGAACGACCCAGAGCGGTCAGTAACTGATTAGTCAATCTGGCGCAAAAAT
>CALEHW010000033.1 GCA_937877715.1 uncultured Methylophaga sp. | reverse complement strand
AACCAGATACGCCGCCTGATTTCAACCCCTCAAACACCAGATTCGAGCATAACTCTAAGGGCTGTTTGTGGTAGTTGATTCTGCGTATGGGTTCTCCGGAATACCACCATTCTCTCCAGGCCCCATAGTATTTTCCATAATAGGAAATACAATTGCAGCCAATGCCATAATAATCAGAAAAAATATAATACTTCTGTATGGAAGTACATTTCCGTATAGCTTTTCAAAAAACAGCAGTAATCTATCTGATACCAGATAGAGCACGATTGCGACTCCAGTAAAAAGAACTATTTCCATAGCTACGTTATCTCCCGATTATACTAATTGTGTCTGACCAGATTATACTGGATAGGATCAGACAGAACATGATTATACTTTTTTGTTGCGCATTGCTTTCCAGCAGACTACCAGAAATAGTATCCCGCCAACTACCGCCAATAACCCGCCAATACGGGTAAGGCCAACGCTTATCTCTCCATAAAGGCCTTCTGTTCCAACAGAGCCACCCACAGCTTTTCTGACAGCTCCATGGCTGCCTGATATGGCAAGTCCTGCGACATGCATTAGTTGGCCAACAGCATATATATATGGCTGCATAACTGCCATTCGTCCAGTTGGTGCAGTAAAACCAAGCCTTGGTAACAAGATATAGACCAGTCCCATAAATGCAAGAGTTACTCCAACAATGGAGCCGTGATAGTGGGCAGGAATAATGGTATTGATCCCGGAGATCATAAAGCCAATGACTCCACCGGCTGCAAACAAGAGAAAGGATGAAACCAGAGATGCGTGTAGTGGATGTTGCTCATCTGTTAACTTGCCAGTCCATCCTGAACGAAGTAGCCCTGCCACAAGAAAGAGAGACACAAGTATTGGTGCCAGACTATTGCCATATCTCATTAACCAGGTAAACCAGCTCCTATATTCGGCTGATAGCACCCCAAATGAGAAGAGAATCCACGGCACAATAATCAGAGGGATGAATCCAATAATGACCATTACAGCAGTCATGGGTGGTGTTGGCATTATCTTCAGATTCAGTGCTGAGCCAAGCCATAGCCATGCAATTACCAGTAGGGTGGTATAAGTGAATTGCAGGATATGCCCGTCTGACCAAAACAGTATCTCAAAGTAGGTTACAGCTGCTCTCTGAGGGTCATCGGGAATTGAGAAAAAGGCGTGCACAAAAGCAATAGCGGCAACAATGGTAGCAAGCATGGCAAACCAGCTACCTAGCCTGAATAAGTCCTCTCCGGAATTTGCCAACCATCGGGGGCGGATAGAGATGGTGTGAGGAGCCAGCAGCAGGATACCAATGGCAAACAGAGCTAAACCAAAATGAAAAATTGGGTGGTCAAGTACTGGTATATAGTTATTCATTAATGGAGTAGTGGCTCCAAGCAGGGGGGCAATTGCAATAATTACTGTTCCTGTAACCCCCAGACGTAGAGCCCATATTGCACTTGGAGTTGGTTTGGGTAGTAGGCTGGTCCAGATTGCCCCACCAACAGCAAGAAACCAGACAAATACTGATAGATCAACATGAATTACCAAAGCAGTTCGGAACAGGTCTGTCCATGATGCAGTGTCGACTACAAGTGTACGTAGCAGAACCAGCAGTATGGCGGTAAGGCCAGGAATAATCAGGGAGGCAAGGGCAAGATATACCCAGCCACGTACAAGTGGACAAATTGGTTTTGAGATTGTGATCTGATAGTTTGGTTGTGCAGCCATTATGGCTCCATTCCTCTTAATTAATCCTGGATTCAGGAGTTATCATCCTGATTTTTATCATCTTTCTGTCTTGTTATCTTGAATACCCAAACCAATATCAATGTGACGAGTGTAACATTAATAACAATACCGGTAACCCAGAATGGGCCCAACTCATTTATGATTTCCATTTTTTATACCGTTTTTATGGTTGCAAGCCCCATTGTACTAACGTTGATGGGGTGTGGCATAGTCATATTTATCGGGGAATATCTGGATATGCCCGAGTGGGCAAGAGCCATCTCTGATTTTCGCTATGGCTTCTATTCTCGGACAAGTTCCTGGAAAGATAGTATACTGCTGGCCGCATATATGGGTCACGGAAGTCGATAAATAAATTACCAAAGGATCATAAGTAGGTTATTGATTATGAATAAAACAGTAGGCTTTGTTGTGTTGTCAATGCTTCTGACGGGATGTAGTGAACTCTCAGAAGATGACAGGGTGAAGCGTGAGCAGAACTTTATAAAGGTTACTGCAGATGGGTCAGTATATAGTGGGAGTGGGAATTATGAGGAGGATCCATGGGATTGTGTCTATGATAAATCCACTGGTCTGCATTGGGAGGTTAAAGGCAATAGTCCCGGGTTGAGATCTGCCGAAAATACCTATACCTGGTATGATCCTGATGTACGCAAGAATTTTATAGGCACCCCTAATGGTGGTAGTTGTACGGTAGGCAATTGTGATTCATCATCTTATGTTGCTGAGGTTAACAAAAATGGTATTTGTGGCCTGAAGAATTGGCATCTGCCGGAAAATGTCGAGATGGGGTCAATTGTATTTATAAGCAGAGATAGAAATATAGATCCAATCTTTAGGAATTTCTTTCCAAACACCAAATCAGCCGATTACTGGACATCCTCAACCTACACGTTCCAGGGTAGTAGCGCATGGGCGTGGGATTTCAATCTGGGGTACGATCATGTGGATTGGCAGAAACACCCCAAACATATTCGTCTGGTTAGTGGAAAAGTTGACGATGAGTATATTCTTGAGAAAAAGAATGAGCTCTTTGGCGAAAAACCAGAGAGACGAGAGTAACGAAAATGGCGGCAAAGTTGCGTTATTTGGTCATCCTGACGGTTCTATTTGTAGTTTCACTTAACTTCACCAGCGCATTCCTCAGGCATGCAAAGTCAGGGCTTGAATGTGTGGATAGAGCAGTGTGTTATGAACAAGTTGGGGTGAGTGGTAAGGCAATTACCTTTGCTGCTGATGAGGCTGATGGATACCATTTCGCAACCAAGGCTCATCGAGTGCTTGCAACCATAATTGCATTTCTTGTGTTAGCGGTGAATATTGTCCTATTCCGTGTGGACAGGGATAGATTCCCATTCAGAAGGCATGCGCTTGCAATGGGGGCCATAGTTTTGTGGCTTGCTGGTTTGGGTGTTGTTGCAGGGCCATCTCTTGAATCATGGGTGGTTATGGGCAATCTTTTTGGTGGGCTACTCTTGTTGATGGTTTCCACTTTGTTGATGACCAGGGTCTTTGGCTGGCAATATGAATTTACCCTGAAAAAAATAGTGTTCTTGGCAGGGGGCGTGTTGCTATTTACACTGTTTCTTCAGGGGGGTATGGTCTCCACTAATTTTGCAGGAATGGCATGTACTACTGTGCCGGACTGTAATGGGGAGTGGTGGTCAGGAAATCCTCTGATACAGATGCACATGATGCATCGATTCTCAGCAGCGGTTGCTCTTCTCTATTTTGGGGTAATATTGTTACGCGCTTTCAGAAGAGGTGATTCTGGTCAGAGAAACTTCCTGCTTATGTTGCTGTTGCTGTTGGTTGCACAGATCAAGCTAGGTGGTCTCATGGTTGAGGAGCAGCTTCCACTGGTTATTACCTCAATTCATTCCACACTTTCGCAGCTACTTATAACTGCTCTATTGGTCTATTTTTATGTAACAGGTGTTAGAGCAGATATGGGGATGGACGGAAGTGAATAATTCCCTTTCGGAACATAGTCACAATCGCCAGATTGGGATCTGGCTCCTTGCTGTCTGCCTTCTTATCTACGCGATGGTGGTTTTAGGGGGGGTGACTCGTCTGACCGGATCGGGACTCTCCATGGTGGATTGGGATCCGTTTATGGGGTGGATTCCGCCGCTAACCCAGCTGGAGTGGGACCGTGTTTTTGATCTCTATCGCCAATCTCCCGAGTATCAGAAGATCAATCTGGGGATGGATCTGGCAGGTTTTCAATCAATCTTTCTGCTGGAGTATCTGCACAGGGTTCTGGGACGTCTGATTGGACTTGCCTTCCTGTTGCCATTTATCTACTTTTGGGCCGCTGGCAAGATCCAGCACTCGGTCATCCCAAGGTTTGTTCTGATGTTTATCCTTGGAGGTCTTCAGGGGGTGTTGGGCTGGTATATGGTCAAGAGTGGGTTGATTGATAACCCTCATGTTAGCCAGTACCGTCTGACTGCACATCTTGCAGCAGCATTTCTTATCTATGCATACCTGTTCTGGACGGCACTTGGCTATCTGCTTCCCAATGCCAAATTAAGAATGGGGAGAGAAGTCTCGACCAAACTATACAGAACATCAAGTTGGTTGACTCTCCTGATTGTTGTCACCATTCTCTCGGGTGGGTTTGTTGCAGGTTTAAAGGCAGGGTATGGCTACAATACCTTCCCGGATATGAATGGAATGTATATTCCTGATGGACTATTCAGGGAGAGCCCACTCTGGATCAACATCTTTGAAAATAGAACTACGGTACAGTTTGACCACCGCATCTTGGCAATCACTGTATTGATAGCAACTGTAATTATCTGGTTTCGATATCGACAGATAGAGCTATCAAAATATGCCCGCAGTGGGATGAATGCATTAATGGTAATGGTGTTGATTCAGGTAGCACTTGGGATCAGTACACTGTTGTTGGTTGTTCCAATTCATCTGGCATCAACCCATCAGGCAGGTGCTGTGGCGCTCTTTACCATAACCCTGTTTGTTAACTATGCTGCTCGTCGTGGGATGAGATAGAGGCTCTCTCGATCTCTACACCTCTCTCCTTGTAGGTTCTGATGGCAATGGAGAGATTCCAGAGCAGCAGACTGTTTGAGAGGATAAAGAGCGTATAGGCCAGAACATGGATCATGGATGGTACTGTAACTCCCACTGTTGGAAGCCATATATCAATAACGATCAACACTATTGAGACCAGATGAACCCAGAATTGGGTGTTGGCCATGCCTTGGGGAATAATGGTCTTTATGTTTGGAATAAGGCGCCGGCTGAGACTCAGTTTACTTACCTTGGTGCTGAGGTGTACCCAGACAAGAAATGGCAGAATCTTGTAAAGCATCCCGTTGATGACGGAGATAGAGAAGCCGACGATCATCAAAATACCAAGAATCAGAGGATGGCTATCCTGAGTGGTTGCCCACAATAGTGCCGTTGCAAGCAGAGAGAGCATGGCCAGTCGCCAGAACTGTACGGTTGTATCGATCTCCTTTCTCTTGCGCCTTGATTGAATACTCAGGGTCAGCATGGCAAAAATTGAGTAGCCAACCGCAAGCAGTGCAGTGCTTATCTCTTCATTAATGGAGTAGAGAAGTAGTGCCGCAAATAGTCCTGCAATCATCCATGGTTTCAGCTGTTCGGGGTAGGCTGGAGTAACCTGAAACATGGGAACCAGTTCATATGAGAGGGACACAACCAGTATTCCAACCCCCCCCATAAGCCCCCATACCAGGTGGTTATCTGTCCACTGCCGCATTATCGATATCTCACCCCAGCCATATCCAGCGGCCAGCATAATCCCGGATACGATGGCCACAGCCAGGCCAAGCAGTACCAATGCTATTCTGAGTTTGACATCATTCCTGGCCTTCCCCTTGATTATGGCGGTCATGGAGATGGCAAAGAAGAGAAAAAATGACAGGCTAAGAGAGAGTAACGAGAGTCTGAATAGCTCCATGCCCCCCCCCAGAAAACCTGTAGCAAGTAGGAGGACACCAGATGTCAGTGATAGATACATCAGAAGTCCGATCTGGTCAGACCATTTTGCTTTGCCCCCAACCAGTACAGAGATAACCTGAACGGTTGCCCCTTGCATTACCATTACAATATAGCCAAGTACCAGAAGGTGGGTGATGGCCAGTATCTCTGGTGACCACCTGTCTATGGGGGGGTGATGACCATACAAGATCATGGTCATGGCAGCCGCTACTGCAAATATCGGTGCCGTTAGAAAGAATCGTAACGGCAGTCGAAACGAAAGGCTGTTCGAGAGTATTAGCTTTGGTCTACCCATGGTGGAGATACCACAGATTTCCCCCTTTAATGGCTGGTACCCTCAGATTTGGTAATCTTGTTGTAGACGTTGTACTTTCCGACGGGTTTCTTCATGGGAATTCGTTTTATCTCTTCCAGTGTGTCTCCATCGTATACTACCAAGGCACCATCCTCCTCCCAGATGCTCAACAGGGCGTAGCGTCCATCACGGGTAAATTCGATATGGGCAGCGGTCTTGCCGGGGGCGGGGCGTATTGTTTTGACAATCTCCAGTGACTGCTTGTCGATAATATGTACCAGATCACGGTTGGGACCAAAGAAGACATCGGCCCAGGCGTAACGGCTATTCTCATGGCTACGCAGAAAGAATCCTGGCCCCTGGGTCTTGATCTCCCGGACCGTCTCCCAGCTCTTCATATCGATCACAGTCAGTGCACCCTTGCGCAAGTTTGGAGAGGCCATTACGGTCTGTCTGCCTCGTTGCCAGGTGATTCCTGATCCCAGATGGGGCATCCCCTCCAGAGAGATAGTCGCAATCTTCAGCCCTTGATTGAGATCAACCACCAGTCCCTGACTGCTGCGAGATGAGCCGATCAGGTGGCGATACTGCTGATCAAAGAAGAAATCATCCAGTGTTTCTTGTAGTTTGATTTTGCTAATAGGGGGGTATGGGCTCTTCTTATCCGGATAGGAGATCTCCCACACCTCTGGGATATCCTTAAGTGCAAGAATGAAGCTGTTACGAGGAGCGGCATCGTAGACGGCACTTACGCGTGAGCTTTCCCCCTCTGAGTTGACCGGGATCACCTGTCTCAGGGTGAGATCTCTGGCGTTGAGCAGTACCAGATTGTGGGGCAAGTAGTTTCCTACAGCTACTGTCTTTCCGTCACTGGAGATGGCGATATTACGGGTATTGATGCCGGCTCTGATCTCTGCCACCTGTTGCATAGTGTGGAGATCAAACTGGGTAACCCAGCCATCACGGGTGGCAAAGTAGACAAAGCGTCCATCTGGTGAGTATTTGGCGCCTCCATGGAGGGCAAAGCGGGTCTTGAAGCGGTGGATAGGTTCCAGTTTGTCGCCATCGAGGATGGTAACGTGGTGATCTCCAGCCTCTACCACGAAGAAGAGGTTGAGGGGGTCTGCTCCATGCTGTGGGGTGGTGGGGAGCCGGTCGAGAGCCACAAACTGGATATGGCTACTGCTGATCTCTGCTGTTTTCCAGCGTGGCACCTCAGGTAATGGACTGTAGATATGGTCAACCAGGGCACTTATCTGTGTGCTGTCAAGTTTCTCACCAAAAGGTGGCATCTGGGTGGCCTGGCGTCCGCTTGCAATGGTCTCGATTGCTGCTTTCTTACGTAGCCGCTTCAGATTTTCTGGTAGTAACGCAGGGCCAATTAGCCCCAGTCGGTCGGCACCATGGCAGGCTGCACAGTTTTGCTGATAGAGATCCTCGGTGCTCTGGGCTAGTACGCTAGTTGAGAGTAGAGCAGAAAAGAGAGAGAGGGCTGCAAGCCGCAAGCCGCAGTGTGTCAGGACTGATGATAAAAAATGAGTCATTTTGCCTCCCTTGTAGCTTTTGTCTTGTCACCTGCAACTGAAATACCAATCTCCTCGTCATCAAGGTAGCAGCCTGGATCCTCGGCCCAGACATCACCATAGAGTTGCTGGGCCCGTACCCGTGTGTTGCCACCACAGATCTTAAGATAGCTGCATTCTCCACAACGTCCGCCTACAGTACGTGGTTGCTGTTTGAGCCCCGCCATAAGCGGGTCATTGGTGTCTTCCCAGATTTCAGAAAATGGTCTCTCCCGAACATTGCCAAGATTGTAGTCCCACCACATGGTGTCTGGATGCACCTTGCCGAGGTTATCTATGTTTGCAATATTGACCCCTGACTGGTTTCCTCCCCACTGCATCAGCTTCTCCCGGATATGTTGCTCCTGTTTTGGGTAATGTCTCCTCACCCAGTGCAGCAGGTAGACCCCATCTGCATCATTGTTTCCGGTGACAAATTCTCTTTTTATGCCGTGTGAGGCAGCATACATGGCTGACTCAAAGAGTAGATCCATTGCCCGCCTGGTGGTTTGGTGGTAGGCATCATCCTTGCGGTTCTTGTTGCCACGTCCTGCGTAATTGAGGTGTGAGAGATAGAACTTCTCGATATTTTTTGCGTCAAGCAGTTTCAGTAGCTGCGGTAATTCGCTCTCATTATCCTCGGTTAAAGTAAAACGGATGCCAACCTTGATGCCGTGTTGTCTGCAGAGCTGTATTCCTCTCATGGAGTCATCAAAAGCCCCCTCCTTGCGCCGGAACTTGTCGTGAGTCTCACGCATGCCATCAATACTGATGCCTACGTAATCGTATCCAACATCAGAGATATTGTTTATATTGTCGTAATTGATCAGGGTGCCGTTGGTGGAGAGGCCGACATAGAACCCCATCTCCTTGGCACGCTGTGAGATATCAAAGATGTCGGGGCGCATCAGTGGCTCTCCGCCGGAGAGGATCAGCACCTTGACTCCATACTGTTTAAGGTCATCCAGCACGGTGTAGACCTCATCAGTTGAGAGTTCTCCCTTGAAATTGGTATCTGCCGAGATCGAATAACAGTGTTTGCAAGTGAGGTTACAACGCCGTATCAGGTTCCAGATAACTACTGGTCCGGATGGGGGTTGTGCAGGCTTAAGTGGAGTGGGGGCATGCAGCTCCCGCATATATTGACTGATTCTAAACATGACTATTCTTTGTTGCTGTTGTGCGCCTGTGGTAGGCGGAGCCCCGTCTTTTTCAGGATTGCATCACTAAAGAGGATGTCGTGGGCACGTGCTAAATCGCCCATTATCTCACCAATCTGTTCCGCCTTGTTGAGTACCTCATTACGGGTCTTGCCATGCACCATGGCAAACAGATTGTATGGCCACTCCGGCAGGTGGCGCGGTCTCTGGTAGCAATGGCTGACAAAGCCCAGCTTGCCAATGGCCTCACCAAGACGATCAATCTCCTCATCGGGAACATCCCACACAGTCATGCCGTTGGACTTGAATCCCAGCTTGTAGTGATTTGGGATGATGCCGATACGCCGAATGATCCCGTTTTTGACCATTGCTTGCATCCGTTCCATGACAGTCTTTGCGGGGAGACCCAGTTCCTTTGCAACCGCATGGTATGGGTTACGAACCAGTGGCAGCCCGGTTTGGGTGGCACTAATAATTTTGCGGTCAATATCATCCATAGCTATATTTTCATCTCTCATACAAAGAGTTTGAGCTTAAGAAAATACTCCTTCTGTTTTGGCATATTGTATACCTTGAGCCCCGTCTCCTGTTCAATGGTAGAGAGTACAGAGTTTATTCCATTTTTATCTTCGGTTGAGACCACAAACCACATGTTGAGAGGTGTTGGGGAGCGCCGATAGTTGTGTGAGACCTCATCATGGGCATTTACTAATTCGGTGACACGTTCAAAATCATCATCAGGAACCTTCATTGCTGCTAGAGTTACTGCACCACCCAGGGCCTCAGCATTGTAGAGAGGGCCAAAACGGGAGTAGACTTGATCTGTCTTCATCACCTCTAGCCTCCAAAGTAGCTCATCCTCGGAGATTCCAATTCTGGTTGCCGTCTCCTGGTATGGGGATTCACTGACAGGAAATCCACCTTGGAGCATATTGATAATTCTGCGGTTGGCAGAATCCAGAATGGGGAGATCTGCACGGTGTTTCATCGGCATGGCTCTGGTTTACTCTGCAGAGAGGCGGGCGCAGGCCCTCCATTTTTGCTGTTATCAGCAAAGTATCTGGCCCCATGCTGCTTGAAGCGGCGGCTACTGAAGAGGACCTTGTGGTCAATATTTTTGATCGGTGATAGTGCCAATAGTGAATCAACCTTCTCCATCACGCTATCACGATCCTTGCCGTGGATCATGGTGTAGAGGTTGTACGGCCACATCTCTTCATCTGGTTTGCGCTGGTAGCAGAGGGTGACAAACTCTAGGGCGGAGACCTGCTCTCCAAAGGAATCTACCAGCTTGGCGGGGAGGTTCCAGACCACCATGGCGTTGGCATTATATCCCAAGGGGCGATGGTGAACGATGATTCCCATGCGGCGAATGATCCCCTTCTGTTGCAGTTGCAGGGTTCGCTCAATGACCTCATCTTCACTCATGCCAATGCGCTTGCCAACCTCTGCATAGGGATGGGAAACCAGGGGGAGACCACTCTGAATTACTGCTAGAAGTTTTCTGTCTTCCTTGGTAACTGTTGAGGGGGCAATATTGCTATTCATGGGTTAGGAGAATGCTGTTGGGTGGACAAGATTAGACTGTCTGCTACATGGGTGCTTCCAGTCAAGTTTAAAGCCAAGATCAATATAAAAATCACGCACCATTGGGAAGGAGTAAACCTTATGGCTGGTCTCTTGCTCGATCATTTTCAATATTCGTTTAAGGTCGCTCTCATCCTCTGCAGTAACTACAAACCAGAGATTCATCTTGTTCTCTCGTTCATAATTGTGGTTGACCTGTGGGAGCTGGTTGATGAACTTTACTACCTCTTCGATCTTTTCAACAGGGATACTCATGGCCGCCAAGGTGCTGTAGCCAATAGTGTGTGGTTGAATTACCGCACCTACACGGCTGATCAACCCGGCATCCTGTAGCCTTTTAATCTGCCCAAGGACCTCCTTTTCGCTAGTTCCCAGCTGCTCTGCCAGCTCTGCATATGGCTGTGCAGAGAGTGGAAAGTGGTGCTGGAATTCATTCAGCAAGCGACGGTCCTGCATTGATAGTGAGTAGTTACCCTGTTCCACCTGGAGGTTAGCCTTAATTTCTATTATCCCTATTGGACCCGAATTATCTGCTTCTTTGGAGGTATCCGATTTGTTCTGGGTCAATTCATGGAACAAAAAGTACAACACCGATCTTATGGGGCTGGTCTCAAGCTCCAAGTGCAATAGTTGAAGGACTCTGGTGATCAGAGATGATTTTCTCATAGGCCTCCAGAGGAGTCTGGAAGTTGAGACATTTTCTTGGTCGTGTATTCAGTGATATGGCAATTCGGTTGAGGCGTGTCCGTGAAAATTCAGCAAGGTCGATCCCCCTGGGAAGGTATTGACGGATCAAGCCATTGGTATTTTCGTTGCAACCTCTCTGCCATGGGCTGTATGGATCGGGAGATCGCTTGATCTCCCTGATGCTACTCTTCCTTTCAAGTCCGATCATAATAATTGCTCTTTCCTCAATGGAGAGATGGTTTGTTGTCTGTTCATGGCAACAATCCTATACGATTGGTGTTGCACTTGGAGTTAGAGGCTAGGGGGTATAAAAAAGGTGGTAAATTTTATAGATATTGCTTTTGGCAGAAAAACACACAAAAATATTGTGTGTAACTATGTGTTTTTACTAGGATCAGCATATAATCATTGTCTGATTTGACTTGAGTCAATTCACACAATAACTATAAGGTGTTAAAAATCCCCGCGTCGCCTAACAGTTTGTCGGGTGGTTGATTTTTTAGAGATGTAACTTTTGTTAGATAGTTGATTCAGGGAATCCCAGTAATGAACATTTGCAGTGTAGTCATACATGTCCGTCCAGAGGTTGCACCATCTGTAATGGCCGGAATAGAAAAACTACAGGGTGCAGAGGTTCATGGAGGGGTAGAGGAGGGAAAATTGATTGTAACTGTCGAGCATGACGATGATGCGGTAATGGCAGAAACGGTCAATGGCTTTACCAATATTGATGGGGTGCTGAATGCCTCAATGATTTACCACCACTATGAAAAGATTAAAGCAGAGCAAGGAGCAGTCTAGATGAGTATGAATAGAAGAGAATTTATTAAGACCAATGCAATTGCTGCAGCAGCAGCAACTGCAGGGGTCACCATTCCTACTGTCACATTGGCAAAGGATGGTATGGACAAGGATGGCATCCGTTGGGATAAGGCGGCGTGTCGTTTTTGTGGTACCGGTTGTAGTGTATTGATCGGAACCAAGGGCGGCAAGGTAGTTGCTACCCAGGGTGATCCTGATGCACCAGTAAATAAGGGGCTAAACTGTATCAAGGGATACTTCCTCTCCAAGATCATGTATGGAAAGGATCGTCTTACCAAGCCACTGCTTCGCAAGACCAATGGCAAATATGACAAGAATGGCGAATTTGAGGAGATCTCTTGGGATGAGGCCTTCAAAACCATGGCCGAGAAGTGGGTAGCTGCCCGTAAGAAGGGACCAAAAGGGGTTGGTATGTTTGGTTCTGGTCAGTGGACCATATGGGAGGGTTATGCCGCACAGAAGCTACTTAAGGCAGGTTTCCGTTCCAACAGCCTTGAGCCAAATGCACGTCACTGTATGGCATCGGCTGTGGGGTCATTTATGCGTACCTTTGGTATTGATGAGCCAATGGGTTGTTATGATGATCTTGAGCATGCAGATGCATTTGTGCTCTGGGGCTCAAATATGTCAGAGATGCACCCCATCCTCTGGTCACGACTAACTGATACTCGCCTGACCAAGAAGGATTCCGAGGTTCATGTACTCTCTACCTTCAAACATCGTAGCTGTGATTTGGCAGATAATGAGCTCATCTTTACTCCAAATACTGACTTGGCAATTGCTAACTATATTGCCAACCACATCATTCAGACTAAGGCCTACGACCAGGCATTTATTGACAAGAATGTAAACTTCAAAAAGACCCCAACTGACATCGGTTATGGTCTGCGTGCATCACATCCTCTGGAGAAGAAAAAGACAGGAAAGGGCGGCAAGCTTTCTGGCATCACCTTTGATGAGTATGCAAAATCTGTTGCACCATATACTCTGGAGCATGCATCCGAGATCTCTGGTGTACCAAAAACCAGACTGAAGAAACTGGCAGAGCTTTATGCTAACCCCAACAAGAAGGTTACCTCCTTCTGGACTATGGGAATGAATCAGCATACTCGTGGTGTCTGGATGAACAGTTTGGTCTACAACATCCACCTGATGATGGGCAAGATCTCAGAGCCTGGCAACAGCCCATTCTCTCTAACTGGACAGCCATCAGCCTGTGGTACTGCGCGTGAGGTTGGTACCTTTACCCACCGCCTGCCTGCTGATTATGTAGTCAAGAAGGATGCACACTGTAAGTTTGCCGAGAAGATCTGGAAGCTGCCAGCAGGCACTATCCCTAGAGCCAATGGTAAGACTGACGGTGCTGACCAGACTGACATCAGTGGTAAGCCAATGGGTAAGACCATGATTCATGCGGTTGCCATGCATCGCGCCCTTAATGATGGCAAGATGAACTGCTTCTGGGTTATGTGTAATAACAACCTGCAGGCTGCTGCAAACTTTAACGAGGAGTCTCTGCCTGGATGGCGTAACCCTGACAACTTCATTACTGTCTCTGATCCATATCCAACGATATCAGCGATGGGTGCAGACATGATTCTGCCTACCTCAATGTGGGTTGAGAAGGAGGGCGCATACGGTAACTCTGAGCGTCGTACCCAGTTCTGGCGTCAGCAGACCAAGGGACCTGGTGAGTCAAAATCAGATCTATGGCAGGTTATGGAGTTTGCCAAGTATGTGAAGACTGATGATGTATGGGATGCAACTCTTCTGGCCGCAGCACCTGAGTACAAGGGCAAGACTCTTTATGATGTGCTCTATGCGAATGGTCAGGTCGACAAGTTCCCTGCACAGCAGATAACTGACCCAGAGGGTAATGTTTACGGTAATGATGAGATGGATGACTGCGGATATTATGTGCAGAAGGGTCTTTTCGAAGAGTATCGCCGCTTCCAGTTTGAGGGTCCAAAGAAGGGTCATGAGATGGCAGCGTTTGAGGATTACCACGCATCTCGCGGTATCCGCTGGCCGGTAATTGATGGCAAGGAGACGCTCTGGAGATATCGTGAGGGTTACGATGCACTTGTACCAAAGGGGGCAGGCGTCAAGTTTTATGGTAAGCCAGATGGTAAGGCCAATATCATTACTGCACCTTATGAGCCACCTCCGGAGAGCCCTGATAAAGAGTACGATCTCTGGTTATCCACCGGTCGTGTTCTTGAGCACTGGCACTCCGCTTCTATGACTCGTCGTGTACCTGAGCTCTATAAGGCTATGCCGGATGCAGTAATCTATATGCATCCAGCAGATGCCAAGAAGCGCAAGCTACGTCGTGGTAAGTATGCCAAGGTGGTCAGTCGTCGTGGAGAGATTATGGCCAGGGTAGAGACCCGTGGTCGTAACAAACCACCACAGGGATTGATCTTTGTTCCATGGTTTGATGCCGGACGTCTGATCAACAAGGTAACACTGGATGCGACTGATCCACTCTCGAAAGAGACGGATTACAAGAAGTGCGCAGTTAAAGTGGTCAAGGCATAAAAAGGAGAAAACCAATGAAAAAGACGATTAAACTAATTGCCGGTATTGCACTCTCCTGTTTTGTTATGGGTATAGCTGGCGCAGATGTGAGTTCACTTCGTGGTGGTAATGATTTGGCAAATGCTGCCGAGAAGACCAAGAAGGCAAAGATAGAGAAGGTCTCTGGTGGCATTGCCCGAACTTGGGCAGAGCAGCCTCCAATGATTCCTCATGACGTGGACAAATATCAGATCAGCATCAAGAATAATGGCTGCTTGAAATGCCATAGTGCTGCAACCTACGAAAAGGAGAAATCTCCAAAAGTTGGTGACAGCCATTTCTTGACCCGTGAAGACAAGGCACTCGAAAAGGTGTCTAGTCGTCGCTGGTTCTGTGATCAGTGTCATGCAACCCAGAAGGGGTTGACTCCTCTGGTTGAAAACACCTTTGAGACTGTCGGTCGTTCAGACTAGGTTATCTGGCTGAGTAATGGCTGGGTGGGCAGAGACATGGATTTGTCTCTACCCACCCAGTTTTTTTATTAATAATCAAATAATTGTTGTTTAAGAGAAAGGAAAATTTTTATGAACAAGTCTTCAAAGTTGCTACTGGTTGGAGGCGCATTGGGTGTCATTTTCTGGGGTGGGTTTAATACCGCCATGGAGGCAACCAATACTGAGACATTCTGCATCTCCTGCCATGAGATGGAGGAGAATGTTTATCTGGAATATCAGGATACTATCCACTATTCCAATCGTACCGGTGTTCGTGCAACCTGCCCGGATTGTCATGTACCAAAAGAGTGGATCCATAAGATGGTGCGCAAGATCAAGGCATCCAATGAGCTCTACCATAAGGCCCTGGGAACAATTGATACCCCAGAGAAATTTGAGGCCAAGCGAATGAAGCTGGCGCAGAATGTCTGGAAGACAATGAAGGAGACCGACTCAAGGGAGTGTCGCAACTGCCACAGCTTTGAGTACATGGATTTTGAGAAACAGGAAGAGCGCAGTGCGGATCGTCATGATGAGGCGATAGAGAACAGGGATCCAGAGAATGAGGAGACTCATGGAGATGGAGAGACCTGTATCGATTGTCATAAGGGTATCGCACATCGTCTGCCGGAGGGGTATGACCCTGCGGAGGATGACTCTTGATATGATGTAATGCTTAGGAGCCTCTGACTGAGTTAACAGATAACTTGGTCAGAGGTTTTTCTGTTTTGGCCATGACTCTACTGCCTGAAATATTATTGAAATATTGTGGTGAGATGATGATGAGCTAAGAGGGGGATAGGTTAAGTAAGGAGCTAAGTCGTGACCAGGAGGAAACAACTGGATCGTAGAGAATTTTTGACCCAGAGCGGAAGGATGGTTGGCGGCGTCTCCATTTTTGGCGGGATAATTGGACTCTTTGGTAAACAGGCAGCCTCAATGCCTGCCTATGCGATCCGCCCCCCCAGCGCACTTCCTGAAGAGGAATTTCTTGGCGCCTGCATACGTTGTGGTATGTGTGTGAGAGATTGTCCCTATGATATTCTCCACCTTGCCGAGCTGCAGGAGGAGGTTGCACTCGGCACCCCATATTTTGTTGCACATGAAATACCCTGCGAAATGTGTGAGGACATTCCCTGTGTCCGTAATTGCCCAACTGGGGCGCTGGACAGGGATATGGAGGATATTGAAAAGGCAGAGATGGGGATAGCGGTTCTTGTTGATCACGAGACATGCCTGAATATTCTGGGGTTGCGTTGTGATATCTGCTATCGGGTCTGCCCAGTTATGGATGAGGCAATTAGTCTGGAGCGAATTCCCAATCTCCGTACCGGTAGTCACGCTATTTTTGTTCCCACAGTTCACTCCGACCGCTGCACTGGCTGCGGCCTGTGTGAGCATGCCTGCCCACTTCCTGTGGCAGCAATCAAGGTGCTTCCCGAAACTATAGCCAAGGGACAGCTGGGAGAGCACTATCGTCTTGGTTGGGAGGAGAAAGAGAAGATCGGCGGCTCTTTGGTAACTCCTGATAAGGAGCATGAATATAATCTTCCTGAAGGTTTCCAATATGACCTGACGGGAGAGGGGCTGACTGGACCGTCGGTTGATAATTAGGGAGAGGTGAAGATGGCACGTAACGTGGTCGGTGAGGCAGCAATTAAAGAGAAGGGGTGGATCCGTTCACACAAGTGGCTGATTATGCGGAGGATATCCCAGCTCTCCATCATAGCGCTATTTCTGCTTGGCCCGCTCGCCTCAATCTGGTTTTTGGGGGATCTGGAAGAAGAGTTCTGGATCATCAAGGGCAACCTAGTCTCCAGTGTGGTGCTGGATACAGTTCCATTGACTGATCCCTTTGTATACCTGCAGACCCTGTTCGCAGGACAGGCCTTTGAGATTACAGCCCTGATTGGCGCTCTGATTGTGGCAATCTTCTACCTTCTGGTAGGGGGAAGAGTCTACTGCTCCTGGGTCTGTCCCATGAACATAGTTACCGATACGGCAGGCTGGCTGCGGCGCAGACTTGGGATAAAGAAAAAATGTGATTCCTCCCCCAATATTCGCTTCTGGGTTCTGGGGATGGCGATGGTATTGGCACTCATTAGCGGCACTCTTTTATGGGAGCTTGTAAATCCAGTCACTCTGCTGCAGCGTAGTATCTTCTACAGCTTTGGAATGGGGTGGATTACCGTAGTTGGAATCTTTCTCTACGACCTGCTCTGGAGTCGCAACGGGTGGTGTGGCCACCTCTGCCCTATGGGCGCCTTCTATAGTCTGTTGGGTAAATTCAGTCTGCTACGGGTACGTGTGGCAGAACGTTCTGCCTGTGATGACTGTATGGACTGCTTTACTGTCTGCCCGGAGCCCCAGGTTATAAGGCCAGCACTCAAGGGTGAGAATGGAGAGGGTCCGGTCATTGACCGCTCCCAGTGTACCAACTGTGGCCGCTGTATCGATATCTGCGGTCCGGATGTCTTTACTTTTGGAGGTAGATTTAATAATAAATAGTATGCTCAATAAGTAATACATTAAATTAATAGTTGTTTCAAAGTTTATATTTTCACTGTGCTTTTTGTTAATAATGGGGCTCTTCTCCGCTTAAATGAGTGAGATCAGGCTGCATTCTGGTAAAACATTGATGGTTGATCAGGGATTGAGATCTGCCTGATCTTGAGTTTGAAATACTCCGTATCACGAATGCCCCGGGCCCGTTTTCTGATCATCCCAATAGCCACATTTCCAGCCTCAATCCTTGCCGTGGTCAGTGGAAATCTGGCGTAGTTACAGATACCAGTTACATGCCACCTGAGAGATTTTGCAAATTTTTTCAGGTAGTGAAGTCCGCTCTCATCAGCCATCTGACACCACGCTTCCAGTTTGTCTCTCATCGACTCAAATGATTCTGATTGTACCCATAACTGCTGTAGTTGCTCCTTGAGCAGGTAGATCAGGTTTAGGTTCTCATTGCTGTTGCGCAGAGACTGTAGCTTTTCCTTCTGCCCAGGCCTCAATTTCTCAGGGTTCTTCAGCAGCAGATAGAGGGAGCCTTTGATTAGCTCCTTATCTTCTTTGCGGGATGCCCTGCGAAACTCAATGCGACGCTGGTTACGAATGACCCCGCTATAGTTCTCCCGAGTTCGACAGTTTAACCAAAAATTCACACATTTTTCTACAGTAACTACCTG
>CALEHW010000032.1 GCA_937877715.1 uncultured Methylophaga sp. | reverse complement strand
TTTTGGATAGTAAGAGTAAGGCTCGCAAGATAGGAAATTTAGTGCAGAAAATGAGAAGGGACGGGGTGATTTATAATGTTGCCAAGCATGGGTCTGGAGCAATATGGATGTTGAAAATTTAGCTTACTTTCGGCTTATTTTTAGCTTACTTTTGTATTACTTCCGGCTTAATATCCCTTTATCATGTTGTATTTTAATGAGTTTATTGTTTATGTAAGTTTAAATTTTAGTTTAGTTTAGTTTAGTTTTTAGTGAAATAATCTGAGGTATTGATATGAGTATGTTGTTACAAGAAAAAAATCATAGGGCGAGCGAGTAGCATTCTATAGTTATGTTCCCGGCTCAGCTATCTAAAGAGATCACCCAAGGTCTAAAGGCGTTTGTAACGACGGGCTTTAGTACGGACACCCCCTATTTCAGGAAGATGTTTGAACGCTTTGTCGAGGAGGAGGGGGCTTTGATCAAAGGGCCGTGGCTTTCGATGGGGCTCCCTTTTCAGCAGGGAGATGGGGGGTGTAATTTCTTTAGTAATTTTCAAACTCAGTACCCTCCCTATCTACATCAGCAACAGGCGTGGGAACGGATTGCCTCGGACAAGATGGGGAGCTCGACGCTGGTTGCCACCGGTACGGGTTCGGGTAAGACGGAGTGCTTTCTCTATCCGTTATTAGATCACTGCGCTCGTCATCCAGAAAAAGGGATCAAGGCGATTGTGATCTATCCGATGAATGCCTTAGCAACTGATCAGGCAAAACGCTTTGCGAAAGAGATTTATCAGGCAGAGAATCTCAAGGGAAAGATCAGGGTGGGTCTGTTTGTTGGCGGTAGAGAGGAGAAGCCGGCCAAGACGATGAGCGGTATCTCTGTTATCACAGATAAGGAGACGCTATGGGATGAACCGCCCGATATTCTGCTGACTAACTATAAGATGCTCGACTTTCTGCTGTTGCGCCCAGAGGATAGAAAGCTCTGGCGTTACAACCAGTCGGACACCTTGCGCTATCTTGTGGTGGATGAGCTCCACACTTTTGATGGTGCACAGGGAACCGATCTTGCCTGTCTGATTCGTCGTCTGCGAGGGCGTTTGGTCGGTAAGGATCAGGCAAGCTCTCTGATTTCAGTGGGTACTTCTGCAACACTGGGTAGTGGTGCAGGCGCGAGAGCGTTGACTGAGTATGCAGAACATGTGTTCCGATCGGAGTTTGATCAACAGAGTGTCATTACTGAACAGCGGCAAGGGGCTGAGCAATTTCTGACAGAGCCGATTGAGTTTGTGCTCCATCCTATCGATGAGTGGGTTGATGTTGATGGTGTGGAGGGGTGGAAACACTATTTTTTTCCTGATGAGGAGGGTATCTCTGCTATTGATCTAGGACGGCTATTAAAGCGTCATCTGCTGTTTAATAATCTGTTGAGACTGCTGTTTCGCACCCCATTGAGCCCACTGAATGAGTTGACTGGGGAGCTTTCAAAAACCATTCCACAAGGGGGTGCGAGAGATCATAGTGAGGAGATTCTCAATGGTCTCTATCAACTGGTCTCTGTAGCAAAAGGTGAGGATGGCCAGCCCCTGGTCAATCTTCGTCTTCAACTCTGGTTGCGAGAGATGCGGCGTATGGTCACTCCACTTCTCTCAGATCCACCACGCCTTGGTTATGCAGATGACCTCCAGCAGGGGGAGCAAGATCTCTATCTTCCACTGGTGCAGTGTAATCACTGTAACGCTACTGCATGGTTAAGCAGGGTTGAGGGAGGTGAATCTACGGTAAGCAGTGATCTTCGCAAGATCTATCAAGGATGGTTTGGGAGTGATCCTGAATCGTTGATGTTCTTCCCCTTGATGAAGGGTGAAGAATCACCACCGCATGACGGGATTATTCGTTATCTCTGTAAAAGTTGTGGCTATCTACAGAGTGAGGCTGGTCGTTGTAGTGGTTGCAGTGAGGAGGGTCTGCAGAGAGTCTATCAGCCTATTCTACAGCGAACCCGCCGTCTGGGTGGTGCTCCTCAGGTGGTAACGGAGCATAACTGTGCTATGTGTGGGATGAGTAATTCAATGATGGTGTTTGGGGCTCGCTCGGCAACCCTATCCAGTGTGATGATTCACCATCTCTATGCGTCCGACGCCAATGATGACAAGAAATTGATTACTTTTTCAGACAGTGTGCAGGATGCAGCTCATCGTGCAGGATTCTTCTCTGCCCGCACCTGGCAAAATCTGATTCGACTGGCTATGGTGCAGGCGATGCCTCAAGAGGAGGTTGGGTTACTGGACTATTATCAGAGACTCCCTCAATACTGGTTGGATCCTGCGTTGAATCCGGGGGCGATGAGCGTGGAACGATTCGTCTCTGAATTTATTGCCCCTAATATGCTCTGGTATCGCGATTATCTGGCAATGGTTGGGTCTGAAGATCACAAGATTATTGAGGGGAGTAATCTGTTTGCTGAGGTGAGTAAGCGGTTGGAGTGGGAGGCGTTTGCTGAATTTGGCTACCGCTCCCGAGTGGGACGCTCACTGGAGCAGACCGGTTCCATTGCGGTAGGGGTTAGAGAGGAGCCGATACATCAATCAGTGGTTCAGTTGAGAGAGCGACTGATAGAGGAGGAGGGGTTACATCATCTGACAGAGAAGATGGTGCAAAACTTTGTGGTGGGTATATTGCTGCATATGAAACAGCAAGGGGGGATCGATCACCATTTTGCCCGTAGCTACATTGAGACAGGAACTATCTTTCAGCTGGGGCAACAGACTCATCGGCAACATTATATGCCTGGGTTTGCCAAACATAGCCGTGCCCCAATTTATCTGACAGATGCACCCTCCCACCAACAATTTGAGTCGATTCGGCTCAGTCGTAAAAGAAGTTGGTTGGTTGGATGGATGTTTAGAACCCTGGCAGCTGAGGGGGATCTGTTGCCGGAGGGAATAGAGAAGAGCTTGCTACCAACAACTCTCAGGCTGTTGGTCGATAAGGGTTTGCTGGTCTCTTATGAGGGAAACAAGGGGGCATCTGTTTGGGCTCTTAACCCCGAACAGCTCTATCTATCCAGGTCTGTTGCGGTTCTTGAAACAGAGAATGCGAGAGATCGGCTCTTTATTCCGGAAGCGCTTGCTCCTTTGGTTAGTGAGTTGCCGTCACTGGTTTTGAATGATCATGGTCACTATAGACGTGGAGCGAGCAGAGATTCTTGGCTCTCTTCACTCTATGAAAGTGGTGAGATAAGACGTATCAACGCAAAGGAGCATACGGGCCTTTTGGAGAGAGATGACCGCCAGGCGATTGAGCGTGACTTTATGGGGGGTGACTACCCATGGTCCTGCAACCTGCTCTCTGCCACTCCTACACTAGAGATGGGTATCGATATTGGTGATCTCTCATCGCTGTTGCTCTGCTCTGTTCCTCCTGCACAAGCAAACTATCTGCAGCGTGTCGGTCGAGCTGGGCGTAGAGATGGGAATGCGTTTGCAATGACCGTGGCAGCAGGGTCTCCTCACGACCTCTATTTTTATGCGGATCCACTATTGATGATGGATGGTGATGTGGAACCTCCAGGCGTGTTTCTGAATGCCTCTGCTGTCATTGCTCGCCAATTGACTGCTTACTGTATGGATCGATGGGTTGAGAGTGGGATTGATGAATCTGCTATTCCTAAACGGATGAAGCCAGTTTTGGATGGTGTCGGTTTGGGAGCATTGGATCAGTTTCCACAAAACTTTACGGGATTTGTAAACAATAGTGCATCAAAACTGTTGGATGGTTTTCTGGAGCTGTTTGAGGGGGAGTTCAGTAGCCATACGAAGGAGCGTCTTCACGAGTTTATTATGGGTGTGGGTGAGGAGGACGGTCTTGAGATGCGGTTGATCAAACGACTGCATGAGTTGTTTGATGAGCGTGAGGGTTTTGTTCGCAAGATCAAAGATCTGAAAAATGCACTGCAACGACTGAAACGGTTGCCAGAAGATGAGGCTACTCTTCAGGAGATTGATGCAGTTGAGCGTGAGCGTAGTAGTTTGCGGGCAATGCTACGTAGTATGAATAGTCGACAACCGCTGAACGTTCTGACCGATGAAGGGCTGCTCCCCAATTATGCATTTCCTGAAGAGGGGGTGATGTTACGTTCAGTTATCTATCGTAAACGGGTCAACCCTAAAGATGGGGAGCCTGCTTTTGAAAATATTGTGTATGAGTATGAGCGCCCAGGTGCTGCTGCAATCCGTGAACTGTTACCCAATAGCAAGTTCTATGCAGGAGAGAGGAAGGTTGAGATTGAGCAGGTAGATCTCGATCTCTCTGCCATGGAGCAGTGGCGTTTCTGTCCAAATTGTACTCACTCTGCCTCTGACAAAAACAGGAATGAGCAGCAGTTGGCAGAGTGTCCGAAGTGTGGTGATTCGATGTGGTCTGATGCAGGACAGTTACTGGAGATGGTGCGTCTGCGTCAGGTAATGGCAAACAGCGATGACAGAAAAAGCCGGATTGGTGATGATAGTGACACCAGAGAGCCCTCTTTCCATGTAAGGCAAATGCTGGCTGATTTTGATGGTAGTGCAGTCAAACAAGCGTATAGGATCAAGGGGGATTCGGTACCTTTTGGTTTTGAGTTTATTCAGAAGGCCTCATTTCGTGAGATCAATTTTGGTGAGTATGGAGTAAGCGGAGAGGAGCACTCTATTGCTGGTGTTGAGGCGGTTCGTCCAGGATTTATGCTCTGTCGGCACTGCGGAATGGTTCAGGATGCAACAAAGTTGAGTCGTGATGAGAAACAGAAACATAGTTATACCTGTTTGGCCAGGAAGAGTCATCCAGATGAGGAGTCTAATCTGATTGACTGTCTCTACCTCTATCGGGAGTTTAATTCGGAGGCGTTGAGAATACTGCTGCCAATGTCAGCCATGGAGGATGGTGATCGCTCGTTAAATTCATTTATTGCTGGTCTGCAGTTGGGGTTGAAGTTGAAGTTTGGTGGCAAAGTCGACCATCTGCGTGTTTCAAATTACAGTGCGCCAGAGACTGCAACAACAGCAGAGAGAAAATTCCTCATGCTCTATGATTCGGTTCCGGGAGGTACCGGTTATCTTCAACAGCTGATGGAGTCATTAAAAGGCAAGGAAGACCATCTGTTGCCAATGATTGAGGTTTTTGAACTAGCAAGAGATCATATGACCCGTTGTGACTGTAATAGTGATCCTGAGAAGGATGGATGTTATCAATGTCTCTATGCCTATCGAAACAGTCACGGTATGGAAACCACCTCACGAAACCGTGCTGTCGAATTATTTAGTCAGATCGTTGAGAAGCGTGATCAGATTGAGGAGCTAGATACGATTGATGATATTGAGATCAACCCTATCCTTGAAAGTGAGTTAGAGGCCCGTTTTATTGGCGCCATTCGCTCTGCAGCGATTGATGGTCTAAATGTCCAGATTCAGCAACAGGTAATTAATGGTAAGCCTGGTTATTTTCTGCGAGTCACCAATGCTGGAGGTGATGAATCACTCTATACGATTGAGCCACAGGTAAATCTGTCACAGTCCGATGGTGTGACTATTCCGTCTAAACCAGATTTTATGATTCGATCTGCACAGGCATCCAGTAGGGGAGCAGGTTTTCTTCCTGTTGCTCTATTCCTTGATGGTTTTAAATATCACAAAGGTATTATTGCTGATGATAGTGGTAAACGGTTGGCGATTGTACAGAGTGGAAAGTACAGAATCTGGTCTCTTTCTTGGGATGATGTTCAGGCGCAATATGCGAAGACCAAGATGGAGTTGGGGAATCCTTTCTCTCACGGCTTGCACGACTCGATGCGTGATCTACAAAAACATGCGATGGAGGGGAGTCTTGGAATCTCAACAGAGTTCTTTAAGTTGCCCCTGAAAAGCCCATTTGAACAGTTGCTGCGCTTTTTAGGGGAGCCTGATAATGAACGGATGATGGGGCTGATGATGATCAGAATGCTCTCATGGTTTGATCAATCAAAAATGTTAGAGGGTAGCTGGGTTAACGCTACAAAAGAGGGGATGATGAGCTGTTCGCCATCTACTTATCAGTCGATCCTGGAGGAAGAGGAGAGTGCTGTGGCCTGTGGCGGTATGGTGCTGGAGCGACTGCATGTGAACTGCGTAATTCCTTTGGATGCAATTCAGAAGATTGCTCCGGAGAGGGTAATGACTACAATCTGCCTTGATGATGATTTTTCTAAAGGTGAAACGGTAGAGAAAAAAATATGGCATGGTTTTCTCTCACTATACAATTTGATTCAGTTCCTTCCATTAACACTTTTTGCTACGAACAAGGGAGGTAGTGCAGGGCTATACGAGCCAATCTCCTGGAATGCAGGTGCAGGGTCAGGTAGTTCTGATGGGGATCTATATGGTGTAGCGTTACAGCAGGTACTTGATGAGGTATCCCCACAATTATCGGATGGGTTGTTGCAACTGAATACGCACGGCTGTGAGGTGCCAGAGGTTGGGTATGAGTTTATGAATGAGTCTAATGAGGTTACGGGTGTGATGGCAGAGCTTGCATGGCCTGGTCTGAAAGTTGCTGGGGTACTTGATGGTGCAGAGTTGAACCTGCCTGATTCAGGTTGGATGATTGTTCTGTTGAGCAGTGATGGACAATGGGTAGAAGATGTAATAGCACGACTAGAGGGGGCATGAAATGGATGCGCAAGTAGCAATTTCCAGTGATTTTTTAAAGGGTTTTTCCAGACTGCCAAGAGGTGTTCAGTCGGATGTCAGCAAGTTTATTACCAAGTTTCAGGCAAACCCCACCTCCAGCTCAATCAACTATGAAAAAATCCGTGATGCACGTGAACCAGGGATGCGTTCCGTTCGGATCGACCAAAAGTATCGTGGGATTGTTTTTAAGCCGAAATCCGGCACCATATTCATGTTGTTATGGGTGGATGACCATGATGATGCCTATGCTTGGGCAAGGCGTCATAAATGCAATATCAATCCAGATACAGGGACGCTACAAGTTTACTCTGCACAACAGATCGACTCTTCTCAAAAGAATAGGCTGAAGGAGAAAGAACCAGAGATTAATGCCCCTGCTGCTTTTGATGGACTGAAGGATCGGCAGCTGAAACAGCTGGGAGTTCCCGATGAACAAATAGAATTGGTTCGTCAGGTTCAGAGTGAGAACGAGCTTGATGCTGTTGAGTCACAACTTCCAGTAGAGGCATATGAAGGGCTTTTTTACATCATTGCGGGAAGCAGCTTCGAGGATGTAATGAATGATCGCTTTCAGATGTCTGAGCAGAATCAGAGTGACCCTGTTGATGTAGATGATTTTTCTGCTGCACTACAGCGACTATCTAGCCAGAGACAGTTTACAGTAGTTGAGGATGAGCTTGAGCTTCAAAAGATGCTGAATGCACCGCTCCAGCAGTGGCGTGTGTTCCTCCATCCATCTCAGCGTAAATTAGCTACAGGGGTAAAAAATGGGCCTGTTCGTGTGCTTGGTGGTGCTGGAACCGGAAAAACGGTGGTCGCAATGCACCGAGCAAAATGGTTAGCAGAGAATGTTGCTCAGGCCGGAAAGAAGATTCTGTTTACAACGTTCACAAAGAATTTGGCGCTGGATATCGAGGAGAATCTCAGTTCGATTTGCCCACCTGATCTAATGAAAAAGATTGAGGTGGTTAATCTTGACCAGTGGGTAAGTCATTATCTAAAAAAGATGAACTACAACTATACGATCAAATTCAACACAGATGCTGAGTGGGGTCTTGCGCTAGATTTAGCTCCCCGTGATTTGAAGCTATCAGATGCTTTCTATAAGGAGGAGTGGGGACGAGTCATTCAACCACAAAGCATTACAACTGTAGACCAATACAAGAGGGCATCACGTATTGGTCGTGGCACTCGTCTTAATAGACTGCAACGGGTAAAGATCTGGGCAGTGTTTGAGGAGTACAGGGCACTATTACTAAGAGAGAATAACAAGGAGTTTGATGATGCCTATCGTGATGCTGCTGATCTTCTGGCCCATGACAACTCAGGTAGTCCTTATGCTGCCGTAGTGGTTGATGAAGCGCAGGACATGGGAACACAGGCATTTAATCTGATTCGACGAATTGTTCCTGAAGGGAAGAATGACATACTCATAGTTGGTGATGGGCATCAGCGTATCTATGGACGGAATAAGGTGGTACTGAGTCACTGTGGCATCAATATTAAAGGGCGCGCAAGAAAATTGAAGATTAACTACCGTACAACTGATGAGATCAGAAGGTGGGCGGTCAATCTATTGGAAGGGCTGCCTGTGGATGATCTGGATGGTGGTCTTGATGACCAGCAAGGCTACAAATCACTTTTTCATGGAGATATTCCACAGTTAGAGCAGTTTTCAAATAGCGATGAGCAATCTTCTTTTATTGTGAAATTATTGCAGCAAAGAGAGGCTGAGGGGGGGCACTTACATGATCTATGTATTGTTGCCAGAACCAACAAGGAGCGAGATGCTGTAGGTTTGTTGCTGAAAACAGCAGGTGTTGCCATACATCTATTGGATAAACGGGGTGATGATCAAGAGCATCCTGATAGAGTACGGTTGGCAACTATGCATCGAGTGAAAGGGCTTGAGTTTGAAGAGATGATCGTTGCAAGCTTGAATGATGGCCTTGTTCCATTGTCTTATGCAATTGAGGATGCCAGTGATTCTGTAGAACAGAGACAGGCTGACCTTGAAGAGAGGGCACTATTATATGTTGCAATTACTCGAGCTAAGAAAAGTGCAGTACTGCTGTCGTATGGAACACCTAGTCCTTATCTTTAATTACGGCACAAACACTCCCTTAGCAATCTCCTGCGCCTTCTCAAATGTATAGTGTTCTCCTGCGTCATACAGGAACACTCCAACCCACGAATCATCA
>CALEHW010000031.1 GCA_937877715.1 uncultured Methylophaga sp. | reverse complement strand
ATGAATGATCCTTGAAGAATACCTGATTTGGTGTTTTCATTCCCAGGCATTTTCTTGGACGGTTATTGAGTTTTTCCATCACCGACTGGACTTGCTGATCCGAGATATGGTTGAATTGAGTTTTTTTCGGGAAGTACTGTCTGATGAGTCGAGTAGCCCAAGGGATCTGCCCCCTCAGGCTCTCAGAGAACCGTACGTGAATCTCTCGATTCATACGGCTCCAATTATCCAGCCGTTGCATAGATGAGCCTCCAATGAGCAAGCAATTCTGGTTCTTTCTGGGCGATGCCCTTCAACCATTGTGCAGCCCGTCTTCGGTGTCCTCGTAGATGCTTGTATTTTCTCATCGCCCATTTTACTAGACGATCCTCAAGACAATAGAGGGTCGGAATCAATGCGGAGGGATAAAAATGACCGTAATAGTTGAGCCAGCCTTGAATTACAGGATTGTATTTCATTGCTAACGCCTCCAAATCACTGCCACTCTGTAATCTCCAGTTCCAGTCACGTGATTTCTGCCGGATTGCTTTCGCTGCTTTGTTGCTGATTGCAGGCGTGAAGCTGATGAAGAGTTTTCCCCATCGATTCTTTGAGGTTCTTGGTCTGAATGTATAACCAAGAAAGTCAAAGGCAATGTGGGCGTACTCTTCGTGCCGGTTGTCATCCTTGCAGTAGACGATTTTCGTCTTTTCTGGATGGAGTTCAAGCCCGACACTGTTCATCCGTTCATTCAGCACCTGTTGCAGCTTTTCTGCCTGAGCTCTGCTCACACAGTGGCATACAGCATCATCCGCATATCGCTCAAAGGAGATGGTAGGATTTTCCCGCACCATCCACTGATCGAATGCGTAGTGGAGAAAGAGGTTGGCCAGTAGCGGGCTTATTACTCCCCCTTGTGGCGTCCCTTTCTCTGGATGTTTCTGGGTGCCATCTGTCATCTTAACAGGGGCTTTCAGCCACCGCTCTATGTAGAGTAGTACCCATTTTTCATCTGTGTGTTTGCGCACTGCCTTCATCATCAGTTCATGGTCGATATTATCGAAGAAGCCTTTGATGTCCAGATCCAGCACCCAGTCGCTTTTCCAGCAGCGCTTACGCGCCTGCCCCACTGCTTCCAGTGCCGATTTGTTGGGACGATAGCCGTAGGAGTCTGGATGAAACTGCTTTTCCAGTTCCGGTTCCAACTGCTCTTTGACTACCATCTGGGCAATTCGGTCTGCCACTGTGGGGATTCCTAATGGCCTCATCCGCCCGTCTCCTTTGGGTATTTCTACCCGCAGAACGGCTGGCGGTATGTAGCTGCCTGAGGCAAGTCGATTCCAGAGCTTGTAGAGGTTATCTTTAAGATCCTCTTCAAACGCTTCTATCGTCTGCCCATCTACTCCGGCAGCTCCTTTGTTGGCCTTGACCCGTTTATATGCCTCCCAAACTTGACGTTTGGTAATACTAAACGGCTTTGCCTGTTTCAATCCAATCCTCCCGTTTCCGGTTGTTTTCT
>CALEHW010000030.1 GCA_937877715.1 uncultured Methylophaga sp. | reverse complement strand
TTAAAAAATCACTACCCCAGCTGATCCACATCCCGTACTGCTCCCCTGGCCGCGCTGGTTGTCATTGCCGCATAGGCACGCAACGCAGCTGATACCTTGCGGTCCCGACTGACCGGTTTCCATGCCTTGGCGCCCTTCTGCTCCATGGCGGAGCGGCGTTGAGCCAGCTCCTCATCACTGAGTGCCGCCCGGATGGAGCGGTTGGGGATGCTTATCTCGATGGTGTCCCCCTCCTCCACCAGGCCAATCGTACCGCCCTCTGCCGCCTCTGGTGAGGCGTGTCCAATAGAGAGTCCGGAGGTGCCGCCAGAGAAGCGGCCATCAGTAATCAGGGCGCAGGCCTTGCCCAGCCCCTTCGATTTAAGATAACTTGTTGGGTAGAGCATCTCCTGCATTCCAGGACCGCCGCGTGGCCCCTCGTAGCGGATGACCACCACATCCCCGGCATTAATCCTGTCGTTAAGGATTGCATCAACCGCACCGTCCTGGCTCTCAAAGATTCTGGCCGGACCGGAGAAGTCGAGAATTGACTCATCCACCCCAGCAGTTTTCACGATACAGCCATCCTCGGCAATATTGCCGTAGAGCACCGCAAGCCCACCATCCTGGCTGAAGGCGTGGGCACTGTCACGGATGCAGCCATTGGCACGATCACGATCCAGATCGTCATACCTTCTCTCCTGACTGAATGCGGTCTGGGTGGGGACATTGCCCGGGGCGGCACGGTAGAACTTCTCCACCACTGGGTTCTTGGTATGGAGAATATCCCACTGGTTTAGTGCATCCCCCAGTGTTTTGCTGTGAACCGTCGCTTGAAGTGGATGAACCAACCCCTGACGCTCCAATTCACCCAGAATTGCCATCACTCCACCGGCACGGTGGACATCCTCCATATGGTAGTCGGGTGTAGATGGTGCCACCTTGCAGAGATGTGGAACCTTGCGTGACATCCGGTCCATATCCTCCATAGTGAAATTAACCCCCGCCTCCTCTGCTGCAGCCAACAGATGCAACACTGTATTGGTTGAACCACCCATCGCAATATCGAGCGCCATTGCGTTCTCAAAGGCACGGAACGTGGCAATGGAGCGCGGCAGCACTGACTCATCGTCACCCTCGTAATAGCGCTTAGCCAGACCGACAATCGTTCTGCCCGCCTCCAGAAACAGCTCCCTGCGATCTGCGTGGGTTGCCAACAGAGAGCCATTCCCCGGTAGAGAGAGCCCCAGTGCCTCGGTGAGGCAATTCATCGAGTTGGCAGTAAACATTCCGGAACAGGAGCCACAGGTGGGGCATGCGGAACGTTCCATCTCCATCACATCCTCATCAGAGACACTCTCATCTCCTGCCGCAATCATGGGGTCAATCAGATCGAGGTGGACCTCTTTTCCCTGAATTACTGATTTCCCAGACTCCATCGGGCCGCCAGAGACAAAGATCACTGGAATATTGAGGCGCAGGGATGCATTGAGCATTCCCGGGGTGATCTTGTCGCAGTTGGAGATACAGACCAGCGCATCGGCACAGTGGGCATTGACCATATACTCAACTGAATCGGCGATGATCTCGCGTGACGGCAGACTGTAGAGCATTCCGCTGTGCCCCATCGCAATACCGTCATCAACCGCAATGGTGTTGAACTCCTTAGCCACACCACCAGCCTTCTCAATCTCCCGTGCAACCAGCTGGCCCATATCCTTGAGGTGGACATGGCCGGGGACAAACTGTGTAAAGGAGTTGGCAATAGCAATGATTGGTTTATCGAAATCCTCATTGGTCATACCGGTGGCACGCCATAGGGAACGGGCACCAGCCATATTTCTGCCGTGGGTTGTGGTTCGGGAACGATATTCAGGCATCGCCAACACTCCTGTCTGCTAAAATGGGTCAAATAATATCGGCAAAGTATACCGTTACCCCATGATGAACACAGCAGAGACCACAACAAAATCTTCCCCCACAAAACTCCCAACTGTGGGGCTGTCACGCCGCCTCTTTGCCATCCTCTACGATAGCCTGCTTCTACTCGCACTGTTGCTGGTTGCGGCAGCTGTGGGGACTATTTTTACTGATGGGGAGGCCACCGATCCAGGTAATCCACTGATGGCCACCTGGCTCTTCTTTGTATCCTTCTTCTACTTTGCCTGGCCCTGGCTAAACACCGGACAGACCCTGGGAATGAAGACATGGCGTATTCGTCTGGAGCGGATTGATGGAAAGCCACTCACCCTCTGGCATATCCTGCTGCGCTTCCTTAGCGCCATCCCATCCATTGGACTGGGCGGAGTCGGGCTCTGGTGGATGCTATTCAACAATGATAAATTGGCTCTACACGACATCTTCTCTGAGACCCGGCTGGTTGACCTCAAACAGCTAAAACAGTGACACAATGGAGAACATTTCCAGCGAGGTCAGGCCTGCCAAGCCTCAATCCTAATCCAGTACGTGTGAAACCAGTCCGTCCGCCAGCTTAGGCTCAAACCAGGTAGATTTGGGTGGCATCACCTCATTGGCATCAGCCACATCCATCAGGGCCTCCATGGTGGTTGGGTAGAGACTGAAGGCTACGGCCATCTCTCCCGAATCGACACGTCTCTCCAGCTCCACGAGTCCACGCATACCGCCCACAAAATCGATCCGGTCATCACGGCGAGGATCACTCACCCCCAACAGCGGCTCAATCAGATTGTTCTGCAGCAGACTGACATCCAGTGAGGCCACCGGATCATCGGATGAAACCAGTTCAGGGTGAACATCCAGACGATACCACTGGCCAGCCAGATACATTCCGAACTGGGTCGGTTTTACTGGTCGCACCTCCTCTGCACTCATCTCCAGATCGAATGAGGCGGCCACCTGCGCCAGCAGTTCATCTGCCGAGTGACCGTTGAGATCATGAATAACCCTGTTGTAGTCGAGAATCTTCATCTCATCGTGGGCAAACGCCACAGAGAGGAAGTGGTCTGCGCTCTCTTTGTCACTCTCTGCTGCAACCCGGGAGGCGGAGGCGGAGCGGTGGTGTCCATCGGCAATATAGAGGGCATCCATCTCATCGAAAATCTGGTTCAGCTGCCCGATCTTCTCATCATCATCCACTACCCAGAGGGTATGGGCGATACCATCATCTGCAACCAAATCATAGATTGGCTCCTCGGCAGCCTTTTCATCAATGATGGCTTTGACGGCATCATTAGCCCGATAGGTCAGCAACACCGGGCCGGTCTCTGCGCCCAGAGCCGTGATCTGGCGCACCCGGTCATCCTCTTTCACTGGGCGGGTAAACTCATGCTTACGCACCCGGTTGATGTCATAGGCAGCCACCGAGGCGCCGAACACCAGCCCCGTCTGCACATGGTCCTCCCACTTTAGGCGATAGATGTAGTAGCAGGGCTTCTCCTCACGAATCAGCACCCCATCATCGATTAGTCGCTGCAGATTCTCTGCCCCCTTGGCATAGACTGCCGGGTCATATGGGTCAGTCCCCTCCGGCAGATCGATCTCTGGCTTGGAGATATGGAGAAAACTGTTGGGGCGCCCCTCAGCACGTAGTCGCGCCTCTGCCGTATTGAGCACATCGTAAGGTGGAGCCACAACCTCTTCCGCACGCTCGGGAGTGGGACGAAGACCTCGAATTGGGGTTACTAACATTTTTATTCCTTAAATCGTTACTTGAGTTTGTCTCGCAGAATCTTATTAACCTGACTAGGATTGGCCTGCCCCTTTGAGGCCTTCATCACCTGACCAACAAAGAATCCAAGCAGCTGCTCCTTACCTGCCCTGAACTGCTCTGCCTGTGCCGGGTTGGCTGCTATCACCTCATCAATCATAGCCTCGATTGCACCGCTGTCGGTAATCTGCTTCAGCCCCCCCTTCTCGATCACCACATCAGCATCGCCCTCACCACTCCACATCGCCTCAAACACCTGTTTGGCAATCTTGCCAGAGATGGTGTTGTCAGAGATGCGTCTTATCATTCCACCCAACATCTCGGCAGATACTGGAGAGTCGGCAAGAGAGACGCCATCCTTGTTGAGGGCTGCTGAGAACTCCCCCATCACCCAGTTGGCTGCCAGCTTATTCTCTCCACCAGCAGCCTCTGCAACCGCCTCAAAGTAGGTAGCCAGCTCCCGGCTTCCGGTAAGAACACCAGCGTCATAAGCACTGAGGCCAAGATGGGTGATAAAGCGGTGCTTCTTCTCATTTGGCAGCTCAGGCAGCTCCTTGCGAACCGACTCGATATACTCATTATCAAGCACACAGGGGAGCAGATCAGGGTCGGGGAAATAACGGTAGTCGTTGGCCTCTTCCTTGGAACGCATGGAACGGGTCTCCCCCTTATCTACATCATAGAGACGGGTCTCCTGAACCACCTTGCCACCATCCTCCAGGATATACATCTGACGATCAAACTCATAGGCGATCGCCTTCTCCATAAAGCGGAAGGAGTTGAGATTCTTGATCTCGGCACGGGTACCATACTCCTCCTGACCTCTAGGGCGCAGGGAGATATTTACATCCATACGGAATGATCCCTCCTGCATATTACCGTCACAAATCTCCAGATACTGCACCAGCGAGTGGATCTTCTTAGCGTAGGCGATGGCCTCTGCTGCGGAACGGATGTCGGGCTCGGAGACAATCTCCAGCAACGGGGTACCGGCACGATTGAGATCGATACCGCTCATCCCATGGTAATCCTCATGCAGTGACTTACCGGCATCCTCCTCCAGATGGGCACGGGTCACTCCGATCATCTTGGTGACGCCATTCTCAAGGTCAATCTCGATCTCACCTATCCCCACAATTGGCAGCTCAAATTGGCTGATCTGATACCCCTTGGGGAGGTCAGGATAGAAGTAGTTCTTACGGGCAAAGACCGACTTGTGAGCAACCTCGGCATCAATCGCCAGACCAAACTTGGTCGCCATATGGACCGCCTCCCGGTTCAGCACCGGCAGTACCCCTGGCAACCCCAGATCGATGGCACAGGCCTGGGTGTTGGGTTCTGCCCCAAACGCGGTAGAGGCCGCAGAGAATATCTTTGTCTTTGTTGCGAGCTGGGCATGAATCTCCAGCCCAATCACCATCTCCCACTCCATTATTCGACCCCTTCAGGCATCTGCCTGTGCCAGTCTGTTGTCTGTTGGTACCTATGCGCGAGATTCAACAGTCTAGATTCATCAAAATGGTTGCCGATCAGCTGCAACCCAACCGGCATCCCATCACTGAAACCTGCCGGGATCGACATCCCCGGAAGACCGGCAAGATTGACCGCGATGGTATATATATCAGACAGATACATAGTGACCGGATTATCCGATTTCTCGCCCTGACGGAAGGCTGTGGTCGGGGTGACCGGACCCATAATGACATCCACCTTCTCGAAGGCGTTGTGAAAATCCTCACTAATGAGGCGGCGCAGACGCTGCGCCTTGAGGTAGTAGGCATCGTAATAGCCGGCAGAGAGCACATAGGCACCGATCATTATGCGGCGCTTGACCTCTGCCCCAAACCCCTCACCACGGGACCGTTTATAGAGATCTTCCAGGTTCTTGGGATCCTCACAGCGATAACCATAGCGAACCCCATCATAACGGGATAAGTTGGAGGAGCACTCCGCAGGAGCCAACACGTAATAAGTAGGCACCGCCAAGCCGGAATTGGGGAGTTCAATCTCCACAATCTCCGCCCCCATCTTGCGGTACTCCTCGATTGCCTCCTCTACAACCTTGCCGATACCACTATCCAGCCCCTCGCTAAAATACTCTTTTGGCAGTCCGATCCGCACCCCCTCCAGGGATTCATTCAGGGTTGCAGTGTAATCGGGAACCTCACGCTCCATACTGGTGGAGTCCTTGGGGTCAAATCCGGCCATTGCATTGAGCATCATTGCCGCATCCTCGGCGCTCTGGGTCATCGGACCACCCTGATCAAGGCTGGAGGCGAAGGCGATCATCCCCCAACGCGAAACCCTGCCATATGTTGGTTTAAGTCCGGTAATCCCACACAGAGCTGCCGGCTGCCTAATTGAACCACCAGTGTCGGTACCGGTCGCTGCAGGGACCAGTCGTGCCGCCACGGCTGCCGCTGAGCCGCCCGAGGAACCCCCGGGGACCGTCTCCCTGTTCCATGGATTGCTGACCGGGCCATAGTGGCTGTTCTCGTTGGAGGAGCCCATCGCATACTCATCCATATTGGTCTTGCCCAGCATAACCACCCCGGACTGTTGCATCTTCTCAACCACTGTTGCGTCATAAGGAGCAATAAAGTTATCGAGCATCTTTGAACCGCAGGAGGTGCGAACACCCTGAGTGCAGAAAATATCCTTGTGGGCGATAGGCAGACCTGTCAACGGGCCAGCCTGACCAGCCGCAATCAACCTGTCAGCCTCAGCAGCCTGACTCAGTGCCTGTTCACCGGTCACAGAGATGAAGCTATTCAGTTCGGGGCCAACTCTGCCGATCCGCTCCAGATAGTATTCGGCCAGCTCTACACTGGAGACCTCTCTATCCCGCAATAGTTGAGAGAGTTCAGATAATGTTCTGTTTTTCATATTATTCAATCACCTTGGGAACCAGGAACAGGCCGGCATCGACCTGTGGGGCGTTCTGCTGCAGATGTTCACGCTGGTTCTCTTCGGTAACCAGATCATCCCGCAAACGCTGGTCAGCATCATGAGGGTGGGCCAGGGGCTCAACCCCATCCGTATCCACGGCATTCATCTCCTCTACCAGGGAGAGGATCCCGGAAAGGTCCTCTGCATAGCCAGGAATTGCTGCTTCATCAATGGCCAATCGTGCCAGATGTGCAATCTTCTCTATATCGGTCTTTTCAAGTGACATTTTCTATCTCGTTTTCAACATGGGATCGGGAACAACCCCAAGCAGATCAAACGCACTAAATTAACATATAAGCAACCTTGCCCCAACCCCGGGCGACTGCTAAAGTTCGGGATTGCCATAACAATTACTATATCAGAGGAAAAAAGGATGTTTGGACGACTGTTTGGATTCTTCTCCAACGATCTGTCGATCGACCTGGGGACCGCAAACACGCTGGTCTACGTGCGCAATCAAGGGATTGTTCTCAACGAACCCTCTGTTGTTGCCATCCGTGAGGAGGGACGCGGCGATAAATCGATTACGGCAGTGGGGGTCGAGGCCAAGAGGATGCTGGGGCGTACCCCTGGTAACATCACCGCAATCCGTCCACTCAAGGATGGAGTGATCGCCGACTTCAACATTACCGAGAAGATGTTGCAGTACTTTATCCACAAGGTGCACGAAAACCGTTTTTTCAAACCCAGCCCCCGCGTACTGGTCTGTGTCCCCTGTGGTGCAACCCAAGTTGAGCGTCGCGCCATCAAGGAGTCGGCCGAGGGGGCCGGTGCCCGTGAGGTTCATCTGATTGAGGAGCCAATGGCAGCAGCAATTGGGGCCGGACTTCCAGTGGAACAACCTGGTGGCTCCATGGTGGTGGATATTGGTGGCGGCACCACAGAGGTGGCCATCATCTCCCTTGCCGGGGTTGTCTACTCTGCCTCGGTTCGGGTTGGTGGTGACCGTTTTGATGAGTCCATTGTCAGCTACATCAAACGCAACTACGGTAGCCTGATCGGTGATGCCACAGCCGAGCGAGTGAAGATGGAGATCGGCAGCGCCTTCCCCGGTAGCGAGATCAAGGAGATCGAGGTGCGTGGCCGTAATCTGGCCGAAGGGATTCCGCGCGCCTTTACGGTCAACAGCAACGAGATTCTGGAGGCTCTGCAGGAGCCTCTCTCGGAGATTATCCGTGCGGTCAGAGATGCCCTGGAGAAGACTCCGCCAGAGCTAGCAGGAGACATCTCCGAGAGAGGGATGATTCTCACTGGTGGTGGTGCCCTGTTACGTGACCTCGATCGCCTGCTTACGGAGGAGACCGGACTTCCGGTGGCAGTCGCAGAGGATCCTCTGACCTGTGTGGCAAGAGGAGGTGGACGTGCGCTCGAATTGATGGACGAGATGAATAACGACACCTTTTTGAGTGACTGATTTCGCCGTAACCTCTCTCGTCACCATTGCCTGCTAACACCGCATCTCAGGGATCTATTTTCAGGAGGGGTGATACCCTTATCCTGAAGATGGTTGCAGTGGCGCTACTCTCACTGCTACTTATTGCCGCCGATCAGCGCCTGGATAAAGCTTACCAATTGAGGGCCTGGATGGAGACCGTACTCTATCCACTGCAACGGATTGTCGATCTGCCCTGGGGCCTTGCCAGTTGGGTCTCGGAGGGGGTCACCTCACGGCAGCAACTGCAGGAGGATAATGCCAGCCTGCGTAACAGAAATCTGCTGCTACAACAGAGACTGCAGCGGCTTGAGGCCCTGGAGTCTGAAAACAGCCGCCTGCGGGCGCTGCTGAAATCATCCACCATCTATGGGGATGAGCGGATACTTATTGCCGAAATAGTCTCCATTGATCTAGATGCATTCAACCAAGAGATCGTCATCAACAAGGGGGAGAGAGACGGGGTCTACATCGGTCAGCCACTAATGGATGCCGATGGGGTGATGGGGCAGATAATCCGCGTTAATGCGCTCGCAAGCACCGCCCTGCTGATCTCCTCCTCAAGACATTCGATTCCGGTACAAAACAGGAGAAACGGACTGCGTGCCATCGCCACAGGAGGGGGGCGCTCCAGCCGCATCACCCTGCGCTTCCTGCCGAGTGGCAGCGATGTGGTGCCGGGTGACACCCTGATCACCTCTGGCTTGGGTGGAAGGTTCCCCTTTGGCTATCCGGTCGGAACTGTCCACTCCATCAAGCACCCCCAGGACCAACCTTTTGCAGAGACCCTGTTGACACCTGCAGCCTCACTTGAGAGGAGCCGGGAGGTTCTGCTGATCTGGCCCAGCTTCCAATCCTTGCCAACCATCTCCAGTGATGAAACCGGAGGTGCAGGGTGAAATTCAGATCCAACCATGGATGGAGAGTACCCCTCCTGCTGATCATCACAGCAGCTGCTCTGACCATACTGCCACTGGCTGAATCGATTCGCCCCTTCCGCCCCCACTGGATCGCCCTGGTACTCTTCTATCTGGGAGTTTTCGCACCACTGCAGAGCGGCATAATACGAAGCTGGCTACTGGGCCTCATGGTTGATCTGCTCACTGGGTCCCTGCTCGGTATTCATGCCCTCACCTTCGCCTTTACCACATTTGTGGCGCTCCAGTTTCATCTCCAGCTACGGGTCTTTGTAGGGACTCAGCAGATGATCATTATCGCTATAGTAACGATGGTCAATCTGACCATGGAATATCTGATACATGGCGCCACCAATGGAGCTCCGGAGAGCATGCTATTCTGGTGGCCAATACTTACCACCCCCCTGTTTTGGCCGCCACTCTACCTTCTGGCAGACCGTCTGAGCCGTCGCTAAATGATTCCGGCACTCAAGGACCACCACTTCGAAGCCATCCTGTTTCGTAACCGGGCCACCCTGGCAATGGTGCTGGTCTCGCTGGTAATATTGATGCTGACCATACGGATGTTCAATCTGCAGGTCACCCAGCACGACCACTTCACAACCCTCTCGAACGACAACCGGGTTCACACCGTCCCCATCCCGCCGCCCCGTGGCAATATCTATGACCGTAACGGCATTCTGCTGGCCGAGAACCGCACCACCTTCCGCTTGGAGATCACCCCAACACGGGTTCCGGATATGCTAGATACACTGCAGCGGCTGTCACAACTGATCTCTTACAGCAAGGAGGATCTGGAGCGTTTTCACCAAGAGATACGTCTCAACCGGAGAGGAGCACGCCGCTTCAATCCTGTTCCACTCCGTTTCTCTCTTACCACTGAGGAGGTTGCCCGTTTTGAGGTCAGTCGCCACCAATTTCCTGGGGTCTCCATCAATGACCGCCAGACTCGACACTACCCGCTCCATAACCTGACCGCCCATGTCATCGGATATATAGGCAGAATCAATGAGGAAGAGCTGCAACAAATTGACCAAGGTGGCTACCGAGGGTCGGAGTACATCGGCAAGACTGGTATCGAACACTACTACGAGGAGATGCTCCATGGCACCCCCGGCATTCGTCAGGTGGAGAGTAACGTTATTGGGCGTGTAATCCGGGTGCTGGAGGAGAGCCAACCAACCCCTGGAGATGATCTCTTTCTCACCATTGACAGTAAGCTGCAGGCTGTTGCTGACGAGGCAATGGGAGATTATCGCGGAGCTGTGGTGGCGATCCAGCCAAAAACCGGGGGGATTCTTGCGATGCTGAGCAAACCCTCATTCAATGCCAACCTCTTCGTCAACGGAATCAGTAGCAGAGACTACCAAGAGCTGCGTGACTCCGGTGAACGCCCCCTCTTCAACCGCTTTCTGCAGGGGCAGTATCCGCCAGGCTCTACCGTCAAACCCCTAATGGCACTGGCTGGACTAGAAACTGGCCAGATCACTGCCGATAAGTCCACCTTCTGCAACGGGTGGTACCAGATCAAGGGGTATAAACATAAATACCGGGACTGGAAAAAGAGAGGACATGGTGAGACCGATCTTGACAAGGCCATTGTCGAATCCTGTGATGTCTACTTCTATAACCTCGCCTACAGCATGGGGATTGATGCCATCAACAGCTATCTCTCCCAGTTTGGCTTTGGCCGGCTGAGTGGGGCAGATATTACGGGAGAGCAGCCAGGGCTACTGCCGTCGCGGCAGTGGAAAGAGGTAAATCGGGAAGAGCCATGGTATCCAGGCGAGACCCTGAGCGTCGGCATTGGCCAGGGCTTCTTCACCGCCACCCCACTGCAGCTCTCCTCAGCCTTCGCCACCCTTGCCAACCAGGGAGAGCAGATACAGCCCCATCTACTCTATGCAACCCGATCCACCAGGATAGAGAACCCACAATTGCAAAAATACGCCTCGCTTGGCAGGATCACCATCAAGGAGCAGTCCAACTGGGATCAGATCCACGACTCCATGCGCCGTGTAGCCCATAGCAGTCACGGTACCGCAAGAAAAATCGGCAAGAGGTCAAAATACACCATCGCCGGCAAGACCGGTACGGCACAGGTCTTTACCATAAAGCAGGGAGACAAATATGATGAGAAGAGCCTGCCGGAACATCTACGGGACCACGCCCTCTTTGTCGCTTTCGCCCCCATGGAGGATCCAGAGATCGCCATTGCCGTCATTGTGGAGAACGGTGGCCATGGTGGCTCTGTGGCCGCACCCATCGCAAAACAGGTGATGGACCGATACCTCATAGATTACACCCAAGAGGGGGCAGGATGAGCAGCCACTCTGCACTGGATTCCCGCGGGGTCGACCATACCCGCAGGAAGATCTCCCTCGCCTTCCGTCTCCATATCGACATCCCACTACTGGCTGGATTACTGCTCCTGACCACGTTCGGGCTACTGGTACTCTACAGTGCCGGCGGAGAGGATCCGGAAATGCTGACACGGCAGATAACTCGGGTGGCAGTCGCCTTTACGGTTCTCTTTGTAGCCGCACAGATCCCTCCTCACTGGCTGAAGATCATCACTTTCTGGCTCTTCATGATCGGCTTGCTGATGTTGATCGCGGTCCCATTGGCGGGCGAAAGCCACAAGGGGGCGCAGCGCTGGCTGAATCTTGGAGTATTCCTGATTCAGCCATCGGAGATGATGAAGCTGATTATCCCGATGATGGTTGCTGCCTATCTCTCGGAACACCATCTGCCGCCAGAGCCAAAACGGCTGCTTGCCGCCACCGCACTGATCATCTTTCCGGTTCTGCTAATTGCCAAACAGCCAGACCTGGGGACCTCTATACTGATCGCCAGCTCCGGATTCTTTGTCCTCTTTCTGGCCGGAATCTCCTGGCGAATTATTGCCGGACTGGCTGCATCAGCTGCAGCCCTGCTACCACTGTTCTGGATCTACCTGATGAAGCCCTACCAGCAGCAGCGAGTACTCACCTTTCTCGATCCCGAAAGCGATCCTCGTGGTTCCGGTTACCACATAATCCAGTCAAAGATTGCCATCGGCTCCGGTGGAGGATTTGGCAAGGGGTGGCTCAACGGGACCCAGTCCCAACTGGAGTTCCTGCCGGAGCGACATACCGACTTCATCTTTGCGGTATTGGCTGAGGAGTTTGGGTTCTGGGGGGTGTTGATCCTGTTCTCTCTATATCTCTTCATCATCTTCCGCGGATTGACCATTGCAATACAGGCACAGGAGACCTACACCAGACTGCTGGCCGGTGGCATTACCATGATCTTCTTCACCTACTTCTTTGTAAATGTGGGGATGGTGAGCGGCCTGCTGCCGGTAGTTGGACTACCACTTCCCATGGTAAGTTATGGTGGCACCTCAATGGTGACACTGATGGCCGCCTTCGGCATCCTAATGTCCATTCAGACACATAGACGACTCCTGGACCAATGAACAAGAATTCCCTACAGCTTTTTCCAATATCGATACTTGCAAAAGTGATCTCAATCTCGCCCATGCGACACATTCAAGCACATCCCTGTGTCACTCGTCTGTGGCCGTCCTGGCCACAGACGTCCGCCCGTGCGAGATTGAGATCACTTTCACAAGGAGCAATACTCCTGTTCCCACTAGCCTGTTCAGGTGCAGCCGCAGAGCCATCCATAGAAGGCAATGGATCCACCACCATCATCCAGCGGGAAAATGTACAAAATTTTATCGAACGAATGGTCACCACCCATGGTTTTCAACGCGCAAAACTGACCACCACCCTGGAGCAACTCTCTCTGCGGGAGAAAAAAAACGGTAATAAAACATCTTCCGCCAAACGCAAGGCGAAGATGGATAACCCAGCTGAATCAAGGCCATGGGCAGAGTACCGCAGAAAGCATGTCAAACCGGGGATCATCCGCAACGGGGTCAAGTTTTGGGGGCAGCACCATGAGACTCTGGCGCGTGCTGAGGAGGAGTTCGGGGTTCCGGCTCATCTCATTGTGGGTGTTCTTGGAGTGGAGACCCGTTATGGCGGCTATATGGGAAAGAATCCGGTGATCAATGCGCTGGCCACATTCGCCTTTAACTACCCCAAAAGAGAGCGCTTCTTCACCTCTGAGCTGGAGGCATTCTTGCTTATGGCCCGCGAGGAGAAGCGTGATCCCTACAGCTATCTGGGATCATATGCTGGGGCCATGGGGATGCCGCAGTTCATGCCCAGCAACTACCGCAAACTGGCGGTCGATTTTGACCGAGACGGAAAAAAGGATATCTGGCACACTCCTGCCGATGCCATCGGCAGTATTGCTAACTATCTGCGCCATCATGGATGGAGATCCGGTAAACCAGTTGCTACACCTGCAACTTACAGCTCGCCAGCCAATGATCCATCAACCGAGAGAAGAGTGCAGCAGGGTGACTCTCTCTGGAAGATAGCCCAGGAGGTTTACACCCCAGGTGGCGACTCCATACCATCTCTGATGAACCAGATTCTTGAGCAGAATCCCGGTGCCTTTATCAACCTACAACCAGACTATCTTATGGAGGGGACAGTTTTGACCCTCCCATCTCCCCCGGAGAGCCCCTACCAGAATCTCATTCTGAAGAAACTGAAACCGAAGTATAGTGTTGGCGAGATTCTCAATGCCGGCTTCCAGATCCAGCAACCATATCCAGAAGATGCCAAGGCACTCCTGCTGGAGCTGAAGGGAAAAGATGGGGTCGAGCACTGGGTTGCCCTCCACAACTTCTACGTCATCTCCAAATATAACCCCAGGACACTCTACACCATGGCTGTTTTCCAGCTCAGTGAAGAGATTCGCAAGTCTTATGAGAAGTAGTAGTAGCACCTCAACAGGAAGCAAGCAGTTTGTGGCAAACCGCTTTCCCAGATCGTTGAAAATCATAGATACAATCTCACTTCTAACCATCATCATGACCATGCTCCTGCTGGGTGGCTGCAGCTCTGTCTCAAACATGACATCCATGGTCACCTCCTCAAAACCGGCAAATCTGACATCAACTCCGGACGCTGTCCCAAAACATGAACCACTCTGCAAATATGGGAATATGGATTCATATAAAGTGTTGGGCAAAACCTACCGTCCCATGAAATCTGCAGCCGGCTTCAGAGAGCGAGGAGTCGCCTCATGGTACGGCCCCAACTTTGATGGCAAACCCACCTCCTGCATGGAGCGCTACGACATGTACAAGATGAGCGCCGCCCACAAGACTCTGCCACTCCCTAGCTATGTTGAGGTTACCAATCTGGATAACAACAGAAAGGTCGTGGTGCGGGTCAACGACCGCGGGCCCTTTCATGAGGGGAGAATTATTGACCTCTCCTATACTGCAGCTCTCAAGCTTGGGATTATAAAGAGGGGGACTGCGCCGGTCTCAATCAGGGTCGTGCCCCCTGGAGAGGAGAGTTCAACAAATACTCAGGATGACATCTATCTTCAGCTCGGTCTCTTTTCAGAGAGGAAAAATGCATCAGCTCTCCAACAAAAACTAACTGAACGGATCACCACACCGGTAGAGATCAGAAGTGTAGCCAGTGGTGATAAGAGGCTACATCAGGTAGTGATCGAACCTCGTAACAACCATTTCTCCATCGACACCATTCGTAACCAGCTCAGAAAAATCGGCATCGAAGCGGTGGTAAAAAAGAGATAGAATCTGAACCTTATGCACAACAGACCAAGAAAGTACTCTCTCATGACAAACACCAGCAAAATCATCTGTTACCTCTCGATACTACTATTTACAGCAGTCAGCACAACCTCTGTTGCTGTCCCCAGGATTGTCCCCAAGGCACCATCTGTTGCAGCAAATGGGTATATCCTGATGGACTTTGATAGTGGCAAGATAATTACAGAGGGCAATAGTCAGGAGAGATTAGCACCCGCCAGTCTGACCAAGATCATGGCCTCATATGCCATCTTCAGCGAGCTGAAGCAGGGCAATATTCAGATGAGTGATGAGGTCACTATCAGTGAGAAGGCGTGGAGAACTGGTGGCTCCAAGATGTTCATTGAGGTTGGGAAGAAGATAGCAGTCGAAGATCTTCTTAAAGGGATGATCATCTCTTCAGGTAATGACGCCAGTGTTGCGTTGGCGGAATATATTGGTGGGGCAGAGGAGACATTTGCCGAGCTGATGAATCAGTATGCCGAGATCCTTGGGATGAAGAACAGCCACTTCATGAATGCCACAGGAATGCCCGATGAAGACCACTACACCAGTGCTGAAGATATGGCTATCCTCTCCCAGGCACTTATTCGGGATTTTCCTGAGTACTACCCACTCTATTCTGAGAAGGAGTTTATCTATGGCAAGGAGTTGAAGAGCGGCAAACCTATCAAGCAGTCCAACCGCAACAAGTTGCTGTGGCGAGATGAGAGCGTTGATGGGCTGAAGACAGGATATACCGAAGCGGCTGGATACTGCCTAGTCTCCTCTGCCAAAAGGGATGATATGCGACTGATCTCAGTGGTCATGAAAACCGAAAGCACCGAGACACGTGCCCGCGAGACTCAGAAACTACTCAACTTTGGTTTCCGTTTCTATGAAACCCAGACAATCACCGAGCCTGGGGAAACACTCTCCTCTCCACAGATCTGGAAGGGGACACAGGAGACGATCAGTGCCGGGGTGACTGAGGTTCTGACAATCACCCTGGGACGCAACCAGTTCAGAGATCTTCAATCAGAGATCATACTTGTGGATACAATAATAGAGGCTCCTGTCGAACAGGGAACTCTACTGGGAACTGTCATCTTCAGCGTAGATGGAAAGCCAGTTGCCGAGACCCCACTGGTTGCGCTGGAAAGTGTCGGCGAGGGTGACCTTTGGGACAGCATGGTGGATGCAGTTAAGCTCTGGTTCCAGTGATTGTCTACCTGAATGGCCAATTCCTGCCACTTGAGGAGGCGCGAATCCCGGTGCTGGATCGCGGTTTCCTCTTCGGAGATGGGGTCTACGAGGTTATCCCGGTCTATGGGACAAAACCATTTCGCCTTGATGAGCATCTTCAACGACTAGGGAACAGCCTGGCCGAGATACGCATTGCCAACCCCCACTCAGCAACAGAGTGGAAGGATCTTCTGACAGAGCTTATTGGACGCAATAGCCACTGCTACTGCGGCAAAGATCAATCACTCTATCTGCAGATCACCCGTGGAACAGCACCCAGAGACCATATTTTTCCAGACAATACCCCACCCACCCTGTTCATGATGAGCAACCCCCTCTTGGGTTCTCCACCAGATGTCCTCGATTCAGGCGTTTCGGCAATCACCGAGGAGGATAGCCGCTGGGAGCGATGCAACATCAAATCAATAAGTCTGCTGGCCAATGTACTCCATCGCCAGCATGCACTGGACCATGGTGCAAAGGAGTCCATCCTGATTCGGGATGGCATGGTGACAGAGGGTGCTGCCAGCAACCTCTTTATTGCAAGGAACGGAGCCGTCATAACCCCACCAAAGGGCCCCCATCTGCTACCAGGGATAACCCGTGACCTGCTACTGGAACTTGCCGTCAAACATGGTATCGACGCAAGAGAGGATGAGATCAGCAAACAGCAGCTACAGGATGCAGATGAGATCTGGGTCACCAGCTCCACAAAAGAGATAGTGCCTGTAACGAGCCTCAACCAGAATCCTGTTGGGGATGGTAAACCTGGCCCCACCACCCTGAGAATGGACGATCTGCTGCAGAGATTCAAGCAGCAGTTCCGGGAGAGTAGCCCATGAGTGACACGGATAACAACAGTGAGGAGACCCTACTGGAGTTCCCATGCAGCTTCTCCATCAAGGCGATGGGGAAGGATGAGGATGAATTTGATGCCCATGTAGCCACGCTGGTACGCAGACATGTGCCTGATTTTGGTGAGGGCGCAGTCAAAACCAGACCTAGCAGAAATGGTAACTTCATCTCTGTAACCGTATCCATTACCGCAACCAGCAAAAAGCAGCTTGATGACATCTACTATGACCTCACAGCAGACCAGCGGGTCATAATGGCGCTGTAGTTATGAACGGTCCCAAAAGTAGTGGCAGTTCTGTGCAGGCAACCGTCTGTGGCCATGGATGGCTACAGTCGAGCGATACATGGATGTGCTCGAGCGTGTTGCTCGCACAGAACTGCCCCTACTTTTGGGACAATTAATAACCCCATGAGAGAGATTATCGTTCGCCAGCTAGGCAGTGTTCCATACGAACCAACTTGGCGACAGATGCAAGAGTTTACCGAAGAGCGCACCGAATCCACCGTGGATGAGTTCTGGATCGTAGAGCACCCGCCACTCTTCACCTTGGGCCGAGCTGCAAAAGAGGAGCATCTGCTGGCTCCAGGTGATATTCCCGTGGTGCAGATAGACCGTGGGGGCCAGGTCACCTACCATGGCCCCGGACAGCTGATTCTCTATACCATGATTGATCTGCAACGAAGAAATCTTGGAGTGCGGGCACTGGTTACAGCACTGGAGCAGAGCATTATCCAGCTACTGAAAACCTACAATATCGATGCCACTGCCAGAAAAGATGCACCCGGGGTCTATGTGGATGGAGCAAAGATTGCAGCTGTCGGATTGAGAATTCGCAGAGGGAAGAGTTTTCATGGCCTGAGCTTCAATCTAAAAATGGACCTAGAACCATTCTCTCGAATCAACCCATGTGGCTACGAGGGTCTTGCCGTTACCCAGCTCTCCAATTTGATCAAGATGCCAGAACGGAAGGTAGTCCAGAATCTTCTGGTTCAGCAGCTGATGCAACAACTGGGATACACCCATCAGGTAGAATAGCAAACATGAAATCACGCAACTCTCCTCTGCATCAACGAGGTGCCGATAAGGTCTCCCGCATTCCCATCAAGGTAAAACCAACCACCTCACCACTACGGAAACCATCGTGGATCCGTGCCAAGGCGCCACAGGGTGAGGGGGTGTCCCGCATCCGCAACTTGTTGCAAAAAAGTGAACTCAATACGGTTTGTGAGGAGGCATCATGCCCCAACCTTGGCGAATGCTTCTCCCACGGCACTGCCACTTTTATGATACTTGGGGATATCTGTACCCGTCGCTGTCCATTTTGTGATGTCGCCCATGGAAAACCACTACCCCCAGATGAGGATGAGCCAAAAAAACTGGCCAGTGCCATCACCTCCATGGAGCTTAGGTATGTAGTAATAACCTCTGTTGACCGAGATGATCTGAGGGATGGTGGTGCCAACCACTATGGCAGATGCATCTCGCAGATCAGAGAGACCACTCCAGAGACAAAAATAGAGATTCTGGTCCCAGATTTTCGGGGAAGAGAGGAGCGGGCTCTCGATATTCTGACCAACCACCCTCCAGACATCTTCAACCACAATCTTGAGACAGTCCCTCGCCTCTACAGAGAGAGTCGCCCAGGAGCAAGTTACGAGGGCTCACTAACTCTGTTGCAGAATTTTAGCCGTCTCAACCCTCTGGTTCCCACCAAGTCAGGAATCATGCTGGGGTTGGGAGAGACCATCCAGGAGGTTGAAAAGGTGATGGAGGATCTACGTAACCACGGGGTCGATCGACTAACCTTGGGGCAATATCTGCAGCCAAGTCGTCACCACCTGCCCGTAGACCGCTTTGTTACACCAGAAGAGTTTAATGAGCTCAGAGTAGTTGGAGAGAAGATGGGCTTCTCCAATGTTGCCAGCGGCCCAATGGTCCGCTCCTCATACCATGCCGACATGCAGGCAGCGGGGAAGATGGTTAGTTAAGGGTGACTACAGAGGAGAGGGGGTCAGAAATTCCACTTGAACTTGATCTGCTGATCCGGTAGATCAAGCGTGGTTTTCCAGCCGGAATCACTGTTTCCCACCGAGAGCTCCCCCTTGTTGAGACGCAGTCCATAATAGAGATCGTCATGCTCCAGCCCAACCTTTGCATGGCGCCAATCAAAATCAAACGAGCTCTTGGAGGCGTTGAGTTGCTCTACAGGGAGAATCAGATTGATATCTGCATAGTCTGGGGCTGCAGGATCAGCCACCGCCGCCGCTGATGCCAACAGCAGACTCAGTGCAAGAGCAGAGAGCAGTGCTCCCGTTCCAGTTTTCAACTTGGCGAATATGTTAGCCATACTGTGAATAATATACACCGATGCCTAGGGAG
>CALEHW010000029.1 GCA_937877715.1 uncultured Methylophaga sp. | reverse complement strand
AGGTAGAGGTGCTGCAACCGCCCCATATGCGGGAGTGGTTCAGGAAGAAGACACGGGCGATGGCGAGGCTGTACAAATAGAAATTGGTATCCAGTAGGTCACCCGTGAGACGGATGGTGCCCCCTATGTAACTTATGAGTGCAGCACCTTCATTGCCCCCTCTGGGTCTGCCTCCAAAATCTTCAATAACGCCTTGGCTGGGCCTGATGGAGTAACCCGGCTCTGCTCCCAGTTCTCCAGTGTCCTGCGAGACACCCCAATCAATGCAGCAAAGACAGCTTGTGATACTCCCACACGTTCCCGCACCTTTTTTATGTCGACCTCCGACAGGGTGGTAGTGACAGCGCCTTGTACAGTCTCCCCCTTGGAGTGCTTCACCATGTTTCTTGTGCTCTCCAGAAGATCATTAAAAATCATATCATCCATTGTTGACCACCTCATCTAACAGTTGTTTCAGTTGCTTAGCCCGATTTGGATTTAGGTTCTCTTGCACATTTTTGGGATATGCCAGTAGCAGATAGCAAACTGATACTGATATCTGCACATAATAGATCACCCGTGCTCCACCACGCTTGCCTCTACCATCAAGACCAGCCCGTAGTTTTCGTAGTCCACCAGTGCCAGCAATTAGTGCCCCACAGTCGGGATTGGTTACGATTTCGTTCTGAACTGCTCGTAACTCATCATCTGTAAAAGTGACATGCTTTTGAAACAGTGGCAACTCTACAAAAATCATGCTTATATTTTATACGCTAGTAGCGTAATATGCAACAAGCGTATTACCTGGCCGTTATTAGACTCAGGATTTGTATACGCTCTGTAGGTTTGCACCCCAATCGTCATAGTTTCCTCCCCAATTTCTGTGTCCTTGTATTTTATGACACAGAATAGCGACATCTCACGTCGCTTTGGTTACGAATGGTTACAGTTTGGTGCGCTAACTGTAACCACTCAGTCGCTCTTCTCAAACAGGGCGATAGACTCGACGTGGGCGGTGTGGGGGAACATATCCATCACCCCTGCCGAGAGCAGGCGGTACCCCTGGTTGTTTACCAGCTCATCGGCATCCCGTGCCAGGGTTGCCGGATTGCAGGAGACGTAGACGATTCTTTGCGGCTTGATCTTGCGCATCTTCTGCACTATCTCCAGGGCGCCGCTCCGTGGAGGATCAAGCAGCACCTTGTTGTAACGGTTGTTGAGCCAGACCCCTCCGGTCTCTTCATCCTGCAGATCTACCGCAAAGAACTCGGCATTCTTGATCTGGTTACGCTCCGCGTTATCACGTGCCCGCTGTACCAGCTCCTCACTCCCCTCAACCCCGACCACATGGCCCGCTGTTGTGGCGATCGGCAGGGTGAAGTTTCCCAGCCCACAGAAGAGATCAAGCACCTCGTCCTCTGCCTTGAGATCGAGCAGCTCAATGGCAAGCGGTACCATCGCCTGGTTTATTGTGCTGTTGACCTGGGTGAAATCGGTGGGGAGAAAATGGTACTCCAGCTCGAACTGGTCAAGCCGGTATGAGAGCTCTGTACGCTGCTCCGGGTTGAGGGGGGCAACCGTCTCCGGCCCCTTGGGCTGGAGATATATATTGATCTTGTGCTCTCTGCCAAAGCTGTCCAGGCGCGCCTGGTCATCCTCCGACAGTGGCTCCAGATTGCGGAATACCAGCAGGGTCTGGTGGTCATCGCAGGCAACCTCGATCTGGGCAATCTTGTTGCAACCATCCATCTCGCTGATCAGATCACGAAGGTCACCAATATGCTCGCCAACCTCTGGCGTCAACACCATGCAGGAGTCCATTACCGTCAGGTAGCCACTCTGTTTTTCGCGAAAGCCGACCAATGCCCCGCCCTTCTTGGGGACATAACGGACCCCGAGACGTGCCTTGCGCCGATAACCGACAACCGGGCCGGTTAGTGGGGGGAGCAGGCTCTCGGGGTTTACCTTGCCCAGACGGGAGAAGTTGTCGAGCAGGGTCTGCTGTTTGAATTGGATCTGTGCCCCCGCCTCCATCTGCTGCAGGGAGCAGCCGCCACACCCTGCAAAGTGTGGGCATGGTGGCTCTACACGGTCGGGGGATGGGGTAATGACCTCTACCACCTCTCCGGAGTCGAAGTTCCGGCGTCGCCCCGTCAGTTTGTAGAGGATCTCCTCCCCCGGAAGTGTCCCCGGAATGAAGACGACCTTGCCGTCACTGTGGGTTATCCCCTTGCCGTCGTGGGCAAGTGACTCAATGGTTGCCCGTACAGGCTCCTGGGGTAGTGGTTTACGGCGTCTGCGACCCACGGCTAAACTCCTCTATTCTACTGGAAACAGACCAGTTGAGAGGTAACGATCACCTCGGTCACAGATTATGGTCACAATGGTTGCATTCTCCAGCTGTCGTGAGAGCTTCAGTGCCGCCGCTACCGCTCCACCGGAGGAGACACCGCAGAAGATCCCCTCCTCTGTAGCCAGACGGCGGGTGATCTCTTCCGCATCTTCTTGAGAGACATCGACAATCTGGTCAACCTGTGATGCATCATAGATTTTTGGCAGATACTCCTTTGGCCAGCGCCGTATCCCGGGGATGCTTGACCCCTCCTGCGGCTGTACTCCGATAATCTGCACTGCGGGGTTCTGCTCCTTAAAGTAGCGGGAGCTTCCCATAATGGTCCCCGTTGTCCCCATGGCACTGATGAAGTGGGTGATCTTCCCGGCTGTATCCCGCCAGATCTCCGGCGCTGTCCCCTCATAGTGGGCCAGCGGGTTATCCTGGTTGGAAAACTGGTCGAGAATCTTGCCACTGCCGGCAGCCTCCAGCTCGCGTGACTTGTCTATGGCCGCCTCCATGCTCCCCTCTGCCGGGGTCAGCACCAGCTCCGCACCATAGGCCCGCATCGAGGCGCGGCGCTCTACACTCATGTGCTCCGGCATCACCAGAATCATGCGGTAACCCATAATCGCCGCGGCCATCGCCAGGGCAATCCCGGTGTTGCCACTGGTCGCCTCGATCAGGGTGTCACCCGGCTCGATCTCCCCTCTCTCCTGGGCGTGTTGAATCATACTAAGGGCGGGGCGATCCTTTACCGACCCTGCTGGATTATTGCCCTCCAGCTTTACCAAAATCGTGTTGTTTCGCCTCTCGCTATCCTCACCCGGCAGGCGCTGAAGCTGTACCAGCGGGGTGTTCCCCACCAGAGAGTGCATGGTTTGGTAATTCATTCCTTCTCCATTATTACAAATGCGACAGCGTGTTCATGTTCGTCCGATATGGATATATGGGTAGATATTACTCCAAGATGCTGTTGCTCTCTCTTGGCTGCACCAGAAAGTTTCAATTCAGGCTTTCCCTTGTCGGTATGGGTAACCTCAATATCACGCAACTGGATACCATCACGAAATCCGGTCCCCAGAGCCTTTACTGTTGCCTCTTTTGCGGCAAATCGCTTGGCCAGAAAGTGGGGTTTGATCCTCTCCCCACACTGCTGAAACTCAATCGTCTCATTTTTTGAGAGGATCTTGTTGGCAAAACGGTCGCCGTGGCGCTCCAGACTCTCCCTGATTCGCCTCACATCAACCAGATCTGTCCCTATCCCAATAATCATGAATCAGCTGCTGCGTGCTTCTATCATTAGTTTTTTCATCTCTCTGACAGACTGCTCCAACCCTCCAGCCAACAGAGCATGCGCAACAATTGAGTGGCCGATATTGAGCTCCACAATATCCGGCAGGGCCGCAATCCGCTGTACATTTCCGTAGTGGAGTCCATGTCCTGCATTGGGCTGAATGGCTAGCTCTTTGGCGAAACGGACCGCCTCTCTAATCCGTTCAAACTCCTCGTTACGCTCCTGATCATCCGTTGCATCTGCAAAGCGACCGGTATGGATTTCACAGACCGGGGCGCCAATCTCGGCAACTGCCTCGATCTGGCGAGGGTCCGGATCAATAAATGGTGAGACCTGAATCCCCGCTGCAGCGAGACGAGCCACTGCATCCCTCATCTTCTCGATCTGCCCTGCAACATCGAGCCCCCCCTCGGTGGTCAGCTCCTCGCGCTTTTCCGGAACCAGACAGCAGTCGGCAGGGCTGAACTTCTCTGCAATGGAGATCATCTCCTCGGTCACCGCCATCTCCAGATTGATTTTGGTAGTGACGTGAGCAGCAACCTCTTCAAGATCGTGGTCCTGGATATGGCGACGATCCTCGCGCAGATGCATGGTGATCCCGTCTGCTCCACCCTTCTCTGCCAGAATTGCCGCATCCATCACGCTGGGATATATGGTCCCCCGCGCCTGTCGCAGGGTGGCGACATGGTCAATATTGACCCCAAGTAGTGGAATATTCTCTATGCCCAACGCAGTGCTCCTCAGCTCAGTGCCCCGTATTGGGCGATAAGTTTTCTACTCTCCAGCTCGACTGGAAGGTGGTAATCAATGGCGGTTCTCAACAGCTGTTTGGCCTCCCGCAGTATCTGTCTCTCTACATCCAGCTCGGTGGAGCGCAGCCACTGCAGGGTCTTGCCCATCACCGTAAACTGCTGTGCCCCATTTTCTGCAAGTGGCACGATTCCCTGCTCCGGATTGTAGCCGTAATGCTGTTCCGGGAGAATCGGAAGCCCTGAACAGTCGAGCTGAAGATCAAACCCAAACCCGATCTCCTCCAGCAGGCGCACCTCGAAGGAGCGTAGCAGAGGGGCCTCGTCTCCACCCTCACTCAGTTCTTGCAATAACTTGTGGTAGAGCCGAAACAGCTCGCTATGGCTATCTCCTCTATGGAGCAGTCGCATCAGCAGCTCGTTGGCATAGAGCCCGCAGATGCTCCTCCTGCCGGGCAGCCGATATGCCATCTCTCTCATCTCCACCCGCCCCAAGGTATGGAGCTCTCCACGCCCGCTCCAGGAGAGCTGCAGGGGGGTGAATGGCTGCAGCAGAGCGGATAGCGGTGATTTGCCCCGACTGGCTCCACGCGCAACAACTCCGACCCGTCCGGCATCCTCGGTAAAGAGTTCGACAATCTGACTGCTGTTGCGAAACGGGCGCACATGGAGCACAAAGGCGTTATGAAAATGGTCTCGGTTGTTTCTCACAATAGCTGATCTTCCCGGTATCCGAGACTCTGCAGGGCACGATCATCGTCGGACCAGCCGGCACGCACCTTGACCCAGAGCTGCAGAAAGATCTTGCGTCCAAGCAGCTGCTCCAGCTCTTCTCGTGCCTCTTTGCCAACACTGCGCAGGCGTGACCCCTTCTTGCCGATCACGATACCCTTCTGGCCCTCACGCTCAACCCAGATCACGGCTGCAATATCGGTAATCTTGCCCGCTTCCTTGAACTGCTCAATCTCGACTGTAAGTGCATAGGGGAGCTCCTGCCCCAGCTGTCTTGTCAGCTTCTCACGAATCCTCTCGGCCACCAGAAAACGTTCGCTCCGATCGGTAATCTGATCCTCGTCGTAGAGGTGGCTGCCCTCCGGCAGTAGCGACTCTAGCTGCTTCTCCAGCTGCTCGACCCCCTGTCCCTTCAGAGCAGAGAGCGGGATTATGGAATTAAACTCCATCTGCCCCGACAGCTTCTCGATCATCGGCAACAGCTTCTCCCTGTTGCCGATCTGATCCAGCTTATTGATGATAGCGATAACCGGCCTGCGCTGTTTTTTCAACAGTTCCAGTACCGCCTCGTCCTCACTGCTCCACTTCTCGCCATCAATCACAAAGACCACTGCATCCACATCGTCCATACTGCTGGTAGCTGCACGATTCAGGTAACGATTCATCGCAGTCTCTACATTGGAGTGGATGCCGGGGGTATCGACATAGATGAACTGGGACAGTCCAACGGTCTTGATCCCCAACAGACGGTGGCGGGTGGTCTGCGGCTTGCGGGAGGTGATGCTCAGCTTCTCGCCAAGAATACGGTTCATCAGGGTTGATTTACCTACATTGGGACGGCCGACAATCGCAACCACCCCACTTTTGGATTGTTGTTTTTCAGTACCGCTCATCCACTCATCTCCAGCTCTGCAAGTGCCTTGATGGCCGCCTGCTGTTCTGCCTTTCTACGGCTCTTGCCCTCACCATGGGTTATCACATCAACGGCATCAAGCTTGCACGCAATGGTGAATCTCTGCAGATGCCCCTCCCCCTTGACCTGGACCAACTGGTAATCCGGCAGTTGGTGTTTATGTGCCTGTAGCCACTCCTGAAGCCTGGTCTTGGGGTCCTTGAGCTCTGCCAGTGGCGGGAGGGCAGCGATGCGCTGGGCAAAAATCTGCTGTAGCCACTGCTCACATGATTCAAAACCACCATCCAGATAGATTGCGCCAATCAGAGCCTCCATGGCATCGGCGAGAATAGAGTCCCGGCGGAATCCGCCGCTCTTCAGTTCACCCTGCCCCAACAGCAGTGCATCCCCCAGCTCCAGCTCTCTTGCCATCGCTGCTAGGCTCTCCCCGCGAACCAGACGGGCTCGCAGGCGGCTGAGGTCACCCTCTGGAACATCCGGATAGTGGTGGTAGAGCATCCCGCTCACCACGAAACCGAGGATCGAGTCCCCCAGAAATTCAAGGCGTTCATTATTCTGGTGGCCCACACTACGGTGGGTCATCGCCCGGCGCAGCAACTCTGGTTGCTGAAAACGGTACCCCAGCCTGGCTGCAAGTCGTTCGAGTGGTGACTGTGACATCTGCCGGTTTGAGTGCCAGTTATTTTATTGAGCCGATCCGGCCCCAACTGATTCCATCCCCACAGTTGAAGTCCCAACTCATCCACACCGCAACTGCCTTGCCTACAATATTCTCTTCCGGCACAAAGCCCCAGTAGCGACCATCACGACTGTTGTCACGATTGTCTCCCAGCATGAAGTAGTGACCCTCTGGCACCACCCACTCCCCCTCGGCGCGAGAGGCGTGGTGCGGAATAATCAGGATCTCGTGGTCGGTATCCTTGGTCTGTTCACGGAACCGCAATGAGTCAATGGTGCGACACTGTCTGTCCATCCAGAGATGAGAGCCGTGTCTGGTCATGGTAGAGGCCTTGCCGTTTACAAAGAGCTGACGGTTGCGGTATTCAATGCGGTCTCCCGGCACCCCCACTACCCGTTTGATGTAGTCGATACTGGGGTCCTCCGGATAGCGAAAGACCATGATGTCGCCATGCTGGGGGTCACCTACACTGATTATTTTGCTATCCAATACCGGCAGACGCAGACCGTAGACAAATTTATTGACCAGGATGAAATCACCCACTACCAGGGTCGGACGCATCGAACTGGAGGGGATTCGAAATGGCTCGAAGAGGAAGGAGCGCAACAGCAGCACAATCAGGATTACCGGGAAGAAGGAGCGCGCATACTCCACCACCATAGGCATATCCCCGCCCCGACGTTTCCCTGCCCACAACTTTGCGTCCAGTAGCCAGATTCCACCGGTTACCAGTAGTGCAATTACCAAAATTCCTGAAAAGTCGAGATGCATGCTCCCCCCTATCTCTTGCCTGTCTGTAATACTGCCATGAATGCCTCTTGAGGGATATCCACCTTGCCTACCCGTTTCATCCGCTTCTTCCCCGCCTTCTGCTTCTCCAGCAGTTTCTTCTTGCGGGTGATGTCTCCACCGTAACATTTTGCGGTCACATTCTTGCGCAGCGCCTTGACTGTGGTTCTGGAGATGATCTTGGCACCAATGGTAGCCTGAATCGCCACATCAAACATCTGTCGCGGGATGATCTCTCTCATCTTCTCGGCCAATACACGACCTCGTGAGATGGAGGCATCCCGATGTATGATCATCGACAGGGCATCCATCTTGTCACCGTTGATCAGTAGATCAACCTTAACCAGATCCGCCGGCATAAATGTCTTGAAGTAGTAGTCCATCGAGGCAAAGCCACGACTCACCGACTTGAGTCGGTCAAAGAAGTCGACCAGCACCTCGGAGAGCGGCAGCTCATAGGTGAGGGAGACCTGACGCCCCATATACTGCATATCCTTCTGCAGACCACGCTTTTCGATGCAGAGCCCGATCACCGCCCCCACATAGTCCTGCGGCACCAGAATACTGGCAACAATGATCGGTTCACGAATCTGGTTTATCTTGTTTACCACCGGAAGGTCTGCGGGGTTGTCGATATGGATCACCTCGCCATCACTCTTCTCGATCTCATAGACAACTGTCGGTGCGGTGGTGACCAGATTGAGGCCATACTCCCGCTCCAACCGCTCCTGCACAATCTCCATATGGAGCATCCCGAGGAATCCGATCCGGAAACCGAAACCGAGTGCTGGCGAGACCTCAGGCTCATACTCTAGGGCCGCATCATTGAGCCGCAGTTTGGCCAGGGCATCCCGGAAATCCTCGTAGTCATCAGTGTCCACGGTATACATCCCGGCAAAGACCTGTGGCTTGACCTCCTGGAAACCTGGAAGTGACTCCTCTACCGGCCTCTCTGCAGTAGTCAGGGTATCGCCGACCGGGGCCCCATCGATCTGCTTGATCCCAGCAATCACATATCCCACCTCTCCGGCTATCAGCTCATCTTTGGGGGTCCGTTTGGGGGTAAAGATTCCGACCTGATCAACCAGATGGATGTTTCCGGTCGACATCACCTTCATCTTCATGCGACCACCAATTTTTCCATTAACCACCCGCACCAGTGAAACCACTCCAAGATAGTTGTCGAACCATGAGTCGATGATCAGCGCCTGGAGCGGCCCCTCGGGATCACCCTCGGGGGCGGGAATCTTTTGCACAATCTCATCCAACAGCTCGTCAACCCCAAGGCCAGTCTTGGCACTCACCTGTTTGGCATCCACTGCGTCAATGCCAATAATCTCCTCAATCTCCTCAATCACCCGTTCCGGCTCAGCAGAGGGAAGATCAATCTTGTTGAGCACAGGGAGGACCTCCAAACCCAGATCAATTGCCGTATAACAGTTGGCCACTGTCTGTGCCTCCACCCCCTGAGCCGCATCCACAACCAGTAACGCACCTTCACAGGCAGCCAGGGAGCGAGAGACCTCGTAGCTGAAATCAACATGCCCGGGAGTATCAATAAAGTTCAGCAGATAGATCTTGCCATCATCTGCCTTGTACTCCAGGGAGACACTCTGTGCCTTGATGGTGATGCCACGCTCCTTCTCGATATCCATGGAGTCGAGCACCTGGGCTGACATCTCACGATCGGATAGCCCACCACAGACCTGGATAAAACGATCCGCAATAGTCGATTTACCATGGTCAATATGGGCAATAATGGAGAAATTTCTGATCTGTGAGAGTTCGTACACAAGGTTTTCCGTCAAGTAAAAAAATGACCCCGACTGGGGTCATTTCCATCTACGCCTCCAGATGCTCTCTGAGACGTTTTTCATCCAGGAAATAATGACAGATTTCTTCCGATTGCTCCAGTAGAACCGGCACTTTTGTGCCATATTGCCGCTCCAGCTCCGGACTGTTGTTGATAGTGATCAACTCCAGATCAAACTCTGCTTGTAGCTGGTGGTGGCTCAACAGATCCTCCATCTCGTCACAGAGATGGCACCCCTGCCGAACTACCAGCTGGAGCTGCTTGATCAGGGTATCCTCAAGGCGAGGAAGATAGGTCCATTCTCACGCACCACATAGACCGGAACACCCCTGCCCTGGGGGAGGCGATCCAGCAACTGTAGCAGATGGTCCACCCCCTCAACCACAACATAGTTGACCCGACTGATGACATCACCGGACTTGAGGCCAAAACGGTCGGCAACACTTCCGCTCTCGACACTCTCTATGAATACACCGCCAGAGTGGATCGAACGGCTCTCACGAATCTCTTGTGGAATCTCGCGCAGGGTCATCCCCAGCCGCTCAGTGATCACCTGCTCTACCTTCTCCTCTTCTACCGTATCTGCCTTGGCAATCGCCAGTTCATCATCGGAGGGGAGCTCACCAATCACAACCTGCACAACCAACTCACGTCCCTCTCGCATCACCTTTACTGGAACCGGATATCCAACCGGGGTTCTGCCCACAATCGGGGGCAGATGGGAGTTGCTCTCCACAAAGTGGCCATTGAACTCCATAATCACATCTCCAACCTGAAGATCAGATTTTGAGGCAGGGCTATCCTCCACAACCTGCGCAACAAGTGCACCTACAGGGCGATCCATGCCAAACGATTCAGCCAGATCACTGGTTACGGGCTGGATCAGCACACCAAGCCAGCCACGGGTCACATGGCCGCCATTCTTAATCTGTTTGACCACATCCATCGCAACCTCGATGGGGATGGCAAAGGAGAGTCCCATATAGCCCCCTGATTTGCTGAAGATGATGGAGTTAACCCCGACCACCTCACCATCCAAATTGAAGAGAGGGCCGCCGGAGTTTCCGGGATTGATCGCAACATCTGTCTGGATAAAGGGGACATAGTTGAATCTGTTGTCGCCCTCGGAGATGTTACGTGCCTTGGCACTGACAATTCCCGCTGTGGCCGACATCTCAAAACCGAATGGAGAGCCAATTGCCATCACCCACTCCCCTATCTCCAGCTCCTTGCTGGTTCCAGTCTTGATGACGGGCAGCCCATCTGTATCAATTTTAATCAGGGCAATATCAGAGCGCTTATCAGAGCCCACCACCCTGGCCTTGAACTCTCTATGGTCGAAAAGACGAACCGTAATATCACCTGCATCCTCAACTACATGGTGGTTGGTGAGGATATAACCATCCTCGGTCAGGATGCTGCCAGAGCCCTGGGCCTGAGACTCAAACTCACGTGGTTCCGGATGGGGAGATGGCCCTGGAGCCATGCCTCGATCCTCGAAGAAGCGCCGAAAGAACTCTGGCAGCTCATCATAAGGGAGGTCATCAGGACTCTGGGAAAATGGCTCCATTCCGGGGATGGAAGGCATAGTTCTCTTTTGGCTTACACTGATACTGACTACTGCCGGCATCTGCTCCTTTACCAGTTTGGTGAAATTTGGGAGCCCCTCCACTACAGCGGCCGAGACACCAAGAGGAAGAATCAGTAGTACCCTCAGGATACCGGCTACAGCACCCGTTTTCACTCTCTCGAACAGCTCTTTCATATCTATAATTACCTTTATGTTATCTTTATATTTACTTGTTTTATATTCTGAATCTCTGTGATCACAGGAACCATATCCTGGCGCTCAAACCACCCCTTGCTCCGCATCAACAATACCGCAAAAAGGGCGCCAGTTAACCCCGCCAAAACGGTCAACCACTCCTGGTTGAATGGCAACCAGTTGACCATAATCCACTCTCCAAGCAGGGCAGAGAGAAATAGTGCCAGAAGCGGGATCAGATAGAGCAGTGCTGCCCCCATCATCAAACCACTCTCTGAGACCGCAATGGTAACCTGCTCACCGACTTTGGCCCCAAGCGGGTTGGTGACCTCTACCCTGAACGGGCGACTCCCAAAAACCTTGGCAAGAGTGGAGGTTCCACAACTTGATGATGAGCTACAGCTACTGCAGGATGATTGTCGTGTGGTCTCTACCCAGGCAACCATACCATCTACCGCAACCACAGTGGCCAACTCCTTAACCATGCTCGGCCTCCATTGAGACCGCAACTCTCTTTACCGTCTCCATTGAAACCTCGCCCAGCACAGTAATTCTGTGTCCCAGAGTGAAGTAGCTGTAGATGTTAAGTTTTCTGCCGTTGCTCTCCATCTGCTTCTCGGTGATCTCGTCGACCCCGGACCTTTCGATAAATACCGAGAATACATCCTCCCCGTTACTGAGAACCAGATGCTCCACATTCACCCTCCCCTCGTCACTGCTGGATGAGGGAATCTGGTGCCGCAGAGAGCCCACTCTGCTAAAGCCATCGGGCAGCCACCCCAGCTGCCAGCCAACAATATGTCTGGTCTGCTGCTGGTTCTTATCTACAATCTCGGTCGGTGGTGCGGTGGAGACCAGTGCTGCCCCCCGCTGCCGCGCAGAGCGGCGATTCTCGTCATGACGCACCAGATAGGAGCGAACCCGGGGGGATTGGGTCAACGGGTTGATCCAGCGCTCGACCCACTCCCCACCCACCTCCACCCACTCCGTGGTAACACCTGCTGCGTTTATTGTGGGGGCTTGTGCCACCACCTCCAGTTGAGGCTGAAGATTGGTCTGCTGAATTACTGTTACGGCAATCGCTGCCAGTGATGCCGCCAGGGCAACCGGCACCCACTGCCTGGAGAACCACCCCTCTCTTGTGCTGCTCTCAGTCTTGCTCTGTTTTCTGCTCTCCCCCGGGGCCAGGATCGTCGCCTCCTGCTCCAGCGCAGCGGCCACACGGTCTGCCAGTGTCACGCTCCGTGACGGAAGTGAGTCACCATGGGCCCCCTTCTCAAACAGCAGATGGCGAACAGCGTGGTGGCCTGACCACTGCTGTCGCAGTTCCGGATTTTGCCCAATCTCTGCAAGCAGCCGGTCAAGCTCTCTCTCGGAGAGCTCCCCATCCATCAGCGCCGAGAGCTGTTCTGCAGAATACTCTTCCCTCTCCATCACTCCTCCTCCAGCGCCTGCAGCTGCTGACTGATCGCCTCGCGGGCCCGAAAAATTCTGGAGCGAACTGTACCGATCGGACAACCCATGATCTCCGCAATCTCTTCGTAACTCATTCCTTCCAGCTCCCGTAGTGTAATGGCCGTCCTCAGATCCTCCGACAGATCCTCCAGAGCACTGGATAGCCTCTGCTGCACCTCGTCCCGCAACAACTCGTTTTCTGGTGTTGCCTGCTCTGTCAGACCCTCACCCTGCAGCAAAAGTTCCGCATCTTCTGCATCCAGATCTGTTGCCGGGGGGCGTCGCTTCTTGGCCACCAAATAGTTCTTGGCACTGTTTACCGCAATCCGGTAGAGCCAGGTGTAGAAGGCGCTGTCACCTCGAAAGTTGGCCAGCGCTCGGTAGGCACGAATAAATGCCTCCTGCGCCACGTCCTCAGCCTCGGCATGATCATTCACAAAGCGCCTGACCAGAGAGATCACCTTGTGCTGGTACTTCAATACCAGGAGATCAAATGCCCGCTTCTCCCCTCTCTGAACCCTCTCTACCAGAAGTTGATCAATAGCTCGCTGTTCCAATCCTGTTCCCTTTCCATTCCCACTCCGTCGCCCTGACGACAGTAGCATAAACCCCGGATTCCATCGGAATTTTTCCGCGGACTCCCAACTACACTCCCAGCAACCAACAGTGGATGAGATAGACCCATGCATTGTAGAATAGTTACCGATGGCTCTCTATCAACACGATGTCCTGATTATTGGAAGTGGTGCCGCAGGATTGACCCTGGCGCTGCAGCTTGCGCCAAACCTGAGGGTTGCGCTGCTCTCCAAACTGACCCTAGATGAGGGGAGCACGCTCTACGCCCAGGGTGGCATTGCCGCTGTCCTCGACCAGGAGGATTCAATCGAGTCCCACGTCAACGATACGCTTGAGACCGGCGCCGGCCTCTGTAATGAGGATGTAGTGCGCTTTACTGTCGAGAATGCCCGTGCCTCCATCGACCATCTGATTGAGGCCGGAGTCAACTTCTCGCATACGGAACCATCTGATCCGGACTCCCCGTTCCATCTGACTCGCGAGGGGGGGCACAGTAACCGTCGTGTTATCCATGCAGCAGATGCAACCGGCAGGGAGATCGAGGTCACACTCAGTGAGCAGGTACGGCAACAGGATAATATCGATATCTTCGAGAACCATATTGCCATCGACCTTATCACCAGATCCAAACTGGGAGCTGGCAAAAAGCCGGATGGTGACCGGGTGATCGGCGGCTACATCCTCGACCGGACCGATGACAAAATTCACACCTTCCAGGCCAACCAGGTGGTATTGGCAACCGGTGGCGGCAGCAAGGTCTACCTCTATACCAGCAACCCCGACATCTCCACCGGGGATGGCATTGCGATGGCGTGGCGTGCGGGCTGTCGCATCGCCAATATGGAGTTCAACCAGTTCCACCCCACCTGTCTCTACCATACCCAGGCCAAATCGTTCCTCATTACCGAGGCGGTACGTGGCGAGGGCGGCAAACTTCTGCTCCCCGACATGAATCCATTCATGGACCATTTCGATGAACGGGGAGAGCTGGCCCCCAGAGATATCGTTGCCCGCGCCATCGACCATGAGATGAAACGACTCGGGGTTGAGCACCTCTATCTTGATATCAGCTTCAAGGATCCAGAATTCATCCGTCGACACTTCCCGATGGTGCATGAGCGCCTGATGAGATTTGGCATCGACATGACCAGGGAGCCGATTCCGGTGGTCCCTGCGGCACACTACACCTGCGGTGGAGTGATGACTGACACCTGTGGAAAGACAGACCTGGACGGCCTCTATGCTATTGGCGAGGTTGCCCATACCGGTCTTCACGGCGCCAACCGCATGGCCAGCAACTCACTGTTGGAGTGTCTGGTATTCGCCTCCTCTGCAGCCCGCGAAATAAATCAGGGTGAGACTGACACACCTGCACAATCGAAACACGAGAGTGCGCAGATATCCATCCCCCCATGGGATGAGAGCCGGGTTACCGACTCGGATGAGGAGGTGGTGGTCTCTCACAACTGGGATGAGCTGCGTCGCTTCATGTGGGACTATGTCGGCATTGTCCGTACCACCAAAAGGCTGGAGCGGGCCCAGCGCCGTATTGAACTGCTGCAACACGAGATCGCCGAGTACTACAGCAACTTCAGAATCTCCAACAACCTGTTGGAGCTGCGCAATCTGGCACAGGTTGCCGAGCTGATCATACGCTCTGCGCTACAGCGCAAAGAGAGTCGCGGCCTCCACTACACCCTGGACTACCCCGATCTACTGGAGAGCGCCGAGGACACTATCCTTGAACCCGGGAGCCGGTCCGAGAATAGCAAGCCTACTGCGGAGTAAGCCTGCAGACAATATCCTCCAGCCCTGGCCTGGGAACCTTGTCACCATTCACCAGCCAGCTCTGGAGATCCTGATCAGACTCCTCCAGCAGCATCAGAAATTTATCCTGCAGCTCCCTGGAAGCACTCTGAAAGTGATTCTCCGCATATGGTCGAAGCAGAAGATCAAGCTCCAGCATCCCCCTGCGGCAGCGCCATAGAAGTTGCGACTGGGTAATCACAGCGAACGTCTCAACATTGCCTCACGCAGTTTGCCAATTGCATCTGATGGGTTCAGCCCCTTGGGACAGCTGTTGGTACAGTTCATTATGGTGCGACAGCGGAACAGGCGGAACGGCCCCTCCAGCGCCTGTAGACGTTCGGTGGTTGCCTGATCCCGGCTATCCGTCACAAAACGCCACGCCTGCAGCAGTGCTGCAGGCCCGAGAAACTCCTCCGGATTCCACCAGAATGAGGGGCAGGCTGTCGAGCAGCAGCCGCAGAGAATGCATTCATACAGTCCATCCAACTGCTCACGCTGTTCTGGTGACTGCTGATACTCCACCTCCGGCTCCTGATCATGCACCGTTAGCCACGGCTTTACCGCCCGATATTGACGAAAGAATGGATCCATATCGACAATCAGGTCACGGATTACCGGTTGCCCAGGAAATGGGCGAATTACTACCGGCTCACTAAGCCCCTTAAGCGGAGTGATACAGGCGAGACAATTTTTACCATTGATATTCATGCCGTCAGAACCACACACACCCTCACCACAAGACTTCCTGAAACCCAGAGTCTCATCCTGTTGCTTGATCTTTTTCAGTGCCGCCAGGACCATCATGTCATCAGCAATCTCGGAATCCAGCAGCTCATGCTCCTCCATTCGTGGGGCTGAATCACTATCCGGATCAAAACGGTATATCGAGAATTTCATGCTAGTAAACCCTCGCCTTGGGTGGAATCGATGGCTCGGTCAGTGGCTCCATGTTGACAGGTTTATAGTCAAGCTCACTATCACCAAGTGAAAACAAGGTATGCACCATCCACTTGTCATCATCCCGTTCCGGGTAATCTATTCTTGAGTGCGCACCCCGGCTCTCTTTGCGTGCGAGAGCCGAGACCACAGTTGCCAGCGCAATATCGGCCAGGTTCTCAAGCTCCAGCGCCTCTATAAGGGCGGTATTGAACACCTTGCTCTGGTCCTGAACCACCACACTCTCTACCCGTTTTCTGAGCTCACGAACCTTCTCCATCCCATCCTGTAGCATCTCCTCAGTACGGTAGACTCCACAGTAGCGCTCCATAACCTCCTTTAGCTCATCACGCAGTAGCGCTGTCGACTCCCCCTCCCCATATCTGGTCCAACGATTCAGGCGTTCCATTGCGTGCGAGATTGCACCCTCCGGAATGGTGAGACGATGCTTGTGGTCACGGTGATATTGCAGAATCCGGTTTCCTGCTGCACGACCAAAGACCACAATATCAAGCAGCGAGTTGCCACCAAGGCGGTTGGCGCCATGAACCGAGACACAGGCACACTCTCCCACTGCGAAAAGACCCTGTACCGGCAGATCCATCCTGCCATCCTGACCCAGTACCTCCCCAAAACGGTTGGTTGGAATCCCCCCCATGGTGTAGTGAGCAGTGGGATAGACAGGTATTGGTTCCCTTGCCATATCCAGATGAGCAAAGGTGAGGGCAAGATCCCTGATAGCCGGTAGCCGTTTTTTCACCACCTCCTCTCCAAGGTGGTCCACCTTCAAGAGCACATGATCCTTGTTTATACCGCATCCACGCCCTGCCTCCACCTCCAGGAAGATGGCGCGGCTAACCACATCACGACTGGCAAGATCTTTTGCATTAGGAGCGTAACGCTCCATGAAGCGTTCCCCCTCTCCATTGATCAAATAGCCGCCCTCACCTCGCGCCCCCTCAGAGAGCAGCATCCCTTTGCCGGCAATACCGGTGGGATGAAACTGGAAGAACTCCATATCCTGAAGCGGAATACCAGCCCGTAGCACCATCGCCATACCGTCCCCAGTATTGATCATTGCATTGGTGGTTGTCTTAAAAATCTGTCCAGCACCACCAGTTGCCAGCAGTACCGTCTTGGCATCCAGAAGCAGGGGCTCCCCCGTTGCAATCTCCAGCGCCAACAGACCAACAACCCTCCCCTCCTCATCCCGCAACAGATCAAGAGCGAAGTACTCATCAAAGAAATGAGTCTGTGCGGCCAGATTCTGCTGATATAGTGAGTGGAGGATGGCATGGCCGGTACGATCTGCCGCTGCACATGTTCTTGCCGCCTGTGCCCCCCCATAATTCTGGCTCTGTCCACCAAAGGGGCGCTGGTAGATGGTGCCATTCTCCAGCCTGGAGAAAGGTACACCCGCATGCTCCAGCTCGGTCACCAGCTTGTAGGCTGAGCGACACATATACTCGATCGCATCCTGATCCCCAAGCCAGTCACTACCCTTGATTGTGTCGTACATGTGCCAACGCCAGTCATCATCCATCACATTACCCAAGGCAGCATTGATTCCACCCTGAGCAGCAACAGTATGTGACCTGGTTGGAAAGACCTTGGATACCACTGCCACCCTGACATTCTCATTCGCCAACTGCAGTGCAGCACGTAGCCCGCCGCCGCCAGCACCAACCACGACGGTATCGAATGTTCTTCTACGCAGCGTCATAGCGCCCTCAGCAGAATCAGTGCCAGCCACAACCCCAGCCAGAAGAGCAAAACCGCCACACTCCCCAGCAGTAACAGACGTAATAGACGATGCCTCACATAGTCCAGCAAAACATCACGTATCCCGACCCAGAGGTGGAACAGTAGTGCAGTAAACCCGCCCATAATCAGCGGTGGATTAAATCCGCCACTCACCCACAGACGCCACTCCTCATAATTCATGGTATTGATCTGCGGGGAGGAGATAAAAAGCCATGGAACCACCAGTAGCAAGACAATCGCACTGAACCTCTGCACTACCCACGCTCGCATTCCGGTAAGCACAAACATCAGACCAACCCCCACAAGATCCAGAGAAGAGTTGAGATGCTGGCCCCTGCAACCACGTAGGCGCTACGTTGCGCATCCTCACCCGCAATTCCCACCCCAAAATCCAGTAGTAGAATACGAACTCCAGAGATCATGTGGTGAGAGAGAGCCCAGAGCCCGGCGACTACCAGCAACCGGACCAGCAACACATCCCAAAGCTGGGGCAGCTGCTGAAATGAGTCTGCGCTCAGCAGTGAGCGCTCAAACAGCACAAGAGAGAGTGGCAGGTACAGGGTAAGAACTACCCCAGAGATACGGTGAAGAATCGAAAGAATCGCGGTTGCAGGAAAACTGATCTGCAACAAATTGAGAAATCTGGGCCTCGAAAACTTCTCCATGGTACTCCAGTTGTGGTTATTATTATCAGACCGTAGAGGGAGAATCCCTACGGTAAAAGGAATATCATCAACAGTAGCGGACAGACCCTAAAGTTGCAATAACGGAGAGATCAGCCAGATGGACAGTGAGTGGAGAGAGTTTCTTGAATCAGCCGGTGCGGAATTTTATGGTGACACCATAGAGAGCTTTGGCAATCCGGAACAGGAGCGGCATGTTGTCTCCTCCGGAGACATCATATGTGACCTCTCTCATCTGGCAGTACTTGAGATCAGCGGAGATGATGGTGACGAATTTCTGCAGAACCAACTCACTAATGATATCGGTGAACTGACAGAAAAGAAGAGCCAACTAAGTGGATGGTGTACACCCAAGGGACGTCTGCTGGTACTGTTTCAGGTTATCAGGCAGTCAAGTAACAAGACACTACTGCTGTTCCCAATAGAGCTTCTGGAGCCAATACAAAAACGCCTGCAGATGTTTGTGATGCGTTCCAAAGTGACCATCACCAACATCAGTGAGCAGCGTATCCGGATCGGTCTCTCCGGACCCGACGCAGAAGAGCAGCTAGGTGCGATAACAGAATCTATTCCAAAAGAGATAGATGAAACCATAAACATGGAGAACACCACTGTTGTCCGCCTCCACCCTGCACTCTACCCCCGTTTTCTCATTCTGACCGATCTTCCAGGCGCAAAAAAAACCTGGTCCCATCTGGATGTCCAGGCAACTCCTGTCAGCAGCGGGCCGTGGGAGCTACTGGATATCCGCTCCGCTATTCCAACCATAACCCAGAGAACTCAGGAGTCATTTATCCCCCAGATGCTCAACCTGCAGGCAATCAACGGCCTCAACTTTACCAAGGGGTGCTATCCTGGGCAGGAGGTGGTGGCACGCATGGAGTACCTTGGAAAGATGAAACGCGGCATGGCCCGGATCACTATTGTGGATGAGAGCTCACCAGAGAGTGGGGATAGCCTCTACTCCCGCTCCTCAAACTCATCACAGGGGGCCGGGGAGATCATCTCGATCCAGAAGGATGGTGACGGAGTATGGGAGGGGCTGGCTGTGGTTGAGACCGGGATTATTGAGGCGGGCGACATCACCCTGATGGAGGATGGAACGGTGCCGGTTATGGCACAACAGCTCAACAACCGCTGACTCCCACATCGCCGCCGCTATACAATCCTGGGAGTCTCTCACCACCATAGAGTATCGTGGCTTGAAAAATGGTTTTTCTACGGCTGCTCAATAATCCACTGCCGCATTGTTGGATAGTCCCGTTTACCACTACCCAACAGCGGAATCTCGCTGATATGGAGCACGGCAGAGGGGATCATCAACGGAGACTCAACCCCCCTGCGCAACAACTGTAGCAGTGATGGCTCATCCAACTCTCCACTATAGAGGAGAACGATCTTCTCCCCCTTGCGCTGGTCATCTGCCGCTACTGCTGCCACCTCAAGCTCAACCCCATGTTTCACCAGCAACAGATGTGCCGCCTCCTCAACTGCTGCAAGGCTGACCATCTCCCCTCCAATCTTGGCAAAGCGTGAGTAGCGGTCAACAATGGTGAGAAAGCCCTCCTCATCAACCCTACCCTTGTCCCCACTTCTGTACCAGGATGCTCCATCCAGCTCCACAAATGGCTGAGTGAGAGCAGAGTCTGTAGTAAGATATCCATCCATCACCTGAACCCCGCCAATCAGAATCAACCCCTCCTCTCCCGGCGCCAAGGGCTTAAGTGTCTCGGGATCAACAATTCTGATGCTAGTTCCAGGGAGCGGCAGACCCACTGTTCCCGGTTTATTCATCTTCTGCACCAGATTCCCTGCACCATCAAGACGGTCAGGCAGATTGACCGAGGTGACTGGTGAGGTCTCCGTCGCCCCGTACCCCTCAATTATCTCCTTACCAAACTTGGCTCTGAATGCCTCTCTCAGCTCCGGCTTGAGCCTCTCTGCACCGGCAATCACCATACGCAACGACTGTAGCTGCCCCGCCCTAACCCTGTTGTTTCTGCTCATCAACTGCAGAAAAGTGGGGGTGCCACAGTAGATGGTTGCATGGCACCTCTCCACCCCATGCGCAATGGCCAAGGAGTCTGTGGGGTCCGGAGAGACCACCAGGGGGATACCCTCAACCAGCGGCATCATGCTGGTTACCGTGAACCCGAAGGAGTGGAACAGGGGCAGAGTACCCATCATCACATCCCCCCCTACCCGCTGAAAACCGGGCTCCAGCACATCGGAGATCTGCTTGAGATTACTCATGATGTTTCGGTGGGTCAGCCTGACCCCCTTGGGTACCCCCTCACTACCACTGGAGAAGATGATAGTTGCCGTATCATCCAGCGAAACGGTAGGCATAAAAAATCGCGAAACCACCGACAGTGGAAGCAGAAGAGCAGGCAGTGCCGCAGCGGCCCGTTCACCGGTCGTGATCTCCCCTTTTAGCTGCTCAAGCTCAACCACCCGAACCTCTTTCGATAGTGGCGAAAGATCACTGCCACGCTCAGTCAATCTCTGCAGAAAACGGCTGGAGCTGTAGATAGTGGTGATTCCCGCCTGCTCAACTGCCGAGCGCACCGCAGCCAGCCCAGCTGTGTAGTTGAGATTGACAACACACTTGCCTGCAGTGAGGGCCGCAAGGTTAGTCAGCACTCCAGCAGAGGTGGTTGGCAACAGTATCCCGACATTCTGTTGCAGACACTCTTTTCTGATCCTCCAGGAGAGCACAAATACCGCTGCCAACATGCGCAGACCACTCATGCGCTCTCCGGAAGCAAGGTCGGTCAGAACAGTTCTGCGCCCCATCTGTCTGGCCCGCCTCATCCAGCTCTGATGGATTGGTAGAAACTCCTCTGAGTAGTGTCTCCACGCCTCTATGGAGAGATCAAACACTCTCTGCTTGACTTCATCAGCCCTGACTGAATCCGGCAATGGCTCGCCGAAGACCAGCTGAACCCTCCTGCGACGCATTCCGGTTGCACGGATCGCCCTTACCCCCCTACCGGAACGCGAGAAGCGACTCCCCCAGAGACCCCGAATATAGAATGGCACCACCACTGCCCCACTGGCTGCCACAGCAATCTCGAAACCACGCCTGAATCTTCCAAGCTGTCCACTGTGGCTGATTGCCCCCTCGGGAAAGATACAGAGCAACTCACCATCCCGCAGCAGGTGTCTAACCTGCTCTAGCGATTGTCGGCTCTGTCGACTGGAGATCGGGATCACCCCAAAAAGATCGAGAAACCATTTCAGAATGGGCCTCTGATAGAGCAACTGCTCCATCACAAAACGGATTGGCCGTGGGGATACAATCTGCAGCATTGCCCAGTCAAGCCAGCTTATGTGGTTGCCTAGCAGCAGGGCCCCTCCATGAGCTGGAAGATTATCCAGACCAATCGCCTCTATTCGATAGCGCCTGTTGAACAGCAGCCTGACCAGCAGACGGATAAGGGGTTGCGGAATTCTGACCACTGCAACCATGGTTGCCAGCAGGGCAACCATTGCAACCATCCAGAACAGTGCGGCCGGGTTGATTCGCACCCCCAAGTCAAGCAGGGCTACCCCCATGGTTATCCCGAGAAAGAGCAGCATCACAATATTCTGCATCCAGTTGTTACCGGCCAGAATCTGTCCTAGGCGGGATGGCTCTGCATGAAACTGAATCAGCGCATTGAGCGGAACTATCAGCAGTCCACCACAAAACCCCAGCAGCAGGAAGAGCAGCGCGAGAAGCTCCAGTGAGGAGGCCTCGGGGACGGTTATCAGTGCCAGGGTCACCCCTATCGCCCCAATCGGGATTAGTCCGGTTTCGATATAGCCCCTGGAGACCCTGGCAACAACAAGTGACCCAATCAGGATACCGGCTCCGGCGGAGGCCAACACCCCCTGAATAACCAGGGTATCGGTAACCCCAAAGGACTCTTTGGCAAGTGCAGGGAAGGCGGCTATCGCCACCTGCGAGACCCCCCAGAATAGAGAGAGCCCCAACACGGAATACCAGATGATCGGAGTCTGTCGAATCACCCCGATGGTTTGTGCCACTGAGTGCTGTCCCTGTAGCTCATCATCAACCCCGGCTCTCTGCTCCTCCATATGCTCCCCCGGTCGCAGACGCCCAGCAACCACCCACTCTAGGGTAGCAAGAACCACCAGCAGCCATCCCAATGGGGCAACCGCCTGCAGATATTCCGGACTCTGCTGGGGTGACCTGGTGGCCAGTATGGTCTCGAATAGGAACGAGAAGAAGAACATACCGAAGAGAATTGCGATGATGGTCACTGCCTGTACCACCCCGTTGGCAGAGGCAAGGCCATCAACCCCGACCCGCTCACGGATATAGCCATATTTTGCCGGTGAGAAAAATGCACTCTGAACTGCCAGCAGCAGAGTCAGGAAGAACGCCAGCTCAAACCACCCCTGGTAGTAACAGAGGGTGATCAGCAGGGCGATGACCACGGCAACACTGGCAGCCTGACGCATCACCCGCGGTTTTGGAAGTCGATCGGAGAGGATGCCAGCCGGGGTTGCAAGGAGGATGAAAGGGATCAGAATAAGGGCATTGACCAGTGCGGTGAGAACAATCTGCAGCTCCCCGTCATAGACCTTGAATACCGTATTCTGAATTGTAATCTTGTGTCCAAGATCGACAAAAGCGTTGAGAAACAGCACCCATAGATATGGTCCGAGAGTCTGCGGCTCCCGCAGATATCTACCCATCTACAGCGACAGATTGCTCCTGGTCGATCAGGCGCACGTCCCTCTGTGGGTATGGAATGGTGATGCCTGCAGCCTTGAACTCTCTCCAGATTACCCGATTGATATCGGAATGGACACCACCCATGCCGTTATTGGGATCAGAGATCCATACCCGCAACTCAAGCTCTATCCCACTGTCCCCAAACCCCATCAGGCGTCCCACCGGAGCCGGATCATCCAGTGCCCGCTCACACTCCCTGGCGGCATTTACCAGGATCTCCATCGCCTCCTCCGGATCATCCTCATAACTGATCTGCACCGGAATCTTGAGACGAACCTTATGATCACTGTAGCTCCAGTTGATCACCTCCGTAGTTATCAAATTTTCGTTCGGCACCAGGGTCTCTACCCCATCACGATCGCGCACTACCACATAGCGAGCCCGCAGCTCCTGCACCCAGCCAAACTTGTCGTTGATGCTGATCACATCCCCCGGACGGATCGAACGATCAAAGATCAAGATAAAACCGGAGATAAAATTACTGGCAATACGCTGCAGACCAAAACCGAGCCCCACGCCAAGGGCACCACCAAATACTGCTAGCGCAGTCAGGTCGATTCCCACCGAATTCAGTGCGATCAACAGCGCCAGGATGAAGAGCGCAAACTTGCTGCTCTTGCCGATTCCCACCTTGGCCGCCGGGGTAAGATGCTGGGAGCGGTGCAGTGAGCTCTCGATTATGCGGGAGAGCCATGCAGCCATCACCAGCAGCACACCAACCACAGCAAACAGTTTCACCACCGTACGCAGTGAGATGCGGATATCACCAATGGAGACCCCGACTACATCCATCGCATGCACCACCTCTGGCAACCACCCCAGCAGATGCAGTGCAACAATCACCCAGATGGTGGTACTGATCAAGTGCTCCCACGCCTTGACCAGCGGCCCTGGTCTGACTGCCTTGCGCAACAGATATACCGCCATACGGATGAGTGCCAGCGAAAACAACAGTGGAACTGCCACATTCAATAGTATGGCACTCGGATAGATGCGCTCCAGAATTACCCGACCAACCAGCACCACAAACATCATCCCCAGAGGAAAGATGATCCGCTGCAGGGTGTGGCGGGTAAAGCGCCCCAGTGAGGTGTTGCCATCTGTCGCCAGCTCCACATAGTTGGCAATACTCTTCTGGAACCAGAATGCAGCCGCTGCTGCAACCGCCAGCACCACCAACTCACTTACAAGCAGGGCTGGCTGTAGATGAATCAAGAATTCATCCAGAGAAAACATTTGTGGCTGTTCCAAGCGATACTCCCCCGTGTCAGTTTTAGGTAGTATACCCCTATGACCGTCCACCCCCAACTCAGAGCAGATACCCACTATCTGGGAAGATTTGAACTCAGCCACTGCCTGCTGATGAACGATTCCCGCTATCCATGGATTATTCTGGTACCAGATGTAGATGGTGCAGAGGAGATATATCGGCTATCGACGGGTGACCGGCAACAACTGCTAAATGAATCCTGTCTGGTACAACAGTTCATGGCGGACAATCTCAGCCCTGACAAACTCAATATCGGGGCGCTGGGAAACATTGTGCCCCAGTTGCACCTTCACCATATTGCCCGCAACATTGGAGATCCGGCATGGCCTGGGCCTGTATGGGGCCATAGTCCTGCTGTTAGCTACCGTCCTGACGCGCTAAAAAAGCTTATAAGTTTGATTAGAAAAAATATAGAACTTATTGAACAACAAGAACTATTATGAGAGCTCTTTTATGAGAGACTCAAGTTCACGACGCACCTCGGAGATATCCGCCCTGGAGCTTACACCCTGCCCCTTCTTGCCCAGCTTGTGGCGGGCACCGGTGATAGTGAAACCCTCCTCGTAGAGCAGTCCGCGAATCTTGCGAATAAGTTTTATATCGTGATGTTGATAGTAGCGTCGGTTACCTCTTCTGGTTACCGGTTTCAGCTGGGCAAACTCCTGCTCCCAGTAGCGAAGCACATGGGGCTTTACCACACAGAGTTTGGAGACCTCGCCTATAGTGAAATAGCGCTTGGATGGAATAGGGGGAAGCTCACTAACCTTGATTTCTATTGATGCTGGATCGTGGCTCATCGGCTCTCTCAGGAGAGGACTGAGGCACTGTAGCCCCCGACACTTTCCTTAAGCCTGAGTCCGGCCTTGAAGGTTACCACCCGTCGTGCGGTGATTGGAATCTCTTCCCCTGTCTTGGGGTTACGTCCTGGACGTGGAGACTTTGCACGCAGATCAAAATTGCCAAAACCGGAGAGCTTCACATTCTCCCCACCCTCCAGGGCAGAACGAATCTCCTCGTAGAACTGCTCAAGCATCTCCTTGGACTCACGCTTGTTCAACCCGAGCTCGTTATTCAATGCCTCACACAGAGATGCCTTGGTTAGTGTCATGCGGGTGGTTCCTTGTTAAGTCTGATTTCTATTCTGGTTGGTGTAAGCGTCGTAACAATATAAAAAATAACGCCTTCAAGCAACTATTTTCTGAGTTGAAGAGCACTATTTGCGCAACTTGGCCCCATGTACAGACTCCAGCCTGTCGACAACAACCGCCATGACCCTATCCACATCCTCATCGGTCAGGGTCTTGTCACTGTGCTGCAGAAAAATTCCCAACGCCAGACTCTTCTGACCAGCATCCAGATTCCCACCCTGGTAGAGATCAAACAGACGCAGGTCACGCAACAGCTCTCCAGAGATAGATTCGGTAACTGTATCCAGTAATGACTGAGAGGTAATGCTCTCATCCAGCAGTAACGCAATATCCCGTCGAATCATTGGAAATTTTGAGAGTGGCTCAAAAGCCGGGATCTCGGCCTGCTGCAGAGGCTCCAATTCAAATTCGAACAGGTAGATGTTCTTCGGCAACGACAGCTTTGCAGCGATCCCGGGGTGGATGGCACCCATCCAGCCGATACCATTGTTACCCACCATCACCCTGGCGCTCTTGCCAGGATGCAGCACCCGGTGCTGCTCTGCCACAAATCGCAGCGGACGGTCTCCATTATTCAGCGGATTAAGTAGTGGGACCAGATCACCCTTCAAATCAAAGAAATCCACCGCCCCCGAATCCCTGCCCCACTGCTCGGGAGATGCATCACCAAACAGCAGGCCGGCAATTTTACGTTGCTGCTGAAGCCCATCTCCGGTGGGAACAAAACTGAGGCCAGTCTCAAACAGGCGGACCTGACTCTGCTGACGCTTGGTGTTAAAACTGAGGCTCTGCAACAGTCCCGGCCAGAGTGAGGTCCGCATAACCGAGAGGTCGCTGGAGATGGGGTTGGCAAGAGCCAACGGCTCATGATCCGGGTCCAGCACCTTCTGCATGGCTGGATCCACAAAACTGTAGGTGATCACCTCGTGATAGCCCTGATTGACCAGGGTCTGTCTAATCTTCTGCAGCGCAACGATAGATTCAGGATTTCTGGTAATCTCCGCACTTAACTCAGGATGAGCAGTAGGGAGACGGTCATAACCATAGATTCTGCCAATCTCTTCAACCAGATCCGCCTCAATCGCCAGATCAAAACGCCATGATGGGGGGGCCACTCTCCAGCCGCCATCCACCACCTCAACAGCCATCCCCAATCCACCGAGGGTCTCTGTAACTTCATCAGTCGTCAGGGCAAGGTCCAAAATACGCTGCAGCCTCTCCTCTCGCAGCAGAATAGCCTCCGGCTGCGGCAACTGTGCCTCATCAGCAATCTCCACAATAGGACCAACCACCCCGCCAGCAATCTCGACCATCAATTGGGTGGCCCGCTCCATTGCACGCTGCTGCAGTTGTGAATCTACCCCACGCTCAAAACGGTGAGATGAATCGGTATGGAGACCATAACTCCTCGCCCTCCCTGCAATTGTCAAGGGGGCAAAGAAGGCGCACTCCATGAAGAGATCCACAGTCTCGTCACGCACCCCGCTATGCTCACCGCCCATGATTCCAGCCAGCGCCAGTGGACCACTCTCATCACTGATCAACAGAGTCTCTTCTGTCAGCTCGATCTCCTTGCCGTCAAACAGGGTCATTGTCTCGCCAACCCTGGCATTGCGCACCACTATTCCCCCATTCAGCTGAGAGAGGTCAAAAGCGTGCATCGGCTGCCCCAACTCAAGCATTACATGGTTGGTGATATCAACCAGTGGCCCGAGTGAACGCAGCCCTCCACGACGCAGCCGCTCCTGCATCCAGAGTGGGGTTTCGGCAGCAGGATCCACCCCCTCAATCACTCGCCCCAGATAACGGGGACATCCCTCGCTATTTTCAACACTAACAGGGAAGATGCTCTCCGAGGATACAGCAGCAGGGGTAAATTCAACCTCTCTGACGGCCGCCTTGTTAATCACTCCAACCTCACGGGCAACACCGGAGAGGCTCAGGCAGTCACCACGATTTGGAGTCAGGTCAACCTCGATCACCTGGTCATCGAGTCCCAACAGCTCACGAATATCTGTGCCTGCCTCCACCTCGGAGGAGAAGCGTTCCAGCATCTCACTCTCTTCGTGAAGTCCCAGGGTACCCATGGAGCAGAACATGCCAAAGGACTCTACCCCTCGCAGCTTTGCTCGCTTAATCTTCATTCCGCCCGGCAACACACATCCAACCTTAGCAACCGCAACCTTCTCGCCTGCAGCAATGTCGGCCACGTTGGTCACAATAGTCAGCGGCTCATCCTCATCCACCTCTACCCTAGTTACCCGCAGACGATCTGCGTCAGGGTGTGGATCGACCGCCACAATCTCGCCAACAACCACCTTTTCAAACTCGGGAGCTGCGGGCTCAATGGAGTCCACCTCCAGTCCGGCCATCGTCAACTGCTCCAGCAAGGTCTCGGTAGAGACTGCCGGATCGACCCATTCACGCAACCATAATTCACTAAATTTCATTTTATATTCAGTCTATTGTTATAACTTTCTAACTAAAGCTCTTAAGAAAGCGCAGGTCATTTTCAAAGAAGAGGCGCAGATCATTAATGCCGTAACGCAGCATTGCCAGACGCTCCACACCGAGCCCAAAGGCGAGCCCTGTATACTTTTCGCCATCTACCCCAGAGTGACGAAATACTTCCGGGTGAACCATACCGCACCCCAACACCTCAAGCCATCCAGTGTGGCTGCAGACCCGACACCCCTCTCCTCCACACATCACGCACTCGATATCAACCTCGGCAGAGGGCTCGGTAAAGGGAAAATAGGATGGGCGGAAACGGAGCTGAAGATCATCCTGCTCAAAAAAGCTGCGGAGGAAGTCATGGATCAACCCCTTGAGATCGGCAAAACTGACTGACTCATCCACAATCAACCCCTCCACCTGATGAAACATCGGGGTGTGGGTCAGGTCAGAGTCACAACGGTAGACCCGACCAGGTGCAATAATTCTCAGCGGCGGTTCCCTCTCCTCCATTACCCGCACCTGTACCGGTGAGGTGTGGGTACGCAGTACCCGACCATCCGGAAAGTAGAAGGTGTCGTGCATCGCACGTGCAGGATGGTGAGCGGGAATATTGAGTGCCTCGAAGTTGTGGTAGTCATCCTCAACCTCCGGTCCCTCAGCCACCTCAAACCCGACACGCCTGAACAGCTCTTCGATACGCTCCATGGTATGGGTTACCGGATGGATAGATCCGTGGTGAGCGCTACGTCCCGGAAGAGTTACATCAACAGTCTCTCTGGAGAGCTGTTCGTTGAGAACCGCACTCTCTAGTGTCGCTCTCTTCTCCTCAATCTTCTGCTGCAGTGCCTGTTTGGCACGATTGACAGCGGCGCCTGTCTCCTTGCGCAGCTCCGGCTCCATGCTACCAAGGGTCTTGAGGATGGCGGTCAATGCCCCCTTCTTACCGAGCATGCCAACACGTACCTGGTCCAGCACAGCCAGATCAACAGATTGCTCAATGGCAGACTCTGCCTCTGTAACCAGGGTATTCAATTCTGTGATCATATCATCGTCTCAGAAACAAAGAAGGGGCAGCAACCTTTTTCTCAAAAGTGTGCTGCCCCTCTTTTCAGCCTTTAATGCTGATTAAAGTGCAGCTTTTGCCTGTTCTGCAATGGCTGCAAATGCCGCCTTATCATGGACTGCAAGATCGGCCAGAACCTTGCGGTCAACCTCAACTCCTGCCTTGTTCAGACCATTGATCATGTTGCTGTAGGAGAGACCGTTATTACGGGCCTCCGCATTGATACGAACAATCCACAGTGAACGAAACTGGCGCTTCTTCTGACGACGGTCGCGATAAGCATACTGCCCCGCCTTGGTGACCGCCTGTTTGGCTACGCGATAGACCCGGCTACGGGCACCATAATAACCGCGTGCCTCCTTAAGAACCTTCTTGTGGCGTGCATGTGCCTGAACGCCTCTCTTTACTCTTGGCATAATTCTGCTCCCGGCTTAGCTGTAAGGCAGCATGCGTTTTACCGCATCTGTATTACTTTCATGAACACTTAGTGGACTACGTAGCTGACGCTTACGTTTGGTAGATTTCTTTGTCAGGATATGACTGCGGAAACCCTGTCCACGCTTGAAACCGCCGGACGCGGTACGCTTGAAGCGCTTGGAAGCGCCTCTCTTTGACTTCATCTTTGGCATCTTTTCACCTCTTACTTAATAATGAGAGCAGCGCTCTCGTTCCAAATTCCCAGCCGGTGTGCCATTGACCAGACTGGGGCCAAATAATCTTATTGTCTACTTCTTCCTGGAGATCGGCCCAATCACCATTACCATCTGCCGCCCTTCCATCTTGGGAAACTGTTCAACCTTCCCGTACTCCTCCAGATCTTTTTCAATCCTCTTGAGCATCTCCATTCCAATCTCGCGGTGAGCCATCTCACGTCCACGATAGCGGATGGTAATTTTGGTCTTGTTACCCTGTCCCAGAAACTTCATCAGATTCTTCAGCTTGATCTGATAATCTCCTTCACCGGTACCCGGGCGGAACTTGATCTCCTTTACCAGAACCTTTTTCTGCTTCTTCTTTGCTGCGTTCTTCTTCTTGCTCTCTTCAAATAGAAACTTCCCGTAGTCCATAATCCGGCATACCGGTGGCTCCGCCTTGGGTGAAATCTCGACCAGATCAAATCCAGCCTCATCCGCCATCTCCAGCGCCTCACCTTTCGAAACAACAGCAGACTCCGATTTATCAGCCCCAAATACACGTAATTCGGGCGCCATAATCTCATCATTGATTCGATGCTCTCTTATTTTCTCCGGCATCCGGCCTCTCGGCCCTCTTGGGTGAAGTGCGATCTCAAGTTCTCCTGTTCAATAAAATAAAAACAACGGGGCTGCAGACGCAAACCACTACTTGCGTGCCTCTATATCATTCTCAAGAAGCTCAATAAACGCCTCAACAGATAGTGTACCGAGGTCTTCTCCACCCCGAGCACGGACAGCAACAGCACCCTCTTCCATCTCTCGATCCCCTATCACCAGAATGTAGGGAACCCTTTGCATGGAATGCTCGCGAATTTTAAGGCCTATCTTCTCGTTTCTCAAGTCTGATTCGACCCTAAACCCTGCATTATTCAGCTGTTTTGCAACATTTTCTGCGGTTTCACGCTGATGATCCGTAATATTGACCACAACAGCCTGCAGCGGAGAGAGCCACGCGGGCATCGAGCCAGCATACTCCTCTATCAAAATTCCAACAAAACGCTCGAGCGAACCGAGGATTGCACGGTGCAGCATAACCGGGCTCTTTTTCTCTCCATGCTCATCAATATAGGTGGCATCCAGCCGTCCAGGCATCGAGAAATCAACCTGAATGGTGCCACACTGCCAGACTCGGCCAATACAATCCTTGAGTGAGAACTCTATCTTTGGACCATAGAATGCGCCCTCACCTGGCTGCAGCTCCCAACCCAATCCCTTGGTATTGAGTGCGATCTCCAATGCCTGCTCCGCCTGATCCCACACCTCATCACTACCCACTCGCTTCTCTGGACGGGTAGAAAGTTTAATCAACACCTCCTTGAAGCCAAAGTCCTCGTAAACCTCAAACAGCAGATCCATAAAGGCCGCCACCTCAGACTGAATCTGACCCTCGGTACAGAAGATATGGGCATCATCCTGGGTAAAATTACGGACCCTCATCAATCCATGGAGGGTGCCCGAGGGCTCATTACGGTGGCAGGAGCCAAACTCAGCCATCCGCAGTGGCAGGTCACGATAGCTGCGTAGACCTTGATTGTAGATCTGGACATGGCCAGGACAGTTCATCGGCTTGATCGCATAATCGCGATTCTCCGAATGGGTAGTGAAGATCATGTCACCAAATTTATCCCAGTGTCCCGATTTCTCCCACAGCACCCTATCAATTACCTGTGGAGTATGGACCTCCTGGTAACCATGATGGCGCAGCTTCTCACGCACATAATCCTCTACTTCACGATAGATTGACCACCCCTTGCTGTGCCAGAAGACCATACCCGGCGCCTCCTCCTGGGCATGAAAAAGATCGAGCTTCTTACCAATTTTACGATGGTCACGCTTCTCAGCCTCTTCCAGTCGATGTAGATACTGCTTGAGCTGCTTCTTGTCTGGGAAGGCTGTACCATAGATGCGTTGCAACATCTCGTTATCAGAATCACCGCGCCAGTAGGCGCCGGCCAGCTTCATCAGCTTGAAACCACCCTTGAGATGCCCGGTAGAGGGTGCATGAGGGCCACGACAGAGGTCGATAAAGTCGCCCTGACGATAGAGCGAAAGGGTCTGATCTGCAGGAATGTCACGAATGATCTCCGCCTTGTAAGCCTCCCCCTGCTCCTCAAAGAAGGCAACAGCCTCATCACGCCCCATCTCGGAACGCTCTATCTTGATATTCTGCTTGGCCAGCTCCGCCATCCTCTTCTCGATGGTCTTGAAGTCGTCAGGGGTGAACTTCTCATCACGAGCAAAATCGTAGTAGAAGCCACTCTCTATAACCGGACCAATAGTAATTTGGGTCTCTGGAAAGAGCTCCTTGACTGCCTGCGCCAACAGATGTGCGGTGGAGTGGCGGATAATCTCCAACCCCTCCTCGTCACGACTGGTAATCAGTGAGAGAGTAACGTCACCCTCAATAAGATAGGAGGTATCTACCAGTTGATCATCGATCTTGCCGGCCAGGGCTGCCTTGGCTAGCCCGGGGCCGATATCCGAGGCCACATCGAAAACGGTGACCGCTTGATCAAAACTACGTTGGGAGCCGTCAGGCAGGGTAATCAGAGGCATAATTTTCTCCAGTGGCGGCCCACACCAAAGGCCGCATGTTTATCCACCCATCATCAAAAAAATGGTCAGTCATCAGATGCGCTAGCCATCAAATGCACTGACCATCTTTATAAAAATTGGTAGGCGCGAGTGGATTCGAACCACCGACTTCCACCATGTCAAGGTGACACTCTAACCAACTGAGTTACGCGCCTGCAAAGTCGACAAGGCATTGTACAGCGCAGCGACCCGATGTCAACAATCCTTAACCGCCACAACCACTTTGTGATTGTATCATCACAGCTCACCCCATATAATCCGCCCCCTCAATTCAATGCCGGGGTGGCGGAATTGGTAGACGCAGCGGATTCAAAATCCGCCGGCAGCAATGTCTTGGGGGTTCAAGTCCCCCCCCCGGTACCAATCTTCACTCCCGATCCGCCGTTCCTATCGTGCAATCCACTGTTTCAGCTATCTCATATATGGAACCCGTTATAGCCAGGTTTGTATTCGTCAGGGGATGGTGGTAGTTTTTGCAGAACAACATAGACCGACGGGGGAATTCATCATGAGCAAGATCAGCAGGCTTTCAACCACCATTCTGCTTGTAGCTGTTGCCGGCTTTACTGCCAGCAGCGCCAACGCATTTATCGATCCGGAAGATTGGAAGATGGATAAATGGGGTGGCTGGGACAAGTGGGATGGGCCACCCGATGCGCAGGAGTGGAGACGCGAAAACTGGAACGATATGGATCAATGGGGGCCCGGTGGATGGCAGACCCCATGGGGTACTCAGCCTGGTTGGGGTGGCCGTGGTGGCAACATGCCTTGGGGTGGCGGTAATCGTGGTGGCTGGGGCGGTATGCCTTGGAGTGGAGACAGAGGCAACTGGGGTGGCATGCCCTGGGGCGGAAACCGAGGCGGCTGGGGTGGTATGCCATGGGGTGGAAACAATCGGGGTTGGGGTGGTAATCAAGGATGGAGGCAACCATATGATCATGCCCCACAACCCGGTTATAGGACAGCACCTCAACAACAACCAGCTATAGATATGAAAGATCGTTACCCAAAAAGATCAAAGACTGGGGAGGCTACTGCGCCTGCCGAGACCGCACCTGTTGATGCCGCAGCTGAATAACTGACACAGTCACCAGACAAAAAAAGGGGTAGCCACTTTAGACTACCCCTTTTTTAATTTATGGTGCGAGCGGAGAGACTCGAACTCTCACACCTTGCGGCACCAGAACCTAAATCTGGCGTGTCTACCAATTCCACCACGCTCGCAAAAGAGGGCGCATTTTATACGCCCGGACCAGAAAATACACTGTTTTTCTGCTCAACAAAAAGAAAGTAGGTGGTGCTGATAATCAGATCATCATGGCTCTTGCCCCGAGACTCAACCTTGTGATTTTATCACCGGATATCCCTGCTTGATCCAGTCGGTGATCCCTTTTGTTACGTTGTAAACACCTTTCCACTCCAACTTCCTGACCAATGCCTGGGCCAATCTTCCGGTGCGGTTACCGGTTCGACAGATAATAATGACCCTGTCATCTGTTGTGAAGCGCTTAAGGAACTTTTCACTGAAGTCCGGATGAGGTACTCCACGCTTAGTGAAGGCGGTTATCATCTCAGAACCCTCCACAATACCGGTCTGTTTCCACTCCTCAGGACGACGAATATCCACCAGAGTAACCCCCTCCTCTTTCAGCAGAGCCTGTAGTTCCTCATTGTTGATATCGGTATAGCTGAGGATGTCAATCAACTCCACATCAAACAGCAGTGTGGAGTTGGCAGGAATCACCGATACTTTACGGTCTCCGTAACCCATCTCTGGCGGAATCACCAGTTTGCGTTGCTCTCCCCGCTTCATTCCCTTGACTCCATGGTCCCACCCCTTTATCACCTCTCCACCACCAAGGGTGAAGGAGAATGGTTCGCCACGATCTCTACTAGAGTCAAATTTGGTTCCATCAGTCAAGGTTCCAGTATAGTGAACAGATACTATATTTCCTGGTTTCGCATCAACTCCACTCCCCTGTTTAACTGTCGTCATTTCAAACCCGGGGGAAACCGTAATCTCCTCCACAGCATTACCACTATCGGAACAACTCGCCAATATCAGCATTACAAACGAGACCATTAGTACTCTAACCATTACTCTCTCCTTTATTGTCTACTATCCGTGGCATATACCATCGGAACTCACTCTGTCTAATCCGCCTCTTGCGGATGGGTAAAAAAGTGGGGCGATTCTATCCTCTGAAACCGAAGATTGGTAGGTGGTATCCTTTGCAGATATCTCATAGCAATAAGGACCTCAAAAATGACCACAATCGGTACCCCTCTCTCCTCCACCTCAACCCGCGTCCTGCTTTGTGGAAGCGGTGAACTTGGCAAAGAGGTGGTAATTGAGCTGCAACGGCTCGGAGTTGAGGTAATTGCAGTAGACCGTTACCCCAATGCGCCGGCAATGCAGGTCGCCCACCGCTCCCACGTAATCTCCATGCTTGACTATGAGGCCCTGAGGAAAGTAATAGAGTTGGAACAGCCTGATTTAATTGTTCCAGAAATTGAGGCAATTGCTACCGATACCCTGGTGGAGCTAGAGCAGGAGGGATTTACAGTTATTCCCACCGCTCGTGCAGCTCAACTAACCATGAATCGAGAGGGAATTCGTCGCCTGGCTGCAGAGGAGCTGGAGCTCAAAACATCACCCTACCGTTTTGCTGAAAGCAGGGAAGAATATCTGGATGCGGTTCAGGAGATTGGCATCCCCTGTGTCATTAAACCGATTATGTCATCCTCCGGAAAGGGACAGAGCACCATTAACAGTAGTGCCGACATAGAGTCTTCCTGGAACCACTCTCAGGAGGGTGGCCGTACCGGCGCGGGTCGTGTCATTGTTGAGGGGTTTGTCGATTTTGACTATGAGATTACCCTACTAACTGTCCGACACAATGGATGCACCTCATACTGCCAGCCGATTGGACACCGTCAGGAAGATGGTGATTATCAAGAGTCCTGGCAACCACAGAAGATGAGTGATACTGCCTTGGCAGCTGCTGAGGAGATGGCTAGAAAAATTACTGATGCCTTGGGCGGCAGAGGACTGTTTGGAGTTGAATTTTTTATAAAAGGTGATGAGGTTATCTTTAGTGAGGTATCACCCCGTCCCCACGATACAGGATTAGTCACCCTGATTTCACAGGATCTCTCCGAGTTTGCACTCCATGCCCGTGCCATCCTTGGTCTCCCCATCCCCAACATCCACCAACACGGCCCCTCTGCCTCCAGTGTGCTTATGGTTGAAGGAGAGTCAGATCAGGTCTGCTACCAACACATAGACTCTGCACTGACTGAGCCTGATACTCAGCTTAGACTGTTTGGTAAACCAGAAGTGAGTGGCCGCCGTAGAATGGGGGTTGTGCTCTCCAGAGGTGAGAATACTGACCATGCTCGTGACAAGTCCAACCGGGCGGCAGCATCCATTGTGACATCAGAATACCCGAGTTCGACAGTTTAACCAAAAATTCACACATTTTTCTACAGTAACTACCT
>CALEHW010000028.1 GCA_937877715.1 uncultured Methylophaga sp. | reverse complement strand
GTTGCTACTGAAAGCGGTGTCCAGTGTTCCATCAGTGTTATATCGTACCAGCGCAAAATCAGTATTAGTGTCATAGGTGCCCCCTGCCACTAAAATTTTTCCATTAACCTGCACAGCAATATCATAAGCATCAGCATAGGTTGTCGATTCAATATCGGTGATTACTATCCCATCACTACTAAAACTGCCATCTAGTGTGCCATCACTGTTGTAGCGGACCAGCGCAAAATCACTACCGCCATTATTGTCATAGGAAGTTCCGGCAACCAGAATTTTACCGTCTGCCTGCAAGAAAAGGCTTTGTGCATCATCAGATGAATAATCTGAATCAGGTCTTATATCCGTAGTGACAATGCCATTCCCCACCAGAAATGTTGGTGCACTGTTAATCGATAATAGCTGGTCCTGAAATTGTAATGACTCCACCCCGCTTAGTGTGTCTGTTCCATCAACAGCTGAAGAAACGGTAATAACAGCAGTTGTCTCGTCCTGAGTAACTGTATAGTCCGAATAATTGCCACTATAGATTACGGTGTCATATCCACCTCTACCATCAAAGGTGTCATCTCCACTGTTTCCAGTAATTTGGTTATCCAGATCATTGGCGGTAATTGAGACCCCATTCGAACCCTGAACCACCACATTCTCAAACTCCCCAGACATCATCTCACCGCTTGCATAGGTATAGATTGTGTCTGAGTCACCCTCAAAAAATCCAACATCATTTTCAATCTCTTCTACCGTAATGCTGAGGTCTTCACCATAAAAGTAGTGCCCACCGGCATTGATAACCCCCATGGAGGTGATCTCACCAGTTACGGAATCTGCTGTTTCGTCATAATGGAGCTCTCCTTCAATAAATATCGTTGAGAGTACAGTTTCCTCAGAGGGGTCAGAGTCATAATTAATCTCAACCCTCGCGTCGGGTATATCCACAAGGTTAGTTATATTGTTCCAGCTGATTGGGCCTGTAAAATTGACCCTAATATCACCTGCCTCGACAGAAAAGGAGCTTAGGTGAAAGCTTGTGGCTTCTTCATTAACAACCATTAACTGTAGCCCAAGATCAATACTAAACAGGGGATCATCCCAATTGAGTGGATCATCTGAGGAGGTGAGGTCAACAGTCAGTCCAGAGATGGTGTAATCCGGAACATAATCAGCATCAGTGAGGTTGGTTCCTGTCAGTATGGCCTTTGCCCCTCCATTCCACCCTGCTAGAGAGTTTGGGAGATACTCTTCGGTGACCCAAGTGCCATCTGGGGCATAGGCTCTTGTGCTTGAAGTTTCACTTTCCAACACATCAAAAGCAAGCTGGAGCTTATCTGCAATCAGTTGGTTTGCCTGCTCTACAGAATCTCCAATAAAATATAGTTCAAGCTCTTCAACTGGCTCAGATAGATATAAAGATGCCATAATTAAAGTTCTCCTAGGATCATCCCCCCATGGTAGGCTACTTAGTGTCGGTGTCAATTGAAGAAAAATTACCTAATATTACAGCTACTGCTATTCTCTGTTGCCTCAAGCCATGTGGTTGCTGAGGGAGCACCTTTTCCTACTGTCCAGATAAGCATTGAAAAGCCCATTGGGCAACCACGCTCCATGATAAGAGCTGAACATCAAAGTGATTCTGTTCGGTGGTTTGATGAGAAGATCACGACCGATCACTCTTTAGCTTATGAGCTAAATCTACTGTGGCCAAATGGTCTTCGCCTTGAATATAGAACTCAACGGCTTCGTAGTGAACATTCAGGCGAGACCAAACAAGAGGTCTGCCTTGTTGGCCAGTGTTTCTGGATAGCTGATTCACTAATTAAAGGATTGCAGGATAATGATAATATCCTTGTTGAACTTGATAACCATGAAATCTGGGTTAGCAAGGATTATGCTTTTGATATATTCTCCGATACAACCATATCACCTCAAATCGGGGCTAATATCCTTCCTGCGAAGATAACAGTGTCTGGCACAGACGGCGCAGAGCGTTTCCAATCCATACTCCCTATCCCATTCATTGGGTTAGGAGTACGGAGCAACTTCATTGGCGGTAGTAACCTATTTGGGCAGATTCACTATTTTTCATATCAGCATGAGAAGTGGGGTATTGACTATCAACAGCATCAAATAGGAGTTGAACAACCTATTAACAGAGAATTATCAGTAGTAATAGGGTATTCACACTACCGGTTTAATGCTAATTACAGTAAGCATTCGGTTGATGCTGAGGTTAAGTTGCAACTGGATCGACCATTTATTCGAGTCAGTATGCAGTTTTGATTGAGTTATTGTCAAAAGTGGTGTTCAGGGTCATCAGTCAGGCGGCCTTCTGGTTC
>CALEHW010000027.1 GCA_937877715.1 uncultured Methylophaga sp. | reverse complement strand
GCTGCACCTAAGAAGAAGGCAGCTCCCAAGAAGAAGGTAGCTCCCAAGAAGAAGGTAGCTCCCAAGAAGAAGGCAGCTCCCAAGAAGAAGGCTGCACCTAAGAAGAAGGCTGCACCTAAGAAGAAGGCTGCACCTAAGAAAAAGAAATCTAAACGGTAACGTTTAAGCTGTTGTCATTACCCAATGCCTATACCGCCAGAGATGGTGGTATGGGTTCTATCTGTCAAGAGTTTCAGATATGCCCTATTTTCTGTTCAAGATGTTCCCCAGTCGTGAGGTTGAGGTAATTGAGCGCCACGATAACTATCGTGATGCCCGTGCCCGTGCCCGTCTCCTTCGCCAGGAGTTGACTGTTTCTGACAACTATCAGATAAAGATAATCCACGCCTTTAATGAGAAGGCAGGTGAAAAGCTGCTAACAACGGAGCGAGAGCCGATCCCGTGGGGAGATGATTGAGGGGCTCATAGCCTACAATTTTTGCCATAGTTTCTTGAGCCGGTTTGCAGAGACCGGTTTTTTTGTCCCCAACTCCTGGGCAAAGATGGAGACTCTGTACTCCTCCAGTAGCCAACGATATTCGATAAATTGTGGTGATCTGCCGCTGTTTATCCTCTTCTCTAGAGGGTCCCAGAAGGGGGCAAGCAATTGTGCCCGTTTTCTGTCCTGTTGCGGATCCAGCCTGAGCTTCTCCAGCCTTTTCTCGACAGCCTGTAGATAACGAGGGAGCTGAGAGAGCTCATCCATTGGGGTTCGGGTGAGAAATCCGGGATATATCAAGGTTTCGATATGGGACTTGATCTTTGCGTAGGTCAGCAATTGGGTTGGCGGGATGTTCCCATTCAGTTGACGCATAAGTGTATGGTGTTGTTGTAAAATATCCTCAATCACTACTGCATGCTTTTTCAATAGAGATGGCATCTCTTGCAGTACACTGTCTGAACGCCGCTGAAACTGTTGGGGATCTCTGGGAATATCATCATGGCGTTGAAACAGAGACTGCCTTGCTGTCATAAGCAACAGTTCCCCGGTAAGTGCATCACAGTTTCCAATGGAGAGGTAGTGAAGGCAGAGCTGTTGCTTGTTGATTTGCTCCTGAAGCATCTTGCGAAGGAGCCCCTTGTGCAGCTTGAGAAAGAGTACGGTGACTCCGTTTCTGTTCTCCCGCTCAGAATCCTCCGGGGTCTCCAGTAACTGCAGGGATAGTGTGTGGCTGGCCCCTTTTTCGGTTGCGACCAGTGCGGGGTAGAGGCTCATCACAATGCCGTGGCGCTCCACCTCCAGCTCATTTGGTAGAGGGCCGAAATCCCACTGCTCCACAACCTCTCGTTCTAGCGGATGGGCCTTAACTGCTGTGAAGGAGAGGGAGGGGGCAGTAGGTTCGGGGGAGGGCGCATTTCTCCTCTGCAATTGTGACAGCTCCCTGCCAACCTGCTCTGTTGCCCCATCTGCCCGAATAACCTGGAAACGCATCTGCAGATGGTCTGGCAGTGAGAGGCCATCCCATATCCCTGCTGGCAGGGTAACCCCGGTCATCTGCCGCAGCTTGGCGGAGAGCTGACCGCCCAGCGCCCCCTTGGATTGATCCAGTGAGGGCAGAACTGCATCTGCAAAATCGGCTGCGGGGACAAAATTTCTACGCCACGACTTTGGCAATGCACGAATCATGGCGATGATACGCTCTCGCAATAGGCCTGGTACCAGCCATTCAAACTGTTGTATCCGGAGTTGTGGCAGCAGTTCTGTAGGGATCGTCATGGTTACCCCATCATCCTCACTGCCTGGCTCAAAATGGTAGTGAAGAGGAACTCTTGCCGGGCCAATAGTGATGTGGTCGGGAAACTGGGCAGTGTCGCTGGCCTTCGTGGCATCGTGCATCATCAGCCCCTCTTGGGTCAGGATCAGCAGATCTGGATTGCTCTTCTCGGCCGCAGTGCGCCACTTCTCGAATGCTGGTGTGCTGTATACATCTTTCGGAATATGTTCGTCATAGAATTGGTAGAACGTCTCATCATCCACCAGAATATCCCGCCGCCGAGATTTCGCCTCCAGCGATTCAATATTTTCAATCAGTTTCCGGTTCTTCTGCAGGAACTGTCCACGGGTGAACACCTCTCCATCTACAAGTGCAGAGCGGATAAAGATCTTTCTTGATTCAACCGAATCTACAGGACCGTAGTTGACTCTGCGCCGGGAGACGATTGGTAGCCCGTAGATGGTAACCGTCTCGAAGGCTGCGACCTGTCCCCGTCTCTTCTCCCAGTGGGGCTCTGCATAACTCCTCTTCAGCAGGTGCCTGCCGATACGTTCGATCCATTGTGGTTCGATGCGAGCCACGGTGCGGGCATAGAGTTGCGAGGTCTCCACCTTCTCGGCAGCCACAATCCATTTTGAACTGCTCTTGAACTGCCCCGATCCGGGCCATATTCTCATCTCTACCCCCCGCGCCCCGGCATAGAGATAGCGCTCACCCCCAATTGTGGCAAGATGGCTGAGCAGCCCACTCAATAGTGCACGGTGGACCATTCCGTAGTCTGCAGGCTGGCTATTCTCTTTCAGTTTCATCTCTCTGCAGAGCTGTCTCAACTGGGTATGGACCTCACGCCACTCCCGCATCCGCATCCAGGAGAGAAAATTGGTGCGGCAGAGCTTGCGTAGCTGGTTGTTGGAGAGCTCTCTCTTCTGCTCCTCGTAGAAGTTCCAGAGGTTGATGTAGAGGAGGAAGTCAGAGTTCTCGTCCTGAAATGGTTCATGTTTCTGGTCGGCTGCTTGCTGTGCATCCAGCGGCCGCTCCCTGGGGTCCTGAATGGATAGTGCCGCGGCAATGATCAGGATCTCTCGCAGGCTCCCCTCCCGTTCCGCCGCAAGCAGCATGCGGGCAATCTGTGGGTCAACCGGGAAGCGGGAGATTTTTCTTCCCAGAGGGGTGATCTGGCTGTTTTTGCTTACCGCTCCTAGCTCATGGAGAGCTCTGTATCCATCACGGATTAGCCGCAGGTCCGGGGGGTTGATAAAGGGGAATTGATCTGGTCTGCCTAGACTCAGGGCAGCCATCTGCAGGATTACCGGGGCCAGGTGGGTGCGCATGATCTCGGGATCGGTGAAGAGGGGGCGAGACTGGAAATCATCCTCACTATAGAGACGAATGCAGATTCCGTCACTGACCCGTCCACAGCGCCCCTTGCGCTGATTGGCGGATGCCTGGGATATCTTCTCGACCGGAAGCCGCTGGATACCGCTACGGTGGCTGTAGCGACTTATTCGCGCTCTGCCAGTATCGACCACATAACGGATTCCAGGAACCGTCAGTGAGGTCTCCGCCACATTAGTGGAGAGGATGATGCGACGCCCTGAGTGAGCGTTGAATATCCGGTTCTGTTCCTTGGCAGAGAGTCGGGAGAAGAGCGGCAGAACCTCTGTCTGCGGGAGTTTCGACTTCTGTAAAAATTCAGCACTCTCCCGGATCTCCCTCTCCCCACTGAGAAAAACAAGGATATCTCCGGGGCCAGCCCGGGAGAGCTCACTGACCGCCTCCAGAATTGCCAGATTTTGCTGCTGCTGGTTTTTGCCCCTCTCTACTGCCTCCTCATCTCCCATGGGGCGGTAGCGCATCTCTACCGGGTAGGTGCGGCCGGAGACCTCCACCACGGGGGCGTTGGAGAAGTGTTTCGAGAAGCGTTGAGGGTCGATAGTTGCTGAGGTGATGATTAGTTTGAGATCGGGGCGTCGAGGTATCAGCTGTTGCAGATAGCCCAGCAGAAAGTCGATATTGAGGCTCCGTTCATGTGCCTCATCAATGATGATGGTGTCGTACTGTCTGAGTTGAGGATCGGATTGAATCTCCGCCAGCAGGATGCCGTCGGTCATCAGTTTGATCTGGCTATCCCTGCTGCTGTGGTCACTGAAACGTATCTTGAATCCAACCAGCTCACCAACTCGGCTCTTTAGCTCTTCGGCAATTCTGCTGGCAACGGTACGGGCGGCAATCCGTCGGGGCTGGGTGTGGGCTATTCTCCCCTTCTCACCACGACCGATCGAGAGGCAGATCTTAGGCAGTTGTGTGGTTTTGCCAGAGCCGGTCTCTCCACAGAGGATGACTACCTGGTTCTTCAGGATAGTGGCCGCAATCTCCTCGCGCCGCTGGTTGACCGGCAGTGAGGGGTCAAAATCGATCGGCAGCATCAACTCTGGGATAGCGTTACTGGATCCGGAAGGTGGAAAGTTGAGGTGGGGAAGGCGATCTCGGCACCCTCGTTCTCGATTATTCCAATAATCTGCAACAGCACATCCTGTTTGATCTCGTGGTAGCGCACCCAGTTGGTAGTCTTGGTGAAGGTGTAGATAAAGAAGTCGAGAGAGGAGGGGGCGAAGCTGTTGAAGTTGACGATCAGAGTCTGGCTGGTGTCGATCTCCGGATGCTGCTCCAGCATAGTGCGTACCTTGTTGATGATGGAGTCCATCTTTCCGCTATCCTCGTAACGTATACCGATGGTCTCCTTGATCCGTCGATGGGACATGCGTTGTGGGTTCTCCACACTGATGTTGGAGAAGGTGGCATTGGGGATATAGAGTGGACGCTTGTCGAAGGTCCATACTTTGGTCAGGCGCCAGCCAATCTGCTCAACGGTCCCCTCTATATTCTGATCCGGGGAGCGAATCCAGTCACCAACAGAAAATGGACGATCCAGATGGATCATCAGACCACCAAAGAGGTTGGCAAGCAGATCCTTGGCAGCAAAGCCCGCCACCACGCCACTGAGCCCACCAAAAGCGAGCACTCCGGAGATGCTGTAACCCAGAGTCTGCAATATTACCAAGGCGGCGGTGATAATGATGGAGCTGCGCAGCAGACGGTTGATGGAGTCCACCATCGACTCGTCGACCTCCTCATGTCTGCGTTTCTGCCCCTCTATATAGGCACGCTGCCCCTCTCTGGAGAGACGGAGCAGAAACCAGGTAAGAGCACTGATGACGCCAATATCACGGAGTGGATCTATCGCCTCAAAAATAATGGCCGGGGCCTCATGTTGCGCAATCTTTGCACTGAAGGCTATTCCCGTAATCCAGATGAGTAGACTCAGAGGGCGTCGCAGGGCGCGCAGGATGGCGTCATCCCAGAGGTTTTGTGTGTTCTGTTCGGCGCGTGACTGCATACGGTTGAGGATGATGCGCTGAATCAGATCAATGGTCAGAGCGGCCAGAATGATAGCAAAGGCCTGGAAGATCCAGTGATGTTGTTCCAGTATTATGGGTAGCGTATCGGTCATACAGAGGAAGTATAACTGATATCGATAAAAATCCTATCCGCAAGGTTGCAAGCGCAATAATGGTGCGGTTAACTGGCTGTATGCACCAAAATGGATCCCCATCTGGGTGCAGTTCTGTCTGTATGTTGTTAACTGGTTGAATCTCATTGGTGGCACGGTTGTTGCTTTACATGTAATAGAGATAAGTTTTTGGACAAGTTTGGAGAGGTATCAATATGAAAGGAGAGGTATCAATATGAAAATGGTTACTGCGATTATCAAGCCATTCAAGCTCGATGATGTGAGAGAGGCGCTTTCGGAGATCGGGGTCAATGGAGTGACAGTTACCGAGGTCAAGGGTTTTGGTCGGCAGAAGGGGCACACCGAGCTCTATCGCGGCGCGGAGTATGTGGTCGATTTTCTCCCTAAGGTGAAGCTGGAGATCGCAATCAAGGCAGAGATGCTGGACCGGGTGATCGAGGCAATACGTGATACTGCAAATACCGGAAAGATTGGGGACGGAAAGATTTTTGTTGCCAATCTCGAGGAGACCATCCGTATCCGTACTGGCGAGTCGGGGCCAGAGGCGGTATAGCACACCCAACCTCTATTCGTATCAAACAGACAGAACTAGCAGGTAAAAAAATGTTGAAAACAGTTATAGTGATATTTGCCCTTTTTCCGGGGCTTGCATTTGCTGAAGGGGCTGCACTTGATGGCGGCAATACTTCCTGGATATTGACCTCTACAGCACTGGTACTATTCATGACCCTGCCGGGATTGGCGCTCTTCTATGGCGGCCTGGTCTGCTCCAGAAATGTGTTGTCCATCCTGATGCAGTGCTTTGCCATTGCCGGCGTCTCCTCCATCCTCTGGCTAGTGATTGGCTATAGTATTGCATTCTCTGAGGGTAACGGCTTTATTGGTGGGCTCTCCAATGTCATGTTTGCAGGGGTTCAGGAGGAGACTTTGAGTGGTGATATTCCCGAGTCTCTGTTTGCTCTCTTCCAAATGACCTTTGCAGTCATCACCCCGGCACTGATTATTGGTGGATATGCGGAGCGCATGAAGTTCTCAGCAGTACTGCTCTTCTCTGCAATCTGGCTATTGGTAGTCTACTCCCCGATAACCCACTGGGTCTGGGGTGGTGGCTGGTTGGGTGAGATGGGGCTGCTCGATTTTGCCGGCGGTACCGTAGTCCACATCACGGCTGGTGTTGCTGCACTGGTAGCGGCTATAGTGCTCGGCCCACGCAAGGGCTTTCCCACCACTGCAATGCCCCCGCACAACATGACCATGACGGTGATGGGTGCGGGAATGCTCTGGGTTGGCTGGTTTGGCTTCAATGGTGGAAGTGCACTGGCCGCCAATGGTGATGCGGCAATGGCGATGCTGGCAACCCATATCGCGGCTGCCGCGGGTGCCATCACCTGGATGTTTTATGAGTGGAAAAAGTTTGGCAAACCAACAGCTCTAGGCACGGTTACAGGAATAATCGCTGGTCTCGGCACCATCACCCCGGCATCCGGTTTTGTCGGTCCAGCAGGCGCACTGGTGATCGGCATTGTTGCTGGAGCGGTCTGCTTCAATGCGGTACTGGTGATCAAGCGGGTATTGAAGATTGACGACTCCCTCGATGTCTTCCCGGTTCACGGAGTTGGCGGCATTATCGGCACCTTGATGGCTGCCGTTTTTGCCTCCAATCAACTGGGGATCTTCAGTGGTCAGGGTCTTGCTGAGGTTGGTGCAGCTGGTGACTCAATTGGTGGACAGGTTTGGGTTCAGTTTGTTGGTGTGGTTGCTACTGCACTCTATACAGCAGTTGCAACCTGGATCATCCTGAAACTGGTTGGGATGATGACTGGTGGTCTTAGGGTCTCGGCAGAGGAAGAGACAGAGGGGCTGGATATCGCCTCTCATGAGGAGCGTGGTTACGATCTTTGATCCTCTTTTTCTACTACCAAAACTGGGATGGTGTAAAATTGCACCATCCCTTTTTTCTTAATAGGTAATTGCATACGTAATAGTCGAAATCTCTTTCTCTCCTCAGAGGCTGCTTTCCCCCCTGTTTTCAGACCATTTTTCAGAGCCTGTCAAAACTCGCTGCGCTCAAACACCGACAGGCCCACTCTGAAAAACAGCCCGAAAACAGGGCGCAGCCAATTCGTCAAAAAGAGATTTCGACTATTATTGAATAGGCTATATACAGTTTAATGCCCAAAAAAGTTCTGATCAAAACCTTTGGTTGCCAGATGAATGACTACGACTCCGCACGGATGGCGGAGTTGCTGGAGAGTTCTCACGGTTATCTGCGCACTGAAAACCCTGAGGAGGCCGATCTGCTATTGCTCAACACCTGTTCGGTGCGTGAGAAGGCGCAGGAGAAGGTATTTTCCCAGTTGGGGCAGTGGAGGCCACTGAAGCAGAGCCGACCCGGGGTGTTGATTGGGGTTGGGGGTTGCGTGGCCAGCCAGGAGGGGGAGGCAATTCGCAAGCGAGCCCCATTTGTTGATTTGATATTTGGCCCCCAGACCCTCCACCGTCTCCCAGAGATGGTTGACTCCGCCGTGGAGAAACAGCAGGCAGTGGTGGATGTCTCCTTTCCAGAGATCGAGAAATTTGATCAACTGCCAGAGCCACAGGCCAATGGGGTTACTGCCTACGTCAGCATCATGGAGGGGTGCAGCAAGTACTGTACCTTCTGTGTGGTCCCCTATACTCGTGGTGAGGAGGTGAGCCGTCCATTTGATGATGTTCTGGCGGAGGTGGCGGGACTACTTGCACAGGGGGTGCGGGAGATCACCCTGCTTGGGCAGAATGTAAACGCCTACCGTGGCGAGATGGAGGATGGGGAGATTGCCGACCTCGCAACCCTAGTCCACTACCTCTCTGCAATGAATGGGCTGGGACGAATTCGTTATACCACCTCGCATCCGATAGAGATGACAGCGGCACTGATTGAGAGCTATGCAGAGGTGCCTGAATTGGTCAGCCATCTCCATCTGCCGGTACAGAGTGGCTCCAACCATATTCTGGCAATGATGAAGCGTGGTCACACAACCCTTGAGTACCGTTCGATCATTCGTCAGCTACGCAGGGTACGACCAAAACTGAGCCTGTCGTCGGACTTTATTGTCGGTTTTCCCGGAGAGACGGAGGAGGATTTCATGGCTACCATGGAGCTGATTGCTGAGTTGCGTTTTGATAGGTCATTCAGCTTCATCTACAGCCCGCGCCCCGGCACCCCAGCATCAGACCTGCCTGATGATGTGCCGCATGAGGAAAAACAGCAGCGGTTGGCGCGGTTGCAGGAGCGGCTCAACCAGATTGCGATGGAGATTAGCCGGGAGATGGTCGGGACGGTGCAGCGGGTTCTGGTTGAGGGGCCGGCACGCAAGGGGCCAGGTACCCAGGTTGCGGGGCGTACCGAGAATAACCGGGTGGTCAATTTTGATGGCTCACTCATCCTGACTGGAGAATTTGTTAATCTACTGATTACCGAGGCGCTGCCAAACTCCCTGCGTGGTGAGCGGGTGGAGGAGGCAGCAGCTCTTGCCTCAAGGTCTGGGTGACAACGCCGGTCGTACATGAGGTCACCCTGGATCCTCTGAATTTACAGCGTCTCTCTGCACTCTGTGGAGAGGCGGACAGCCATCTGCGCCAGATTGAGCGTCGCCTGGGGGTTGAGATCAACTACCGTGGTGGCGAGTTCAGGTTTGTTGGAGAGCATCAACCGGTAGAGCTTGCAGTTCAGGTGCTGGAATCACTCTACCGAGAGACCCGGGATGGAGAGGTGACAGCGGATGGTATCCATCTGTTGCTACAGGAGGTTCAGCTGGATCGGCGCGCCCAGGAAGAGGAGGAGGCGGAGGCCGAGCGCTCAGTCCCCGAGATTGTGGTCAATACCCGCCATCGGGTTATCCGCCCACGGGGCCCACGTCAGCGCCGTTATATGCACCAGATGGTCGCTCATGATCTGATCTTCGGGATTGGGCCAGCAGGTACTGGCAAGAGCTATCTGGCCGTTGCCAGTGCGGTTGATGCCCTGCAGCGGGAGGAGGTAAAGCGACTGGTTCTGGTGCGGCCTGCAGTAGAGGCGGGAGAGAAACTGGGGTTTCTGCCTGGAGATATGGCGGAGAAGATTGATCCCTATCTGCGCCCACTCTATGACGCACTCTATGAGATGTTGGGATTTGAGCGGGTTACCAAGCTGATTGAGCGTAATGTGATCGAGGTTGCACCACTCGCCTTTATGCGAGGCCGCACCCTGAATGATGCCTTCATCATTCTGGATGAGGCACAGAATACAACGGTAGAGCAGATGAAGATGTTTCTTACCAGAATTGGTTTTGACTCTACCGCGGTTGTCACCGGGGATGTGACCCAGGTGGATCTGCCCAATACGAGACAGTCTGGGTTACGTCATGTGATTGAGGTGCTGCGCGATGTGGATGAGATCGGCTTCACCTTTTTCCAGTCCTTCGATGTGGTACGTCACCCGCTGGTACAGAAGATTGTTCGCGCCTATGAGGCGGAGCGCGGGGATGGTTGAGATTATCCTTCAGCAGGCAACAGAGAGCAGCACCATCCCCTCCGAGGTGGAACTGAGTCTGTGGATATCCACGACACTGAATGAGATGAAAGAGAACAGTGCTGGGGAGATTACGATTCGGGTTGTAGATGAGGCGGAGAGTGCAGAGCTTAATGAGAACTATAGGAAAAAATTGCACCCAACCAATGTGCTCTCCTTTCCCTTCGAGGCGCCACCTGGGGTGCCGCTTGAGCCGCCTTTGGGTGATCTTGTGCTCTGTGCGCCGGTTATTGAGCATGAGGCAGAGGCGCAGGAGAAGAGTATCAAGGCCCACTGGGCCCATATGATTATCCATGGAGTTCTCCATCTGCTGGGGTTGAACCACCTTGATGCTGAAGAGGCTGAGGCGATGGAGTCTCGTGAGATAGAGATTCTTGCCGCTCTCGGTTTTGCAGATCCCTATGCGTAGCAGTCTGATATTGACTATACTGAGAGCCTGAACCACAACAAAATCATATATGACCAAAGATCGATCCGGCATCGGTTCCAGACTCAGGTCTCTCTTTTCAGGAGAGCACAGTGTGGAGCCGGCAAACAAACAACAACTTATCGAACTGCTAAGGGCTGCCCACTGGAGGCAGATTCTTGACTCTGACAGCCTGGCGATGCTTGAGGGTGCACTGCAATTTTCCGAGATGCAGGCGCGTGATGTCATGATTCCCCGCTCACAGATGGTGGTGGTGGGGCTTGATGACTCTCCGGAAGAGTTCCTTCCCATTATCATCAAATCGGCACACTCTCGCTTTCCGGTGATTGGAGAGAGTCGGGATGAGATTGTTGGTATTCTCCTGGCCAAGGATGTGCTCCACTGGCGTCCAGCGGGTCGCCCGCGAGGCGAATGGCGGGAGGAGGAGAGCCACTTCAGTTTGCGTGAAAATCTCCGCCCTGCACTATTTATTCCTGAGAGCAAGCGTCTCAATGTGCTGCTCAAGGAGTTCCGTTCCAGTCGCAACCATATAGCCATTGTGGTGGATGAGTATGGTGGAGTTGCTGGAATGGTGACTATCGAGGATGTGCTGGAGCAGATTGTGGGAGATATCGAGGATGAGCATGATCTTGAGGAGGGGTTGATTCTCAGACATACTGCGATTCGTCATACAGTGAAAGCGGTTACTACCCTTGAAGAGTTTAATGAATATTTTGCCTCATCTCTTGCAGAAGGTGGGGTGGATACGGTGGGCGGTCTGGTGATTCGTCGTCTTGGACATATGCCGATGAGGGGTGAGACTATCGAGATCGACCGTTTTCGCTTCAAGGTGTTGCGTGCGGATAACCGTAGAGTCTACCTGATGCAGGTGAACGTGCTGCCTCTGGATGGCGACAGGGGATTTGTATCTTCCCAAGGTGACTAACTTTCGGTTGAAAGGGGGGGCGTTGGTTGCGGGAGCACTTCTCCCTGTTGCATTTGCCCCCTTCGAGCTCTACTGGATTGCACCGATCTCACTGGCGCTTCTCTTCTCCATATGGCAGAAGTGTGGTGATCTGCGCTCTGCAGCCACGGTTGGATTCCTTTTCGGTATTGGCCAATTCGGAGTTGGTGTCAGCTGGGTACAGGTCAGCATTCAGCAGTTTGGTGGGGTCAATCTCCCCATCTCTATTCTCCTGACCCTGATATTTGTTGCGTTCATGGCGCTCTTTATCGCTCTGCAGGGTGGGGCCATCTTCTTTCTAAAGAGATACGCCTTGGCCCCTCCACTGTTATGGGTGCTGTTTGAGTGGATTCGCAGCACCATCTTTGGGGGCTTTCCCTGGATGCTGCTGGGTCATACTGCCCCGGGGACCTTCTACCGAGGTCTGGCCCCACTGGTTGGTGCCCTGGGGGTCTCGCTCTTTATCGCACTAATTGCACTTCTGATAGTGCAATTCATACGGAGGCCAGAGAGGCGCATTACCACTCTGCTGCTCGCCGCAATACTCCTGCTCTCTGGTTGGGGAAGTGGTCTGATGCAGTGGGTGGAGCCATCGGGAGGCGCGCTGTCCGTAGCCCTAGTGCAGGGTAATATCGAGCAGAGCGAGAAGTGGTTGCCGCAAAATCGGCAGCGAACCATGGATCTATATCGTTTGGCAACCGAACGGGCAGAGGAGGCGCGCCTGGTGCTCTGGCCAGAGACCGCTATCCCTGCATTCCGTCATCAGGTAGAGGAGAGTTTTTTCCGGCCACTGGTGGGGCAGCTGGAGGGTGAGGGGCGATCTCTGTTGACTGGAGTCCCTCTAAGGGAGGTGGATGGCGGCGGCTATCTGAATGGCCTGGTCATGATGGGGGCGGAACAGGGGGAGTACCATAAACGTCATCTGGTCCCCTTTGGTGAGTACCTGCCGCTACGTGAGCTGCTGGGGCCGGTGCTCGATTTTATCCAGATACCACTCTCCGATTTTAGCCAGGGAGCGGATGTGCAGACTGTGCTGATAGTGGATGGCCACCCTCTATCAACAACTATCTGTTATGAGATCGCCTACCCTGAATTGACCTTCTCCCAGCTGCCGGCAGCAGAGCTGTTAGTTACAGTCAGTAACGATGGCTGGTTTGGTGATTCTCTGGCCCCCTATCAACACCTGCAGATTGCGCAGATGCGGGCGCTGGAGTCGGCACGCCCTCTGCTACGTGCAACCAATACCGGCATTACTGCAGTCATTGATGCAGATGGGGAGATCATCAAACAGATTCCCCGCTCCAGGTTGGGAATTCTGGAGGCGACAATCCAGCCCATGAAAGGTGAAACACCATATCTCTCTTGGCTAGGGAGATCCTGATTAAGGTCTGCTATTGATGGTTGGGATGCTACGCCGCTGAAAAGAGGTAACCCTCTCCCCGTACCGTTTTGATGAATTTGGGATGGTGAGGGTCTTTCTCGATCTTCTTGCGTATCCTGGTGATACGGACATCTATGCTTCTCTCATGCCACTCTCCGCTATCATCATCCAGCAGGTAGAGTAGATGGTTGCGGCTCAGGGTATGGTTTGGATGTTCTGCAAGGTGCCGGAGCAACTCAAATTCGCTATGGTTCAACTGGACTGTTTCACCATCACAGGTCAGTGAGTAGTGGCCTAGATCCATCTGGTACCCCCCAAAGGTAATGATATTCTCGTCAACAGGGAGTTCATCATCCTTGGTAAGACGTAGTACAGAGCGCACCCGTGCCAGTAGCTCCCTGGGGTTGACCGGCTTTATAATATAGTCATCCGCCCCCATCTCCAGCCCTATAATCCGCTCCATCTCATCACTCTTGCTGCTGATAATGATGACTGGCACCCCAACCTCTACTTGCAGGCGGCGGGTGATGGATAGCTCATCTCCCCCGGAGAAGGCGAGATCCAGAATGACTAGGTCAGGAGAGCTTTCGGCGAGTGCTAGGTTCATCCCATCCTCATCATTTACCGCATCCACGAGACACCCCTGCACACTCAAATATTGAGAGAGCAAGCGTCTGCACTTCTGATCATCGTCAACAAGTAGGATTTGATTGCTCATAAATATATATTAGGTGTCTGCCTCTCTGGTCTCGTAGCCAAACCGAGGAGTATGTATGTTGGTTATAGACCTGCAGATGCAGGTAGATTGGAGTGTCTCTTATGTTGATCAACAATCCTGCGCTAATATTAGCGAGCACTAAAGCTCTTGTCAATAATATAGTCCATTTTCTCTGGAAATGTCACAAATATTCACCTATGGTGCATGTCTATATTACACGTCAGGACTGGATCTTCAGTAGGGTTTTCTAATATACTGGCTGGCGCTTGAATTTTCATCTGCCAAGATGTGCTCTTCAATAAGGAAAGCTTTATGACAACTCAATTCCCCACCACACCATCCATCACCTTTTTTGATCCACTGGCAGAATTTCTTGGCGCTGGAGATGGTGTTTTTCACTATACATTTGATGATGTAGTAAGACTTTCTGGCCATGCCTGCCCAACGGTTGCAGGATCTTTCCTGATGGTTATTCATGCAATGCATGCTCTCTATGGGGATGATATTCCTGTACGTGGAGGGGTTCGTGTCTCTCTTCCAGGATCGGTAGATCAGGGGGTAAATGGTCCTATCAGTCAGATATTTACCATGCTGACCGGTGCCACGGCTGAAAATGGATTTCATGGTCTTGGTGGGCAGTATGCACGTGACGGATTGATGGAATTCCATTCCGAGCCTAATGGGGCGTTTATCTTTCAGCGTACAGATAATGGCAAATCGGTAACTGTCACCTATGATTCCTCAGCCATTACGCCAGATCCTAAGATGCCAGCTTTCATGCAGCAGGCCTTGCAGGGAAGTGGAGGAGACCCTGTTCGGCAACAGTTTCAGGAGATGTGGCGGGGCAGGGTAATCCGTATTCTGGAAGATGCCGGCAGACGGACAGTTTCTGCAGAGGAACAGGGTTAAATCAATACCAGATATATATAGAGCAACCTGTTGCTGTTATGGATGGTTGTTATCGATTCAGTATCCATACAGAGAACTTTCGTCCCTTTATCTTTCCCCTTTTGAGACGAGAGTAGACCTTATCAACCATGTTGTGACTAATGGCAACATAGCTCTGGCGGTCGTAGATATCGATTTTCCCGACCTCTTTTCCCGCAATTCCGGCATCTCCAGTCAGTGCGCCCAGGATGTCACCGGGCCGCATCTTGTCTCTCTTCCCCCCCTCAATTACCAGTGTGAGATTTTTTGGTATCAGGGTGGAGAGGTCGTTACCGGTTAAGGTATTGCTGTTTTCAAATCGTCGAACACTATTATTATAGTTGTCGGCTGTCATCGCCTCGGCGGGGGTAAAGAGAGTGGCTGCCACGCCCTTCTCACCGGCACGACCGGTGCGTCCAATGCGGTGGGTGTAGGTCTCCCCATCATGGGGTATATCGTAGTTCACCACCATTCCCAGCTCCTTTATGTCCAGCCCCCTTGCTGCCACATCGGTTGCGACCAGGATGGAGCAGCTGCGGTTTGAGAACTGTACCAGTACGTCACTACGTTGATACTGTTCCAGATCTCCATGAAGTGCCAGGGCATTTGCCCCTCTCTTTTGCAGCTCTCTGGAAATAGCTCTGGTCTCTACTTTTGTGTTACTGAAAATAATGACATTCTTGGGCTTGTGGTGGGTCAGTAGTTTGATCAGTGTGGAGAGCTTGTCATCTGGAGAGACTTCGTAGAAATATTCCGTGATTCTGTTGGCGCCCTCACTGGAGATGGTCTCTATGTGGAGGGCGTTTTTCTGTATAGAACTGCTTAGCTCGATGATTTCTTCGGGGTAGGTTGCCGAGAAGAGTAGGGTTTGACGTTTTTTTGGGGTACGGGAGATAATCTTGCTGATATCTTCGATAAAACCCATGTCCAGCATACGGTCTGCCTCATCCAGCACCAGCGACTCAAGAGCATTCAGTGAGAGGGAGTGTTTCTCAAGGTGTTTTAATATTCGTCCTGGTGTTCCGACAATGATATGGGCGCCGTGGCGCAGAGATCCCTGTTGTGGTCCAAATGGCATTCCACCGGAGAGTGTCAATATTTTAATGTTATCGGTGAGTCGGGCCAGACGACGCAGCTCTTTTGCAACCTGGTCTGCCAGCTCTCGTGTTGGGCAGAGAATGAGTGATTGCACCCTGAATTTTTTCTCATTCAATCTGCTCAACATGCCGATTCCGAATGCTGCGGTTTTTCCGCTCCCTGTTTTTGCTTGTACGATGAGGTCGTGACCTTTCAGTATCTGTGGGAGGCTCTGGGCCTGTACGGGAGTCATCTCTTTTAAACCAAGATCATTAAGGTTGTGCAACATCGATTCAGAGAGGGGAAGTGTCGAAAAACTGGTTCTGTTCATGGTGTAGACTTGCGTTATGAAAATATGGGTAGATGCGGATGCGTGTCCTGTGGTGATCAAGGATATCCTCTTTCGGGCGGCAGAGCGCACAAAACTGGAATTGACACTAGTGTCAAATCAGCCCATACGGATACCACGCTCACCACAGATCAATTTTCTCCGTGTCTCCTCCGGCTTTGATGTTGCAGATAATGAGATTGTCAGGAGGATGAGTTCCGGTGATCTGGTGATTACCGGTGATATTCCACTGGCTGCGGATGCAATCGAGAAGGGGGGGCAGGCCCTCAGTCCACGTGGCGAACTCTACACTGTCAATAATATCAAGGCTCGGCTCGGGATGCGGGATTTTATGGATACCTTGCGATCAAGCGGGGTTGATACAGGAGGGCCGCCATCTCTTAATCATAATGACCGCCAGGCTTTTGCCAATCAGCTGGATAAAATACTTACCAGGCAGGGTAAGCGGTAACTGCTGCTCTGCCGGCTATTTCCCCTCCGGGCGACGGAATGTGGTTCCTTTGCATTCTGGGCACTCCGGAATTATGGAGGTCTTGTCAAATTGAATGGCATGACCACACTGCAAGCACTCCAGTTTCCCCATCCCTATAATCTCACCGCTATGGTAGTTCTGGGCGTGACGGGCGGCCGCATCCAAGCGCCTGAGTGCAATCTGAGTTGGATCGGCAATCTGTGCAAATAGATCTCTGAGTCGATCCTCAATCAGGGTCTCCTCCATATGGAACCAGCGCCCCAGATCCTCGCCGGTCTCGGCCAGGTAGTTGCCTGCCGTCTCCAGATCACGCTGCAGATATTCGCCGATCTCCTCGGCCTCCTCACGAGTCCGTTCATCCAGTTCTGACACCTTCTCTTTTGCATCATCTACCAACTGCTTGACTGAGGGTAGATGCTCTCTACCCTCATTGACCGCATCCTGGATATGGTTGCGCATGGAGTGGTAGAGGTGGATAAGGGCAGACTCTTTTTCTGAGGACATGGTTGACTCCTGATCGACAAAATTGACCCCCCTATCGTATCACTATTTCTTCGATTCGGGAGATGGAGTGCGTTACCATTATATGTTTCAAGAATAGTGATGGAACAGGATTGATGGAAGAGCAGTACCACCCACAGGAGATCGAGGCCGAGGCGCAGCAGTTCTGGGAGAAGAACCAGACCTTTAGCGCCGTAGAGGATCCTCAGAAAGAGAAGTTTTACTGTCTCTCCATGTTTCCATACCCAAGTGGCAAGCTCCATATGGGGCATGTGCGCAACTACACGATCGGCGATGTAATCTCCCGTTATCAGCGGATGCAGGGAAAGAGTGTGCTCCAGCCAATGGGGTGGGATGCCTTTGGCCTGCCTGCCGAAAATGCGGCGATCAAGAACCGGGTCGCTCCCGCCAAGTGGACCTATCAAAATATCGATGAGATGCGAGGCCAACTGCAGCGTCTCGGTTACGGTTATGACTGGTCCCGGGAGATCGCCACCTGCCGACCTGAGTACTATCGCTGGGAGCAGTGGATGTTTACCCGCCTGCTGAAGAAGGGGCTGGTCTACAAAAAGAATGCAGTGGTCAACTGGGATCCGGTGGATCAGACGGTGTTGGCCAATGAGCAGGTGATTGATGGCCGGGGTTGGCGTTCCGGTGCAGTGGTAGAGCGCCGTGAGATCCCGCAGTGGTTCATGAAGATTACCGACTATGCCGATGAGCTACTGGATGGGCTGGACTCTCTGGATGGCTGGCCGGAGGCGGTACGTACCATGCAGGCCAACTGGATCGGTCGCTCCGAGGGGCTGGAGCTGCAGTTTGGCTTTGACCAGGGAGAGCCACTAACGGTATTTACCACCCGCCCCGACACCCTGATGGGGGTCACCTATGTGGCGGTTGCCGCGGAGCACCCACTGGCACTCCAGGCGGCTGAGGGAGATCCTGAACTGCAGGCATTCCTGAAGGAGTGTAGCAAGATGGAGACCTCCGAGGCGGCAATGGAGACCATGGAGAAGCGGGGGATGTCGCTGGGGGTGACGGTGACACATCCAGTTAATGGGGAGCAAATCCCACTCTGGGTCGCCAATTTTGTATTGATGGGGTATGGAACAGGCGCAGTGATGGCAGTTCCGGCCCACGATCAGCGGGATTGGGAGTTTGCGACAAAATACGGAATCGATATCAGACCGGTTATTCGTTCGGCTGATGCAGATGCTGCAGATGTTTCTGAGGCCGCCTATACCGAGAAGGGGGTGCTCTATAACTCCGGCCTGTTTGACGGCCTCGATTTCCAGGGGGCACTGGATGCAGTTGCAGACCACCTGGAGCCTAATGGGAAGGGGAGTCGTAAGATCAACTATCGGCTGCGTGACTGGGGTGTATCACGCCAACGGTATTGGGGCTGCCCGATTCCGGTTATTAACTGCCCCTCTTGTGGCGCAGTTCCTGTTCCCGAGGAGCAGCTTCCGATGGTACTACCTGAGGATGTGGAGTTTGACGGGGTAGGTTCCCCGCTCAAGAAGATGCCGGAGTTCTACCAGACCAGCTGTCCACAGTGTGGCGGTGATGCCGAACGTGAGACCGACACCTTTGATACCTTTATGGAGTCCTCCTGGTATTACGCCCGCTATAGCTGTCGGGATCAGGGCGAGAAGATGCTTGATTCCAGAATCGACTACTGGGCACCGGTGGATCAGTACATCGGCGGAGTGGAGCATGCCATTCTCCACCTCCTCTACTCTCGCTTCTACCACCGACTACTGCGCGATGAGGGGTTGGTCCACTCTGATGAGCCGTTCAGGAATCTGTTGACCCAGGGGATGGTGCTCAAGGATGGGGCTAAGATGTCCAAATCAAAGGGCAATACCGTTGATCCGCAGGGTCTGATAGACCGTTACGGGGCGGATACCGTCCGCCTCTTCATCATGTTTGCGGCACCACCAGAGCAGTCACTGGAGTGGTCAGATTCTGGAGTGGAGGGGAGCTACCGTTTTCTCAAGCGGGTTTGGAGGGTGGTCTATAACCATGTGAGTACGGGCATAGAGCCAGCTCTGAATGAGTTGCCGGAAGGTAATTTACTGAGTGCCGAGCAGAGGGATATCAGGCGTGCGGTCCACCACACAATCCAGAAGGTGGGGGATGATATTGGGCGTCGACTCACCTTCAATACCGCGATTGCGGCAGTGATGGAGCTGACCAATCAGCTCTCTAAATTCAACGATAGTTCCGACCAGGGACGAATGGTGATGCAGGAGGCGCTGGAATCTGTTGCCTTGATGCTATCTCCCATGGTTCCACATATGGCCCACAGGCTCTGGAGTGTTTTGGGTCATGAGCAGGCGGTGGTTGATGTGCCGTGGCCCGCTTATGATGAGTCTGCTCTGGTCCAGGAGAGTATACAGATGGTGGTACAGGTGAACGGGAAATTACGTGCCAAGCTGGAGGTTGCAGTTGGAGCCAGCAGGGAGGAGATCGAGCAGTTGGCAGTCGAGGATGAGAAGGTGGCCCGTTTCCTAGATGGAAAACAGCCGCTTAAGGTTATTGTGGTGCCAGGGAAGCTGGTTAATCTTGTGGTAAAGTAGAGCCAATGAAAGCAATCAAAACCCTATTCATCTCCTCATTGCTCACCCTTCTGCTGTTGCAAGGTTGTGGCTTTCATCTACGTGGGGTGGTCATCCTGCCTGATGAGATGGAGGCCACCCGGATTGATGGGGTTGGAGTCTCGACTGAGTTGATCCGTGCGGTCGAGGATGGGGTGCGTCGCACCAATGGCGCTATTGTACAGCATGAGTCGTCAGCAACCTCGACCCTGGAGCTAAGTAGCGAGACCTTTTCCCGTCGGGTTACCACTGTAGACAGTAGTACCGGCAAGGTTAGTGAGTATGCGCTGAGCTATCGGGTAGCGTGGAAGCTGAGATCGGTGGATGGTGCAGTTCTTGATCAGGGAGAGATCAAACAGAGCGAGAGTTACAAATACAGTGGGACCGAGGTGCTTGGTAAGGAGCAGGAGGAGAAGCATCTGCGTGAGGTGATGATCCGAGAGACCGTGCGTGACCTGTTGCGTGCACTGCGCCGCCGATGAGGCTAAAGTCGGAGGCACTGGCAAACCAGCTAAGGGGTGAGATCGCCCCGGTCTATCTATTCAGCGGGGATGAACCACTGCTGCTTGATGAGTTGGCAGACCAGGCGAGATCGGCCTTCAGAAAAAAAGGTTTTGACGAGCGCACAGTTCTTACTGTGGGAAGTGGGTTTCGCTGGGATGAGCTTAATGCAGAGGGGAGTGCGCTCTCCTTGTTTGCGGAAAAAAAGGTAGTTGATCTGCGTCTGCCCACAGGAAAGCCTGGGCGTGATGGGGGCAAGGCGTTGACGGAGTGGTGTGAGACTCCGCCGAATGACAAGGTGCTGCTGATTATCTCCGGTAAGCTCGATGGTTCAGCGCAAAAATCGAAGTGGTACAAGAGTATCGAGCAGTGCGGTATTACTGTTCAGGTCTGGCCGGTGGAGATTCGGCAGATGCCGGGCTGGATCATGCAGCGGATGAGGAGTGCAGGATTGGAGGCGACTGCCGCAGCTACCGAGTTGATTGCAGAACGGGTCGAGGGGAATCTGCTGGCCGCACTCCAGGAGATCGAGAAGTTGACTTTGCTGGTCGAGCCGGGAACTTCTGTTGATGAGCAGATGGTTGTCTCTCTGGTGGCCAATAGCGCACGTTTCAATGTATTCAAGTTCTCGGACGCCTTGTTGGCAGGGGAGCGTGCGCGGGCGCTGTGCATTCTCCACGGGCTACGCGAGGAGGGGGCGGCGATCCAGGTGGTACTCTGGAGCGTAATTCGTGACCTCCGTGAGCTGGCGGCAATGGCGGTGGAGCAGAACCCCTCTGCCCACCAGCCCCTGGAGTACAACCCAATGTGGAGAAAGCGGCAGCCAATGTTTACTGCAACCCTCAACCGCCTAGGGGAAAAAAGAGTTATTGCATTGGTCCGACAACTTGGGTTGATCGAGCGTGCAGGCAAGGGGATGCACGATGGTGATCCGTGGAGTGGATTAGAGGATTTTGTGGTTCGTGCCACAATAGCTTAGACAGGAACAAGAGATGGATATTCAGAAATACATGCAGGAAGTAGGGGCACGTGCACGCGGGGCATCACGTGCCATGGCACGGGCAGAGAGTACCCTGAAAAACAGGGCGCTGGAGGCGACGGCTGACCTGTTGGAGCAGTCGATGGAGAGCCTGCTTGGCGCCAACAGCAGAGACATGGATGCTGGCCGGGAGCGGGGGCTGGATGCAGCTCTACTGGATCGCTTGGAGCTCAATGAGGAGCGGGTCAACAGTATGGCAGAAGGGTTGCGACAGATTGCTGCCCTGCCGGATCCTGTGGGGGAGATAAGTGGTCTCAACTATCGCCCATCCGGTATTCAGGTTGGCAAGATGCGGGTTCCACTGGGGGTGATTGGTATCATCTATGAGTCTCGTCCCAACGTAACTGCGGATGCAGCTGTGCTCTGTCTGAAATCTGGCAATGCGGCCATTCTCAGGGGAGGATCTGAGGCATTCCACTCCAACCAGGCGATCGCTGCGCTGATTCACCAGGGGCTTGCGAAGGCTGGGTTGCCGGCAGATGCGGTTCAGGTGGTCGAGACTGCGGATCGTGAGGCGGTAGGAGAGTTGATCACCATGAGCAGTTATGTGGATGTGATCATCCCGCGAGGCGGCAAGGGGCTGATTGAGAGGATAAGTGAGGATGCACGTATTCCCGTGATTAAACATCTGCATGGTATCTGTCACGTATATATCGATGACCAGGCTGACCGTACAAAGGCGATTGATATTGCCTTCAACGCCAAGACCCACCGCTATGGGGTCTGTAACGCGATGGAGACTCTACTAGTGGCAGAGGATGTTGCCGCAGACTACCTGCCGACCCTTGCAGAGCAGTACCAGCAGGAGGGGGTTGAGTTGCGTGGTTGTGAGGCGACCAGGAGTATCATCCCCGGAATTGCTGCAGCAACAGACGAGGATTGGGATGAGGAGTATCTGGCTCCTATCCTCTCCATTCGTGTAGTGACAGGTATTGATGAGGCGATGGACCATATCCACCACCACGGCTCTGGCCATACCGAGTCCATTGTTACCGAGAGCTACAGTCGTGCGCGGCGCTTTATGGCTGAGGTGGACTCCAGCTCGGTGATGGTCAATGCATCGACCCGCTTTGCTGATGGTTTTGAGTATGGTCTGGGTGCAGAGATCGGCATCAGTACTGACAAGATCCATGTGCGTGGACCGGTCGGTCTGGAGGGGCTGACCTCACAGAAATTTATCGTGCTGGGTGATGGCCATATTCGTCAATAGATCATCAGTGATCTAGATAGTTACTGTGCAGAGCTCATCAGCACCAATCGGTATCATGGGTGGAACCTTCGATCCGGTCCATTTTGGCCATCTGCGTCCCGCACTGGAGCTGTGTGAGGCGCTGGGATTTGAGCGGGTCTGTTTTATCCCCAACAGGGTACCGGTACACCGTGAGCAACCGGTGGCCTCGCTAGAGAAGCGTGTCCACTGGCTACAGAGTGCAGTGGAGGGGGTTACCCAGTTTGTGGTGGATCTGCGGGAGGTGGAGCGGGAGAGTCCGTCGTGGATGGTAGTGACGCTGGAGTCACTCAGTGCTGAGTTCCCGGGGCGGCCACTTTCTCTGATCCTGGGGATGGATGCCTTCTTGCAGATAGAGAGCTGGCACCGCTGGCAGGAGTTGTTGGACCATGCGCATATAGTAGTTACCCACCGCCCTGGATTTCAGACTCCTGGAGAGGGTGAGATCGGGAAGCTGCTGCAGGGACGTAAGAGTGAGCGAATTGAAGAGCTGCACCAGACCCCTGCAACAATTGGCGGCGGCAGGATCTTTTTCCATCCAGTAACTCCACTGGATATCTCCTCTACGGGGATTCGTGCAGTAGTCGGTCGAGGCGGAGATCCCCGGTTTCTTCTGCCCGACTCCATCAGGGAAGATGTAATTGAGTGTTATCAGGTTAACCACAAGGAATGTAATTGAGATGGTAAGTGAGAAGACAGAAAGAGATGATTTAGAGAGAGAGCAGATGTCCATTGATGAACTGGAGCAGTTGGCAGTTCACGCCTTGGAGGAGCTAAAAGGGAGGGAGATCTCGGTGGTGGATGTGTCGGAGATGACCGATGTGACCAGTCGCTTGATAATCGCAAGTGGAACCTCCAGCAGGCACGTACGTTCGTTGGCAGAGAGCGTGGTGATGGAGGCAAAGAGGGTGGGTGTGCCACCGCTGGGACGGGAGGGAGAAGATTCAGGAGAGTGGGTGTTGATCGATCTGGGTGATATTGTGGTTCATGCCATGCTCCCGGAGACTAGGGACTACTATAACCTGGAGCAATTCTGGACAGATTTTAAGAGAGAGGATGGGTGAAAGTCACCCTGATTGCTGTCGGCCGCAAGATGCCATCCTGGGTGGGGCAGGGATTTTCCGAGTACGCCCGCCGTATGCCACGTGAGTGCAGCCTAAATCTGATTGAGATCGAGGCAGAGAAGAGGGGGCGTAGTGGCTCCCCGCAACGCTGGAAGGAGCAGGAGGGGAGACGAATTCTGGCGGCGATCCCCAAGGGTGATCTGGTGATCACACTTGATGTTAAGGGGGCATCCTGGTCAACGGAGAAGTTGTCGCAACAGATGGAGAGGTGGTTGCGGGATGGGGCTGGGGTATCACTTCTGGTTGGGGGGGCGGATGGACTATCACAGCAGTGTCTGCAACAGGCACAGCAGAGTTGGTCACTCTCAAACTTGACGCTCCCGCACCCACTGGTTCGAGTGGTGGTTGCGGAGCAGCTCTATCGTGGCTGGACCGTGGTCAATAAACACCCATATCACCGTTCATAACCCACTATTCCAACTACAAGATTGCAGGGTTTCGGGTAGAATCTACGGATGGAGAGTTATCCACACATTGTCATGGCATTAACCTCACCAAGAGGGGTGAAGATGGCTGCATGGATTGTGACAGGGACCAATCTATTGTGAGCACCGAGATTCTGATCAATGTAACGCCGCAGGAGACCCGCTCTGCGCTGGTGGAGAATGGGGTACTGCAGGAGATCTACATTGAGCGTAGAAGCCACCTTGGAATAGTTGGCAATATATACAAGGGGAAGGTGAGCCGGGTACTGCCTGGAATGCAGGCTGCTTTTGTCGATATTGGACTCGAACGTGCAGCTTTTCTCCACGCATCGGATATTCGTCCACGCGATGTGAGTGACGAGATAGACTGTGACCAGGAGATGCAGCAGATTACAAAACTTGTATCTGATGGCCAGGAACTATTGGTGCAGGTGGTCAAGGACCCACTGGGGAGCAAGGGGGCGCGACTGACTACACAGATCTCGATCCCTTCACGCTATCTTGTCTTTATGCCATCAGTACAGTGCATTGGGGTTTCGCAGCGTATTGAGGATGAGGGCGAGCGAGAACGGCTGCGGGCGATGATTCAGCAGGCTGTGGCTGAGGGTGGATATGGCGGCTTTATTGTGCGTACTGCAGGAGAGGGGATTCCTGAGGCTGATCTGCTGCATGAGGCCAAGCTTCTATACAAGATATGGGAGTCTGTCCAGGAGACTGCGAGGAAGGTGAAGTCCCGCTCTCTGGTTCATCGTGATCTGCCACTGGAGCAGCGCACCATTCGTGATCAGCTTAAGGATAGTGTGGAGCGTGTTCGGATCGACTCTAGGCAGACATGGGAGAGTTGCCGGGAGTTTGCCGCACGCTTCAACCCTGATTTGGCATCTAGGGTTGAATATTATCCCGGGGAGTGTCCGATATTTGATCTCTTCTCGGTTGAGGATGAGATCCAGAAGGCACTACAGCGCAAGGTACCACTAAAGTCGGGCGGTTATCTGATTATCGACCAGACTGAGGCGATGACGACAATTGATGTCAATACTGGCTCCTTTGTGGGGCATCATAATCTGGAAGAGACCATCTTCAAGACCAATCTGGAGGCAACACAGGCTATTGCACGACAGTTGCGGCTGAGAAACTTGGGCGGGATCATCATCCTGGATCTGATCGACATGGAAGATGAGCACCACCGTCAGCAGGTTATGCGCTCTCTGCAGAAGCATCTCGATTTGGACCATGCACGAACCCATGTCAGTGCTGTCTCCTCACTGGGGCTGGTGGAGATGACACGCAAACGTACTCGAGAGAGCCTGGAGCATGTGCTCTGTGAGACCTGCCCGACCTGTGAGGGGAGAGGCTATCTGAAGACCCCAGAGACAGTCTGTTATGAGATCTTCCGTGAGATCATTCGGGAGTATCGCCAATATGAGGACTCCAGAGAGTTCCTGGTTCTGGCGGCACAGGAGATAACAGATCTGCTGCTGGATGAGGAGTCGGCAAGTCTGGCAGAGCTGGAGGAGTTTATCGGTAAACCGGTACGCCTCCAGGTAGAGACCTTCTATACCTCTGAACAATTCGATGTGGTCCCGGTTTAAAAATATTCTGCGTGGACTCTGGGGGACCTTCTGGATCCTGGTAGCTGCCGTGCTGGTGGTGGCGGCACTCTCTCTGGCACTGCTGCGCACCGTGTTGCCCGGGGCGGGGATGTTCCATGATGATCTGGAGTCATGGATTGGGGCAGAGGCTGGGGTTCCGGTCAAGATTGAGGAGATCTCTCTGGCCTTGGATGGACGCTTTCTGGAGATAACTGCACACCATGTCACGGTTTTCGATCCCGCCTCCGGGGAGCCACAGCTCTCCTTCAAGGATGGCGGCATCCAGATAGACATTCTATCCTCCATCAGTTTTGGTGAGATCGTAACCACCACGCTATCCATCAGTCGCCCCAAGCTTGCTATTATCCATCGCAGGGATGGCAGTCTCTCTCTGGAGAGTGGCAGCCAAGGTGATGGAATGCCCCCGTTTTTTATCGGTTGGCTCTTTAGCCAGCCATCTCTGACCATAAGTGATGCAGAGGTTCTGATAAGTGAGGAGAATTTCTCAGATCTTCAATGGCACCTCTCGGATGTTGACCTCACGCTGGTAAGTTCCGGTTACCGTCACCAGGCAAGCGGTAGTGTGGTATTGGCTGGGGAATCATCAGCCCCAATTCAGCTGCGGTTGGAGTGGTTTGGTGATCTGCTGAACCCATATGGCTGGGATGGGCAGATGTACATGCAGGGCAAGGGTGTTGAGCTGACTAACCTTATCGGAGGGGTACAGAATCCGTGGATCCCACTGGCACAGGGGAGTGCAGACCTGGAGTGGTGGGGTGAGTGGTTGTCCGGGAGACTGGAGAAGGGCCGTGGAACCCTGGAGCGTGATACTGAGGATCTGCAGCTGCCCGGTCTTGCAGGGGGAGAGTTTTTCTGGAAAAAGCGGGCCGATGATGAGTGGCGGCTACAGATGGATCGTTTGGTATGGGGTGGCAAGAGCGAGAGTGAGCGCACCAACCATCCATCCTCTGCATTGATAGAGCGCAGGAAGGATAGCTCTGGAAAGGATCTGCTGCTCGGTGCAGCTGACCATATTCATCTGGTCTCATCGCCTGCATTATCTGGCCTCTACACAACATTTTTCAGTGGGGAGAACGGAATTCTGGTTGCTGGGGAGCTCCATCAGGTTCAGTTTAGATCCTATCCAACCAGTTCAAGCCTGATAAATCAGGTCGAGGCCCAGATGGAGGTCAAAGATATCTCGATCCAGGGGCTTAAAAACATGGCCGGACAGGGGCTCTCGGGCATTAATGGTCAACTGGGGGTCAGTCAGCAGGGAGGGGTATTTGTACCGACTGCAGGAGAGCTAGTGGTTAGGGCCGGTGACCTCTATCCACAACCACTGCAGATTGAGCTGCAGCAGGGCACGGTAGCCTGGAGAAAATATCCTGCAGGCCTCCTGCTCTCTTCAGAAACACTACAGGGGAGCTTCGGAGAGTTGGAGCTGAAGGGAAAAATGCAGCTGCTGATGCCGGCAGGTGGCGGCTCCCCAGTGGTTGATCTGCAGGCACGACTGTCGGCCCAGCGGGTTGCGGCGTTGATGACCCAACTGCCTGAGGCAAAAATGAACCCACGCCTGGTACGCTGGCTGAAAGCGGGGCTGCTCTCTGGAGAGTTGAGTGATGGCAGGATTGTGTTCAATGGTCCTCTGAACCGTTTCCCTTTTGATCAGGGGGGAGGGGAGTTTATTGCCGATTTGCAGATTCGTGACATCTACCTCAACTATGCAGCAGAGTGGCCCACCATTACCAATGGCCAGGCCAAGCTGGTTTTTCATAACGAATCACTGCAGATGGAGATGGATGGAGGGAAGATTGATGGCCACCCCATCCACGATCTGGTGATGGTGAGTGAACAGGTTGGCAAGAGTCCGTTGATGATTCATGGACAGATTGTTAGTGAGAGCAAGAAGCTGCTCCGCACTCTGGAAAATACCCCCCTGCAGCAGCGTGCGACCCAATTCAACTCACTACTCTCAATGGATGGCTACGCCTTTCTCGATCTTGGGGTTGAGGTTCCCCTGAAGAAGGGTAGCCAGGTTCAAGTAGAGGGGAGGGTGGAGCTCCATGGCAACAGACTATCGCTCAAGGATCTTGAGCTAGAGCTGGAACAGGTGCGGGGCAATGTCGAATTCACCAATGAGGGGTTCTCGATTGAGGGGATCAGGGGGGAGCTGTTGGGAGGTCCGGTAACAGTCACCGCATTTACTGCAGGCTATGAGTTGCAGAGTGAGCTAGTGGTTGGGCTTGAGGGTGAACTGCTGGGAGAGAAGCTTGAGCAGTGGTGGTTTGCCAGAGCTGCACAGGGGGGTGGTGAGAAGGGGAGCATGCATCTTCCGCTATCAATGAAAGGCGTTGAGTCAGAAGAGGCAAAACCAATGCTGCAGTGGGGTGGCCGCCTCAAGGTTGGATTGAGCAGAAGGGGTGAGAAGATTGATGAGAATGTAATGGAGGTTCATCTCCATTCAAACCTGAAAGGGGTTGAGATGTTGCTACCAGCTCCGCTGAACAAGTTGGGTCAGGAGAGTTGGCCAACCACATTGACCATGGCACTCAGTTCGGGGGAGCTTGAGAGGGTGCGTCTCTCAACTCCCGACCACTTTATGGCAGATTTGCAGAAAAAAGGTGGTGATGGCGGTAACTGGAGTGGACTGATTCTGCTGGGTGAGGTGGCCGGGGTCGATCCGGCAAACCGATATTCTGATGAGGTATCCATCCAGGGTTCACTTGGGAGGGTGGATCTGGATGAGTGGCTTGCATGGCGTAGAGAGTTTTCTGAGAGTAAGGGGGGGATTGGCTTGCCTGGATTCGGGGTGCATAGAGTTGCGCTCAATGCCATGGAAGCGGTGCTCCTTGGGCAGCGGCTGAATAACCTGTCGGTAGTGGTGAACCGCCAGCATAGTAATGCAGTAGATGGTATCTTCCAGAAGGGTAACTGGGGAGTTGGAATCAGTAGTGATCAACTTCAGGGTAGTATCAAGGTGCCATTTGATCAGGAGTCGGCAGTGACAGTTAAGCTGGACCATATCTACTGGGGAGCAGATCATGAGGAGCTATCGGGGCGGACCTCGGCCGCAGGTGTTGACATTGACTCCACACAGTTGCCATCAATGGTGGTCAACAGCCGCAAGACCGTAATCAATGGCATCGATTTCGGCAAGCTGCATTTCAAGGCTAACCAGACCAAGAGTGGTCTCTTCTTCGATGACGTAACTCTGGAGTCGGAGGCGATGATGGTGTCTGCACAGGGTAGCTGGATGCAGCGTCCGTGGTCTGACACCTCCAGATTCAATATTCATGTAACCGGGGATGAGCTGGGCAAAATCCTCTCACTGTTCGATTATGGGGGAGAGATAGACCGTGGGGTGACCTCTATCCAGATAAAGTCGGAGTGGCCTGGAGGCCCTACAGATTTCTCTCTTGGTGCCATGGAAGGGCGGCTGCAGCTGCTGGTGGAGAAGGGGCAGCTGCGTGATGTTGAGCAGGGGGTTGGCAGGGTATTTGGGCTGTTGGGGGTCCATACACTGGCGCGGCGTCTGACCCTGGACTTCTCTGATATCACCAACAAGGGGTTTCCATTTGATACCATCGAGGGCTCTTTCATGGTACAGAATGGTCATGCACATACCAGTGACCTGAGGATTGATGGATCTGCAGCTACCATCAAGGCATCAGGAAGGACAGGTCTCGTGGCTCAGGATTATGATCAGGTAGTTTCGGTCAGCCCAAAGATTTCGGAGAGTCTTCCGGCAACAGGGGCACTGCTTGGTGGACCGGCAGGGGCAGCCGTTGGTGGGGTGGTTATGCTCTATCAGAAGCTGTTCAAGAAAGATGGCATCATCACCACACGCTATAACCTGACCGGAACCTGGGATGAACCAAAACTTGAGAAGATTGAGAAGGCTCGGGCCACGCCACCTGTCAGCGCCCCCTTTTCCCCGCAACAACAGATCGGAGTTCAATAGATGGATCATATGATGCAGGCAACTCAGATGTTGCTTGAGCCGGGAGGGGTCACCCAGGATGATATCGCCTCTACACTCCACCATATTATGGGAAGAGAGATGGATTATGCGGATCTCTACTTTCAGCAGAGCCATCATGAGTTTTGGTCACTGGAGGATAGGGTAGTGCGTGATGGTAGTTACGACATAGATTCCGGAGTGGGGGTGCGGGCAGTTCATGGAGAGAAGAGCGGCTTTGCCTACTCTGACGAGATCGGCAGCAGGGCGTTGCGGGAAGCGGCAAATTCTGCACGCATGATCTCAAGGGGTGGTGGTGATGGCAGGGTGCAGGTGGCCGGTTTCGGAGAGGTCGATGGGTCGCGCCCCTCTCTCTATCAACCGCTGAATCCACTACTCTCAGTCAGTGCAGAGGAGAAGGTGGCACTGCTGCAGGATCTTGATCGCTGGGCACGGGCTGCAGATTCCGGGGTGATCCAGGTGATGGCTAGTGTTGCCTCTGCCTATGACACCATTCTGATTGCCGCAAGTGATGGCGCCTTGGCTGCAGACCTGCGTCCGCTGGTACGTCTCAATGTCTCTGTAATTGTGGAGAAGAGTGGTCGTCGCGAGAGCGGATCGTCTGGGTTTGGTGGGCGTGCCGGATTCTCCCTATTGCTGGAGCCTGGGCAGGCACAGCAGAGTGCTGAGGAGGCGGTACGACAGGCGCTGGTCAACCTAGAGGCAGAGGATGCCCCGGCTGGAGTTATGGAGGTGGTGCTGGGAAATGGTTGGCCCGGGGTGCTGCTGCATGAGGCAGTAGGCCATGGCCTAGAGGGGGATTTCAACAGAAAGGGGACATCGGCGTTTTCTGGCCGCGTTGGGGAGCAGGTTGCCAGCCCACTCTGTACGGTTGTCGATGACGGGACTCTGGAGGGGCGGAGGGGGTCACTCAATATTGATGACGAGGGGACGGTGACAGAAAATACAGTGCTGATTGAGGGGGGGGTGCTTAAGGGTTATATGCATGACAAGAGTAACAGCCGTCTTATGGGGAGCTCCACCACAGGTAATGGGCGCAGGGAATCGTATGCCCATCTGCCAATGCCACGAATGACCAACACCTATATGCTACCGGGGGAGCATGCCCCTGAGGAGATTATCGGGTCGGTAGAGCGGGGAATATATGCGACCAATTTTGGTGGCGGACAGGTGGATATCACCTCCGGCAAGTTTGTCTTCTCCGCTAATGAGGCCTACCTGATCGAGAATGGAGTGGTGAAACAGCCCCTCAGGGGAGTTACCCTGATCGGCAATGGACCAGAGGTGATGTCGAAAATATCCATGGTTGGCAACGATCTTGAGCTGGATCGCGGAATCGGGGTCTGTGGCAAGGAGGGGCAGAGTGTGCCGGTGGGGGTAGGACAACCAACCCTGAAGGTGAGTGAGCTAACTGTGGGGGGTACTGAAGTATGAGCCAGTCCGGTAGCAACGAACGCATAGAGCTGGAGGAGATAACTCAGCAGATCCTTGATGAGGCCAGGCGGCAGGGCGCTACCGCAGCAGAGGCGGAAAGCAGTGTTGAAGATGGCTACTCGACAACCGTACGAATGGGTGAGGTTGAGACCATAGAGCATCACCGGGACAGGGGGATGGGGGTCACAGTCTATTTTGAACAGAGAAAGGGGACGGCGAGCAGTAGTGATTTCTCTACTGCATCGATACGTAGTGCGGTGCGTGCGGCCTGCGATATTGCACGTTATACGGAAGAGGACTCATATGCGGGATTGGCAGATCCGGAACAGTTGGCTACCGAGTTCCCGGATCTCGAGCTAGAGCACTTCTGGGAGGTTGGGGTAGAGGAGAGTGCCGAAGTAGCCATGGCGTGCGAACAGGCGGCCCTGGAGAGAGACTCCCGGATTGTGAATTCGGAGGGTGGATCCGTCAGCAGCCACCGCTCCATCCGGGTCTACGGCAACAGCCACGGCTTCCTAGCCAGCCATAGTGGAACTAGCCACGGGATAAGTTGTTCGGTTGTGGCAAGGGAGTCTTCATCCACCGACTCTTCAGCAATGCAGAGAGATTACTGGCACAGCTCGGCGTGTGATCCGGAGTTGCTGGAGAGTCCGGAGGAAATTGGAAGAGTAGCAGCGCAGCGCACAGTAGATCGTCTGGGAGCAAGAAAGGTGGGTAGCTGCCAGGCTCCGGTCCTCTTCGCCGCCCCTGTGGCAAGCGGCTTGTTGGGCCATCTGCTTGCCGCCATCCGTGGAGGGAGCATCTATCGCAAGGCCTCGTTTCTGGTTGATCGATTGGGTGAGCCACTATTTCCACAGTTTGTCACCATCTCCGAACATCCATACCTGAAATGGGGAGCTGCCAGTGCGGCGTTTGATAGTGAGGGGGCGGCAACCCGTGACAACGAGTTTGTGAGAGATGGGGTGCTCTCCAGCTATCTGCTGAATAGCTACTCTGGCAGGAGATTGGGGATGGAGACCACCGGTAATGGTGGAGGTGTGCGCAATCTGCGAATCTCCCATGGCGAGCTCAACCTGGCTGGGCTACTTAAGGAGATGGGCGAGGGGTTTCTAGTGACCGAGTTGATGGGGCAGGGGGTAAATACCATCACTGGGGACTACTCTAGAGGTGCCGCTGGCTTTTGGGTCAAGGGTGGTGAGATAGCCTATCCGGTAGAGGAGGTGACCATTGCAGGCAAGCTGCAGGAGATGTTTAGTCAGCTGGTCGCGGTGGGTAGTGACCGGGACAGGCGTGGCAATATCCAGAGTGGGTCAATCCTGCTGGAGCGGATGAGCATTGCTGGCGAGTAAATATAAAGCCTCAGATCAAGAACATGGTAGCAAGCCCGAGGAAGGAGAGAAATCCAACCACATCAGTGACTGTGGTCAACACAACATAGCCTGCAAGTGCGGGGTCGATACCAACCCTCTTCTGCAGGATCGGGATAACTACCCCGGAGAGGGCGGCTATGATCAGATTAATGACCATGGCGGCGGCAATAACCATACCTATCTGTACATCACCAAACCAGAGCCAGGCTACAACCCCGACCACTACAGCCCAGAGTGCCCCGTTCAACACCCCGACTGCCGACTCCTTGGCAATAAGCCAGCGCATATTGGAGTCACTAATCTGGTTCAGGGCGAGCCCCCTGATCACCAGGGTCAGAGTCTGGCCTCCGGCAATCCCACCCATACTAGCCACCACTGGCATTAGTACGGCAAGTGCAATAACCTGCTGCAGAGTATCCTCAAACAGGCCTATGATCCAGGCGGCAAGAAAGGCAGTTGCGAGATTAAGCCCAAGCCAGAGAGTTCTTCTCTGTACGCTGGTTCCGACCGGGGCAAACATATCCTCCTCCTCATCTAGGCCAGCCCTTCCCAGCAGCGAGTGGTCCGCCTCGTCACGGATTACATCAACCACATCATCGATGGTGATTCTACCTAGTAGCTTCCCCTGCTGGTCAACAACCGGGGCGGAGATGAGATCATAGTTCTCAAACAGGTTGGCAACCTCAGTATCCGCCATCTCCGCGGGGATGATGTCGCAATCCCGCACCATGACATTTTCTACGCTTGATTCGGGATCTGTGGTCAGTAGTGTAGAGATTGGCAGTAGCCCTAGGAAGGTGTTGTCGCGGTCAACCACCATCAGGTTATCGGTACTCTCTGGTATTGCCCCATACATTCTCAGATAGCGCAATACAACATCCAGATCTATATCGGAACGGATCTTAATGGTGTCGGTGTTCATCAGTCCACCAGCACTATCCTCTGGATATGAGAGTATCTTCTCGACCTGCTGCCGGTTTTGTTGATCCATCGACTGCAGAACCTGCTGGGTCTGGCTATACGACATATCCTGCAACAGATCTGCCATATCATCTGTATCGATTCTGGATGCTGCAGCTGCCAGCTCCTCGCTATCCATCTCCTCAAGCAGTCCTGAACGAACCTCATCGTTGAGTTGGGTGAGGATCTCTGCACGTTGGTCAGAGGTGATGATCTCCCAGAGATGCGGGCGTTCTCTGGGGGGGAGAGATTCAATCAGGTGCGCGCTATCCGCAGCATGCAGCCCATCGAGAAGTGGTTTGATCAGACTCAGATCACCATGGCTGAGCGCCTGGGTGACAGATGAGATCAACTGCTCTCGCTTCTCCTGTTCTGGGGTCTCTGCCATGGTAATTCCTGATGTTATCTCGGATAGTTTCTTAGGCAATCATACACGACTTGTTCAGGGGTTCCTTAGGCGTGATCTGGGTTGGATCTACTTATCTTATCGAATAGCCGGTGTATCTCCTCATGAAATGGAGACTGCAGTAACTGTTGTACCATAGGTTCTACAATATCCAGGCGGGTATTGAGTATGGCCTGCTTGACAGCTGGTAGTACGGCCGGGTTCATGCTGAACTCCCTGAGCCCCATTCCCAGCAAGAGACGCGTATAGCGATCATCCCCAGCCATCTCTCCACACATGGAGATGGGGATTCCGCTCTCTTTTCCAGCCTGAATAACCTTGTAAATCAGTCGCAAAACAGCCGGATGCAGTGGGTCGAACAGATAGTTGACCTGGTCATCGGTACGGTCAATGGCCAATGTATACTGAATCAGATCATTGGTACCGATGGAGAGAAAATCCAGCCTCTGAGCCAGGCCATCCGCTGAAAGTGCAGCAGCTGGGGTCTCTATTACCGCTCCTATCTCAAGTGCATTGTCAAAATCTATCTGCCTGCTGCGCAGGTTCATCTTCTCCTGAGCTATATGGTTCTTGATCTGCACAACTTCCTGCATACTGGTTACCATGGGGATCATCAGTCGAATCTTCCCGTGTGCAGAGGCTCGTAGAATGGCGCGGATCTGTGGAATCAGAAGATCGAGGTTCTTTAGTGTGAGACGAACAGCCCTGACCCCTAAAACCGGATTATCGGCACTCTCCATCTCTGCAATTGCGGGAATCAGTTTATCTGTTCCAATATCAAGGGTGCGGATGGTCAGGGTCGCACCATTCATCCGTTCAACAACGGTTTTGTAGTTTTTATACTGCTCCTCCTCAGTAGGGATATTCTCCCGGTTGAGAAAGAGAAACTCTGTGCGATAGAGGCCAATATCACGACATCCGACCTGGCGCATTGCCTCCATATCATCTGCCAGTTCAACATTTGCCTGTAGTGAGATGGTGGTATTGTCTCTGGTAACGGCAGCTTGGGAGCGTAGTTTGGCCAGTGCATCCTGATGGAGTTTCAGCTTCTCCTGCAGAGCGCGGTAGTGGTCAACAGTCTTCTGATCCGAATCTATCAGGATCATGCCATCGCTACCGTTGATGATCAGGGTCTCGCCATCCTTCAGGTAGCGATGGGTATTGCCTGCGCCCATGACTGTTGGCAGGTGCAGGCTTCTGGCAAGGATGGCGCTGTGAGAGTTGGGCGCCCCATGTTCCGTTATGATCCCCGCCACATTCTGGTGGTGGAAAAGTATGATATCTGCTGCAGTCAGATTATCGGCAACAATAATTCGCAGAATACTCTCCTCCTCATCAGGTTCAAGCAGCTCCTGGGTATCGGTCTCCTGTTGTAGCAGAAGCTTCATGATTCGATTTACAACATGGTCAATATCATCCTTCCTGGTTTTGAGATAGGGGTCATCAACCTCTTCGAAGATCTGTACAAGTGCGTCCCGTTGCTGTTTTAGCGCCCACTCTGCATTGCACTTTTGGCGTCTGATGGTCTTTATAGGCGCACGACTGATGGCGCTGTCCTCCAGCATTAGCAGGTGGGCATCGATAAATTCAGTGACATCACCAGGAACTCTTGCCGAAACTAGAGCCGGGCTAGTATCTGCTCCCTCCTGCTGGGCAGCAGAGGGGCGAGGTTGTGTGATCTGCGTCCGAACCTCGATCAACTCTCCCCGTGCAGTCTCCAGTGCACTGTTGTAGCGCTCGATTTCTGCATCGATAAGGTAATCAGGTACCGTGTATTCAGCAATATCTGGCTGGCCATGCTCCATCAGGTAGGCCTTGCCGATGGCAATTCCCCTGGCGACGCCAATTCCATGAAGCATGATGCTCATTGTTTCATGATCCCTCTATCCATAGATTAACCCATCCACTGAAGGATGTGGCGCTATTCAGTTGCTGGCCGATTACCGTGAGCGGTGACTGCCCAGCTTTTCCTTGTGCTTGATTACCTGGCGATCAAGCTTGTCGATTAGTCCATCAACTGCAGCATACATATCCTCATCAACACAATCAGCAAAGATCTCTGCACCGCTGACGTGAAGTGTCGCCTCAGCTTTCTGGCGCAATTTTTCCACACTGAGGACGACATGAACATTGGTTACGTTATCAAAGTGGCGTTCAAGTTTTGCCATTTTTCCAGTTACATACTCATTCATGGGTGGGGTGATCTCGACATGGTGACCGGTAATATTCAGCTGCATAGTACTCTCCTTAAAATTATCGTTAGATGATTGCGAACATATTCGCAGGGCTATGGTGATCGTTTACGTTCATTCGATGGGGGAATCGAAAGAATGTTCCTATATTTTGCCACGGTTCGACGGGCAACCTTTACCCCTTTTTCAGCCAGCATCATGGTGATGCGGTTGTCACTGATGGGTTTGATTGAATCCTCGTTATCCACAATCTGGCGAATCATTGCACGGACTGCTGTTGATGAGGTTCCATCTCCATCCACTGTATTGAGCTGACTGGAAAAGAAATATTTTAATTCAAAGATCCCCTGAGGGGTCTGTACATATTTATTGGTAGTGACTCGTGAGACAGTCGATTCATGCATCTCAATGGCATCCGCAATGGTGCGCAGAGTCAGCGCCTGCATCTTTTCAGGACCCGCCTCAAGAAACCCTGATTGTACCCGAAAAACATGGGTAGCCACTTTTAGCAGGGTCTCATTTCTGTTTTGCAGGCTCTTCAGAAGCCAGTGGGCCTCCTGAATATTACGATTTAGATACTCCTTGTCATTACCACTCTGTGCCCTGTTTTTTATCGACTGGTAGAAGGGGCTGATACGGAGTTTCGGGCTGGTTTCTGGAGTTAGTTCAATATCCCAGTGCTCACCACTCTTTTTGATTATCAGATCAGGGATAACGTATTCAACGGCTGGGGGTTCAATCTGCTCTCCTGGGTTTGGATCCAGGGTGCGTATCAGTTCAAGTGCCTCGGCAACTGTTTTGCTGTCAGTCCTCAGAGTTCTGCATAGTTTGTCGCCTCTGCCGCTGGAGACAAGCTCGGAGGTCAGGTCAAAATGGTTCTCCAACAGATCAAGTGAGACCACTTTTGCGAGTGTGTCTGCTCTGGTTTGCCGTAGTTGAACGAGCAGACATTCACGCAGATCCCTGGCGCCAACCCCTGAGGGGTCAAACTGCTGTACCTGGTGCAGTTGTGTGGTCAGCTCATCTATCTCTACCGGGGGATCCAACTGGAGAGAGTCACTTAGTTCCTCCGGCGGGCTCTCTAGATAACCCTTCTGATTGATTGCATCAATCAGGGTGATTGATATGGCGTAGTCACGGTCAGATAGATGTAGTGTGTTGAGTTGCCAGATCAGGTGATCCTGCAGAGAGGGGGCGGAGCTGTGAACCTCCTGTGATTCAAAACCCTCATTTGGAGAGGCATTTCCCAGCATGGAGGGAATATCATAGGTATCCTCCCAACTACTATCGGTATCTAGCTCTTCAGGAATGGTATTTTCACCTGTAGTGGCGGATTCTTTAGGTGCTATCTTCTCCTCCCCACTAGCAGCGGAAGATTGGTCACCACTATGTTCTGGTGTGGAGCTCTCCTCCTCGCCCTCCTCCAGTAGCGGGTTTCCCTCCATAATCTCCTGAACCTCCTGCTGAAGCTCCACTGCAGAGAGTTGCAACATGCGGATCGCCTGCTGCAGTTGCGGAGTCATCCTCAGTTGCTGATCGAGGCGCAGGTTGAGTGATTGGTTCAGCACGGGCAGGCTGAATCTGTCTGGTTCATAATTATTGTTATATCACATCTTGAACTGATGTCCGAGGTAGACCTGCCTAACCTGGTCATGCTCGAGAATATGGTCTGGATCCCCCTCTGCTATAACTTTGCCCTCATCCAGGATATAGGCGCGGTTACAGACGGTAAGGGTTTCCCTTACATTGTGGTCGGTGATGATGATTCCGATGCCTCGCTCTGCTAGATGGCGAACCACCTTCTGGATATCTAGCACAGAGATGGGGTCAACACCTGCAAAAGGTTCATCCAGCAGAATAAAGCTTGGATTGGCCGCCAGTGCCCTGGCAATCTCTACCCGCCTGCGTTCTCCACCAGAGAGGCTGATCCCCTCTGTTTTTCTGATATGGGTCAGGTGGAACTCCTCCAGCAGGTTCTCCATCTCGACCAATCCATCTGCCTCATCAAGATCTGTGCGGTACTGGAGGATCGCCAACAGATTCTCCTCAACGGAGAGTTTTCTGAAGACAGATGGCTCCTGTGGCAGGTAGCCAATTCCCATCCGGGCTCGCTGATGCATGGGATATTTGGTGAGCTCTACACCGTTGAGGTGTACGGTTCCGTTGTTGGCCTGAATCAGCCCAGCAATCATGTAGAAAGCGGTAGTTTTGCCTGCACCATTTGGTCCCAGCAGACCTACAATCTCCCCCCCGCGCACATCGATTGAGACATCCTGCACCACCCGTTTTTTGCCAAAACGTCTCTCCAGATGTCTGGCTGAGAGGATTGTCTGCTCAGTTTTGTTATCTCTATTGCTCATGGGCAGGTGTGCAGATTCAGTAATTGTTCAACGGTAGGCGGAACGGATATGTTCACAGCTACCGGGCACATTGTCTGGGCGAAAAACGGTTTTGGTTCTGGCTTTTGCTCGCATAATGTCTTTCTCGATATCGTAGATGATGCGCATCCCCTTTTGCTCACTCCCCTTCTGACAAAAGACCGCGTTTTGCAACAAGCGTATCTCATCGGGATCAATCTGGTAGATGATGCGATCAGCACTGCCACGCACCAGTTTTTCACCTGTTTTCGGAGCTTGCTGAAAATAGGCCTGCCCTCTCTCCCCTCCGTAGATGATTGCGCGGGTTAGCTCTTTATCTGGGAAGAATAGCTCGATGCGTTCTGCATCGATCTCCAGGGATCCCTGGGTCATTTTGACATTACCACTGTAGACTGCATAACCATCTTTATCCCTCAGCTCTGCAGAGTCCGAGTTGATCTCAACTGGTTGATCTTTGTCTGTCGGGAGTGCATGGCCACTGAGCGAGAACATCAGAAGTAGTGGCAGTAGGGCAATTGTGTGTTGTTGTACCATCTTGTAACCTATTAATTATATTGAACGGTAGAGTCCTTCAACAGGCGGATCTCTCCACTGTCGAGCCAGATCTGCGCCCCGATAGAGGTGGTGGTAGAGCGCTCGGTGGTAAAGGTAATAAGCTGGTCTGTCTTCATATACTCCTGGTCCAGCATCAACTCAGCCCCCTCTGTCTCCATCCGGGAGAAGCGGCTGCTGTCGGAATGGTTCTGTATGGCAATTACCCCCCCCTGCAGGTTAACTAGGTTGCCATCCTCCCACTGAGTGCCGTGGTCGGCGTGGAGGTGCCATGGTGGATTATCCGGGCTGTAGGTGATGACGTGGGGCTGGATCAACTCGGCACGTCCATCATCATGGTAGTGGTCCACTCGATCGGCACTGAACTCAGCAACCACACCCCCTGCACTATCCATCTTTTTGCGGTTGAAGTCGACGATAAAGTAATCTGCCTGTTTCACGATATTCTCCATACTGACTGGGGGATCTGGTTTCAGGTACCAGGTTACCACCACGGCAACCACCAGGAGCAGGGTAGAGAGGGTGTTTTTTGTCAGTAGCGGTTTCAGCATCTGTAATATTCAAGACATGGGGAGAAGGTCAGTTGGTGAGCCCGGCAAGCTCACCATCAATCATTGGCTGCAGGGTCTCCTGCGCCTGCATGATCATCTCGCAGGCATCACGCGCAGCACCACATCCACCCTTCTGACTGGTAACCCAGTGAGCCTGAGAGCAGACCTCATGGTGGCCATCGGCAACTGCGATGGCCAGGCCGACTCGCATCATTACCGGCAGATCAATAATATCATCCCCAACATAGGCAACCTCATCGTGGGATAGCTCCATCTCCTTGGCGATATCGAGAAATGCCGGAACCTTGTCAGCCTGCCCCTGATAGAGGTGGCGTATACCAAGATTCTTCATTCTGTGCGCCACCAGCTGTGAGGAGCGTGCAGTAATTACCGCAACCTCAACCCCGCTACGCATCAACATCTTCATTCCCAGCCCGTCCCGGGAGTGGAAAGCCTTGTACTCCTGGCCATCATCCCCAAAGAAGAGGCGCCCATCGGTCAGCACCCCGTCAACATCAAAGATGACCAGCTTGATCCGGCTGGCCCGCTCTCTCAGCTCACTGCTTAACTTAAGAGCCATGGTCAGACCGCCTTTGCATGTAGTAGATCCAGCATATTGAGGGCCCCAACCGGATGTTCGTTATCGTCAACCACAAATAGTCCATTGATGTTTTTATGTTCCATGATATTGAGGGCCTCCTCCACCAGGATCTCTGTATGGACAGTGGTACAGTTACGGCTCATAACCTCATCCACCGGGGTGGTCTGGATGTCGATCTGATGATCGAGGGTGCGACGTAGATCCCCATCTGTGTAGATACCCCGAATCACTCCCTCCGGGCCGATTATGGCGGTCATCCCCAGCCCCTTGGAGGTCATCTCCAGCAGTGCCTGGGCCACCATGGCACCGCTGGGAACGGAGGGGATGCGGTCTCCCTTGTGCATAATGTCGCCAATCCGCAGTAGCAACCTTCTGCCCAGTGCCCCGGCAGGGTGAGAGCGGGCGAAATCCTCGGCGGTAAAGCCCTTGCTCTCCAGCAGTGCGACTGCCAGTGCATCGCCCATTACCAGGGTGGCCGTGGTGCTGGATGTGGGGGCAAGACCCAGTGGACAGGCCTCCTTCTCTACGCCAACATCCAGATGGACATCAGACGCAGTAGCCAGGGTGGAGTCATGGTTTCCGGTCAGAGAGATCATCGGCACCCCCAGACGCTTGATCACCGGGAGTAGCATCAGTACCTCGCTAGTCTCTCCGGAGTTGGAGAGGGCGATTACCACATCACTCTCTGTAACCATCCCAAGATCGCCGTGGCTGGCCTCACCAGGATGGACAAAGAAGGCTGGGGTACCTGTGCTGGCCAAAGTGGCCGCAATTTTGTTGCCGATATGGCCAGACTTACCCATTCCAATCACCACCACCCGCCCCTTGCATTTGAGCATGATTACACACGCCTGCTCAAACCTGCTGTCGATACGTTCCAGCAGCGCCTCAATTGCCTGGCTCTCCTGTCGAATGACGGCTTTTCCCAATGCTGAGAGGTTGGTGCTACTGTTCATGGCTTATTCAGGGACTTCCTAGCTGATCTGTCGATACAGTAGTACCAGATAGCCGAAGAAGCAAGTCAACAGAACTCCACCCTCGATTCTACCTATGGCCTTCTGGGTAACTGATCTATTGCCGATGGATATACTTCTACCCTTGAGCAGAGTAGCCATCAGGAACAACAGTAGCGTAAGTGCGGCCATCACCAAAAAGTCTCGCGAGAGCAGTGATGGATCAATCATACCGGGGGCGATGAGGCCGGGGAGTGCTAGGACCCCCAGAGTGTTGAACAGATTGGAGCCGATAATATTGCCGATGGCCATATCGTGCTCATGTTTGCGGGCCGCAGTAATGGATGCCGCCAGCTCTGGCAGACTGGTTCCAATTGCAATTACTGTCAGACCAATAATCAGTTCGCTGATCTCGAAGACGTGAGCGATTTCTACCGCTGCCCAGACAATAAGTCGTGAACTGAGTAGCAGTACAATTAGTCCGGTAAAAGTCCAGAGCATAGCCTCCCGCAGCGAGAACTGTTGCGGAGTTTCATCACTGATCTCTGCAGCCACCTCGGTGGAAAAAGGCTTATTCTGACCATCCCTCTTGCTGCTCTGAACCAACCACACCATCAGCAGTAGCAGTGAAAGCAGAAGAATGGCGCCATCCAGCCGATCCAGGGAGTGGTCTAGCAGCATCAGTCCACAGGCCCCGGTCACCAGCAGCAGCAGAGGGAACTCCCGACGCAGGATTTCCGAGCGTACCCCGATGGGGAGTATTATTGCGGTTGCCCCCAGCACTAGTGCAATATTGGCAATATTGGAGCCGATGGCATTGCCGATACCGATTGCCGGACTTCCCTCCCAGGCCGCAAGTGATGAGACCATAAGCTCTGGTGCGCTGGTCCCAAACCCCATGATTACCAGACCAATTACCAGTGGCGAGACTTTGAGGTGTTGTGCAGTGGCTGCTGCACCAATTACAAAACGGTCTGCACTCCAGACCAGGAGTGCAATTCCTGCAATAATGGCGATAAGATTTTCAATCATAGCGCTGTAGTATACTGGATTATTTGGGGAATCTTTGGATGGATCGGCCAATATCTGGAGAGGCGGCACCGCTGTTGAGACTGGGCACTTTGGGCTGGAGTGAGGGCTTTGAGGGGTCCACTTTTTTCCCCATGATCTGCCCCGAGAGTGGAGGCTAACCTACCTCTCCAATGAGCTGGATAGGGTGGTGATTACCCCAGATCTACTTGACCGGGCAGATGCAGAGAGCATTGAGGGTTGGGCCGAGGATGTCCATGAGCAGTTTGGCTTCTTTGTTGCTGTCCAGCCACTTGAATCCAGCTTCCCCTCTGAACATGGGGAGCAGCTCCAGCGTACCCTGCAGAAACTGGAGCCGCTGGGAGAGAAACTGGTTGGGGTCATGGCTGTTGCCGCCGCCGGCAGGGAGGAGCCGTCACAACTGGATGGGCTACGGCATGAGTGTGACCAGCTAGGGGTCATGTTCTCTCAGGTGGATGACATGCTGGCGGATTATTCGTTGGGGGAGGGGGTCATCTCTCTGCAGGGTGGTGATGGGGTGGCGTTACTTCAGGCAACGGATGAGCTTGCCCCAATGGTGGTGAGAAAAGTAGTTGAGGTGCTTAGAGAGCGGGATATTGGCACACTGTTTTTTACCCCAGGGCTCGGTGTAGTGGCAAATCTGAAAACTGTAGAGACCATATCCTCACTGTTAGGAGTCTCTTCACAGTAGGCTCCCTATTCTCGGACAGACTTCCAGTGTAACAGTGCACACCACTTTTTTGCGCTCGACCGGCGATTCCAGGATAATCACCACCCCTTGTTCAGCAGAGAGAGTTTCTGGTGCAAAAACCGTATCGACAGAGAAGAGGACAAAAACGGAGAAGAGCTCCGGATCTGCTGGTACGTATTCGCAACCTCGAGTTTTCCCATGAGAGCCGTAGTGGTGAGCCACTGCGGCTGTTTTATGGCATCAATCTGGATATCCACAGAGGAAAAATTGTTGCCATCATGGGACCAAGCGGTACCGGCAAGACAACCCTGCTACGTCTGATCGGGGGGCAGCTGCATCCCGGTTCAGGAACCATCCAGGTGGATGGTGAGGATGTGCCTACACTAGATAACAAGAGCCTCTACTCTCTCCGCAAACGGATGGGTATGCTATTCCAGAGTGGTGCATTGTTGACCGACATGACGGTATTCGAAAATGTAGCCTTCCCTCTGCGGGAACATACCACCCTTCCAGAGTCGATGGTGCGTGATATGGTGCTGATGAAGCTACATGCCGTCGGGCTGCGAGGCGCTCGTGATCTAATGCCATCAGAGCTTTCTGGAGGGATGGCACGGCGGGTAGCCCTGGCGCGAGCCATTGCCCTGGATCCAATGATGGTGATGTATGATGAGCCGTTTACCGGACAGGATCCAATCTCCATGGGAGTGTTGATGAAGCTGATTGGTGAGCTCAACCGCACTCTGCGCCTGACCAGTATCATCGTCTCTCACGATGTGGAGGAGACAATGGCCATAGCGGACTACGTATATCTGCTCTCCGAGGGGAGGGTGGTGGGGCGAGGGACTCCGCAACAGTTACAGCAGGATGGCTCAGCCTGGGTGAGGCAGTTTGTGGAGGGGGAGCCGGATGGCCCCGTACCGTTCCACTACCCTGCGCAACCTTTTACAGAGGAGCTGCTGGGGGAGTGATGGAGAGGATTCAACAACTACTGTTGCAGCTCTTCTCTGTTTTCAGACGGTTGGGTCGTGGGCAGCTCTTTCTTCTCCATCTACTGGGAGGAATGGCCAGCCTGATCACTCGTCCCGGCCTGGTGGTGCGGCAGCTCTACTCGGTTGGGGTGCACTCACTGGTGATCATTGTGGTCTCGGGAATTTTCGTGGGGATGGTGTTGGGGCTACAGGGCTATAATACCTTGGTCGATTTCGGGGCTGAGGAGTCGCTGGGGGTGCTGGTGGCACTCTCTCTGGTGCGTGAGCTGGGGCCGGTGGTCGCAGCACTGCTCTATGCTGGACGGGCAGGTTCCGCACTAACCGCGGAGATCGGCCTGATGAAGGCAACCGAGCAGCTCTCCGGAATGGAGATGATGGCGGTTGATCCCGTGCGTAGAATCGTCTCTCCCCGTTTTCTGGCCGGCTTTATCTCCATGCCACTACTGGCAGCGATCTTTACTGTATTGGGTGTATTTGGAGGCTATTTTGTGGCGGTTCCCCTCCTAGGGGTGGATGATGGGGCATTCTGGTCTCAGATGCAGGCGCGGGTCGATTTTTATGATGATATTCTCAACGGGATCATCAAGAGCGTGGTTTTCGGTTTTGTGGTGACCTGGATTGCACTGTTTGAGGGGTATGATGCAACCCCGACCTCGGAGGGGGTCTCGCGGGCAACCACCAGGACGGTGGTCCATGCATCACTGGCGGTATTGGGGTTTGACTTCATCCTGACAGCACTGATGTTCGGTGCTTGAATGGATCGTCCCTAGTGGAGCAAGGTGGCGCCGCAGTCTGAGACGTTTCCGGGAATGGTTGAGTGTAGAATGGTTAAAGGTAAGAGATAACAGATATGGGACAGAATAGAACAGTAGAGATCTTGGTGGGGCTTTTCATGGGGCTGGGGATTGTTGCTCTGCTGGTGCTGGCCTTCTATGTGGGAAATCTAAGCAGTTACAACAATGATACTGGATACCATCTAGAGGCGCGATTTGACGAGATTGGTGGCCTCAAGGTGCGTGCTCCGGTAACCATGGCCGGGGTGCAGATAGGGAGGGTAACAGCGGTATATCTTGATAATCTTGAGTATCGTGCCATTGTGGAGATGAAAATCGACCCTGAGAAGTTGTCCCTGCAGCGGGTGACCGAGACTGGGGAGCAGCCGCTAAATCAGGATGGAGATCCCATGTTGATCCCGTGTGGTGAGGGGGCGCCTGCGGGGAGCGAGATTGCACTGTTTCCAGAGTGTGCGACCGTGCTCTATGAGGATGCAGCGGCCTCAATTCTGACAGCTGGAATGTTGGGCGAACAGTATATCGGGCTGGAGCCGGGTGGGGGGGCGATGGTGTTTCTGCTCCCTGGTGATGAGATCCGGATGACGCAGTCCTCTATTGCGCTGGAGCAGGTGATTGGGCAATTCCTTTTCAATCAAGTGGATAAAGAGAATTAAATTGGCACTTGTTAAAGAGTATCGCCACGGGGAAAATGATCAGTTGTATTTTGGGGATAACATGGATAACAGATTAATGGCTATGGTAAGAAAATATCGTCACCTTCTGCTGCTCTTCTCGCTGCTCTTTAGTGGGGCATCAGTGGCAGGAGAGGATCCTGATGTGCTGCTCAGAAATCTGACCAGTGACATCATGGATCAGCTCCTGCTAGAGGAGGAGGCGTTGCAGACGGATCCTGCTCATGTGGATCAGGTGGCGAGGATACTGGTAGATGAGTTTATAGTCCCACATATAGATATGCAGCTAATGTCCCGCTGGATTATTGGCAAGAGTTGGCGCAGAGCGACACCGCAGCAGCGTCAACAATTCATAGATGAATTTACCGGGATGTTGATCCGTACCTATGCCAGTGCCCTGGTTGAATTTCGTGACAAGACTATGACCTTCAAGCCATTTCACCATGACCCGAAGCGGAGGGATGCAGTGGTACGTGCAGAGTTTATTGGTGGCGACGGTGCCCCGGCCATGCCCATACTATTTCGGGTAAAGAGAGACAAGAGTGGTAACTGGAAGGTGATCGATATCATTATTGATGGCGTCAGTCTGGTGAAGAACTACCGTTCTCAGTTTGGGGCAGAAATTCGCAAGGTTGGACTTGACGGCCTGATCAGGCGTCTATCCACCCACAACCGTGATGATTCCAAGGAGCATGAACGAGGCGCTCTGGACTCCGTGGTAAGTGAGGAGGGGTGAACACCCTCTCCTTCATATCGCAGGCAGAAGGCACCATTCTGCTGAAGGGGGAGATGACCTTCTCCACAGTTAAAGCCGCACTGGGCGAATCGGTTCACCATTTCGATGGTGATGGAGATCTCAGAATTGATATGAGGGGGGTGAGACGGACAGATAGTGCCGGACTCTCACTGTTGATCGAATGGATGCGCCGGCTGCGGGGAGAGCAGAGGGAGATAGAGTTTGTTAATTTTCCTCGTCAGTTTGAGGGATTGGCCAGGGTAAGCGGGGCGGATGAAATTTTGGCCGCCTCAATGCAATGACATCTCCTGCACTAGATCTGGTTCAGGTAGAGAAACAGTTTGGCACCACCCATGCGCTGAGGGGAGTTAGCTTCAGGGTGGAACAGGGCGAATTCTTTGGTCTGCTGGGGCCTAATGGGGCCGGCAAATCAACCTTGATAAACATCATGGCGGGGCTGGTGAGGGCAACCTCTGGCCAGGTGGCTGTCATGGGGTATGATGTGGTTAGACAGTACAGGGACTCCAGAAGCCAGATCGGCATCGTTCCCCAGGAGCTGGTCTACGACCCCTTCTTTACGGTGTGGGAGATGTTGAAGATTCAGTCTGGATACTTCGGGCTGGGGAGAGAGAATGATGAGTGGCTTGATGAGCTGCTGGAGATCTTGAAACTCACGGAGAAGCGGGATGAGAATCTCCACAACCTCTCTGGCGGAATGAAGCGCCGTGTCCTGATTGCGCAGGCACTGGTCCACCGTCCACCAGTGGTGGTCCTGGATGAGCCGACGGCTGGGGTTGATGTTGAGTTGCGGCGTGCGTTGTGGGAGTTTGCCCACCGCCTCCACCGGGATGGCCATACCATTCTGTTGACCACACACTACCTCGAGGAGGCGGAGTCGATGTGTGATCGAATCGCCATCCTTGACCGGGGAAAGGTGGCCGCACTGAGTGATAAACAGGAGTTGATCTTCCAAAATTCATACAGAGTTGGTGTGGTTGAGAGGGTGCTGGGTAGTAATATTCCACAACATGTCAGTACGGCGATAATCTCGAGGAGCAGGAGTAGTACCCAGATAAGGGTCCCTCGTGAACAGAGGCTGCAGCAGCAGTTTCTGCAGCAGCTAAGTGAGATTGGGGTTACAGAGGATCAGCTGCAACTGCGCGAACCAACGCTTGAAGAGGTATTTCTCACCCTGACTGGAGAGGATAGATGAGACAAATTGTGGGGGCACACAATATCTACGGTAGCTGGACCCTGTTCCGCAAGGAGGTGTTGCGGTTTCTTAAGGTCTCGATACAGACGGTGCTGGCTCCAACCGTATCCACCCTGCTCTATCTGCTGGTTTTTGGGGTGGTCTTTGAGGAGACAGTGGTGGTCTACGAGGGCCACAGTTATAGTGGCTTCTTGATCCCCGGGCTGGTGATGATGGCGCTGGCTCAGAACGCCTTTGCCAACGGCTCCTCTAGTATTCTGCAGTCCAAGATGAACGGCAATATCATCTTTGTACTGCTTGCCCCACTCTCCTATATCGAGTTCTACCTCGCCTTTGTGGGGGCGGCAATCCTCCGGGGGGTGGTTGTTGGGATCAGTGTATTGCTGGTTGCCGCGGCTGTCATCAGGGTGGAGCTCTACTCCATCCCGCTGATACTGCTATTCGCCCTACTCTCAAGTGGGGTGATGGGGGCGCTAGGGATTATCGCCGGTATCTGGTCAGATAAGTATGACCACCTCTCTGCATTTCAGAACTTCATCATCCTGCCGCTGACATTTCTCAGTGGGGTCTTCTACTCGATTCAGGATCTCCCCCCATTCTGGCAGCAGATATCAACCTACAATCCGGTCTTCTACCTTATTGATGGATTCAGATACGGGTTTCTGGGGGTGTCGGATGTTTCGTATATCCAGAGCATGGTGGTTGCCCTACTCTTTTTTATCGGACTCTCACTGCTCTCCATCGCCATGCTCCGTTCCGGATACAAGTTGAGGGGCTGATCTCTATAGTTATGGAGAAACTTAGAATAACAGGCGGGCATCCACTCCATGGCAGGGTCAGAATATCCGGGGCCAAGAACGCGGTGCTGCCGATCCTTGCCGCATCACTGCTTGCGGATAGCCCGGTCTCCATCAACCGGGTACCGCAGCTACGTGATGTCAGCACCATGATGCATCTGCTCTCCACCATGGGGGTTGGGGTTGTTATAGAGGGCTCCAGTGGTATTGGTGTCGATAGCTCGACCATCGAGAATCCATTTGCCCACTATGATCTGGTAAAGACCATGCGGGCCTCAATTTTGGTGCTGGGACCACTGTTGGCAAAAGTTGGAGAGGCGCGTGTCTCTCTTCCTGGGGGGTGTGCAATCGGGGCTAGACCGGTCAATCTTCATGTGGATGGGCTGCGGGCGCTGGGGGCAGAGGTTAGTGTAGAGGGTGGATATATCCACGCCAGAGCGGGGAGGCTGAAGGGTGCCCATATTCTGCTTGATGCAGTGACAGTCACTGGAACGCAGAATCTGATGATGGCTGCAACCCTGGCGGAGGGGAGGACTATTCTGGAGAATAGTGCGAGAGAGCCGGAGGTTGTGGATCTGGCCCGTTTTCTTACCCGCATGGGGGCAAAGATTAGTGGGGCTGGAACCTCGACCATAGAGATCGAGGGGGTGGAGTCGCTGCACGGGGTCGAGTACACCGTTATTCCAGACCGTATCGAGACCAGCACCTATCTTGTTGCTGCAGCCATTACTGGCGGCAGTATTGAGGTTGTGGATACCAACCCTCTACTGCTGGAGTCGGTGCTGCTGAAGCTGGAGGAGGCAGGTGCCACTCTGACTGTGGGAGATGACTCTATTCTGCTCGACATGGGGGGAAAGAGGCCGCACGCAGTCAGCTTTACCACCCTTCCTCACCCTGCTTTTCCCACCGATATGCAGGCACAGTTCATGGCACTCAACTCGATTGCCGATGGGGTGGGGATGATATCGGAGACCATCTTCGAGAACCGCTTCATGCATGTGCCAGAGCTCCAGCGTATGGGGGCCAATCTTCGGATTCAGGGCAATACCGTAGTGGTCAGTGGGGTGGGCTCGCTGAATGGGGCCCGGGTCATGGCAACAGATCTGAGGGCCTCGGCTGGACTGGTGCTGGCAGGGCTTGCGGCAACAGGGGAGACCATAATCGAGAGGATCTACCATATAGATCGGGGTTATGAGGCGATTGAGGAGAAGCTGATGCAGCTGGGGGCGGAAATAGAGCGGCTGCCCTAGTGGATAAGATCCCGAATCAGTTACAATGGGGGGATGAACAAGCCATTGACTATCGCCCTCTCCAAGGGGCGCATCTATAAAGATACCCTGCCTCTGCTTGAGGCGGCAGGCATTCGTCCTGTTGATGATCCGGTGACCAGCCGAAAACTGATTCTGGATACCAATCTGGATCATGTAAAGGTAGTCGTCATCAGGGCAACCGATGTTCCCACATTCGTGGAGCGCGGGGTGGCTGATCTTGGGGTGGCTGGCAAGGATGTGCTGATGGAGCACGGTGGAGAGAACCTCTATGAACCACTTGATCTGAAAATCGCACGTTGTCGCATGATGACGGCAGGGGTGGTTGGTGCCGCCGAGCCAGAGGGGAGAATGCGTATTGCAACCAAATATGTCCGCTCTGCCCAGAACTACTTCGCATCATTGGGGCAGCAGGTTGAGATTATCAAGCTCTACGGTGCGATGGAGTTGGCGCCACTGGTTGGGCTGGCAGACCGGATTGTGGATCTGGTGGAGACCGGAAATACCCTCAAGGCCAATGGTCTGGAGCCGCTGGAGGAGATTGCCCAGATCAGCTCTCGACTGGTGGTCAACAAGGCCTCGATGAAGATGAAGAGCAGCCAGGTGAAGGAGCTGATCCAGCTGTTGGCGGAGGCGGTGGAGAAGCGAGAGAGTGAGCAGTCGTGAGAAGATTGAACCAGTCAGATCGTGGATTTCAGGCTGAGCTAGAGCAGTTACTAGCCTGGGAGGGGGTCTCCAATGAACAGGTCAACCAGACTGTGCGGGAGATCCTCGGCGAGATTCGCAGTCGTGGGGATACGGCGCTGGTGGAGTACACCAACCGTTTTGACCGTCTCAGTGTAGAGAATATGGCGGCGCTAACACTGTCACCGCAGCAGCTGCAACGTGCTCTGGATGGGCTTACAGAGGATCAGCGGCGTGCGCTGGAGCATGCAGCAGAGCGGATTCGCCTTTACCATAAACACCAGAAGATGGAGTCATGGAATTATACCGAGGCAGATGGCACCTTGCTGGGGCAGCAGGTCACCCCGCTGGATCGGGTTGGACTCTATGTCCCCGGCGGCAAGGCTGCATACCCATCGTCGGTGCTGATGAATGCGCTTCCCGCCAAGGTGGCCGGGGTTGAGGAGCTGATCATGGTGGTACCCACCCCGGATGGAGTGGTAAATGAGCTGGTTCTGGCTGCCGCTGCGATCTCCGGTGTGGACCGGGTCTATACGGTGGGTGGCGCCCAAGCGGTGGCGGCACTGGCCTACGGGACAGAGACGGTGCCACAGGTAGACAAGATTGTGGGTCCAGGCAACATCTATGTGGCCACCGCCAAGGGGATGGTGTTCGGTAGTGTCGGCATTGATATGATTGCAGGCCCCTCGGAGATTCTGGTGGTCTGTGATGGCAAGACGGATTCGGAGTGGATTGCGATGGACCTCTTCTCCCAGGCGGAGCATGATGAGGATGCGCAGTCGATACTGATCTCCCCGGATGGGGATTTCCTGGACCAGGTGGAGCAGAGTATTGAGAAGCTGCTGGATGGTATGGAGCGAGCGGATATTATCCGTACCGCACTGGCCGACCGTGGGGCACTGATTCAGGTTGAGGATATGGAGCGGGCACTGGAGCTGACTAACTATATTGCTCCGGAGCATCTGGAGCTCTCGGTGGAGGATCCGGAGGCGCTGCTGCCAAGCATTCGTCATGCCGGAGCAATCTTCATGGGGCGCTATACGGCAGAGGCACTGGGTGATTACTGTGCCGGTCCCAACCATGTCCTACCCACTTCCAGAACAGCCCGTTTCTCCTCACCCCTAGGGGTTTACGATTTTCAGAAACGCTCCAGCCTGATCATGTGTTCTGCAGAGGGGGCAGCTGAACTGGGCAAGACTGCCTCCATCCTGGCGCGAGGGGAGGGGCTCACCGCCCATGCCCGCTCGGCCGAATACAGGATACAGAGATAGCGATGAACAGTCTCACAGGATGCTCCACCATGCTTCCTGGGATGTCGGTAGCCAGGGATGGCTACCGCCAAGCAAACATGGAGGTTGCAGAACGTACCCAGGAAACAGGGTGGAGCATCCTGTGAGAGAGTGGATCCGCCCAGAAATCCAGGCACTATCCGCCTACCATGTCCCCGACCCTGGCGACTGGATCAAGCTGGATGCGATGGAGAACCCATACCACTGGCCGGAGCCTCTCCAGCAGGAGTGGCTGGAGTCGGTGCGCAAGGTGGAGATCAACCGCTATCCTGACCCTGCGGCGCGTGATCTGACCACACAGCTGCGGCAGATAATGGATGTTCCCGAGGGCCATGGAGTGGTGCTTGGAAATGGTTCCGATGAGCTGATCCAGATGTTACTGTTGGCGGTTGCAGAGCCTGGCCGCACAGTGATGGCCCCCGAACCGAGCTTCGTGATGTACAGCATGATCAGCAGGTTTGTGGGGATGGATTTTATCGGCATTCCGCTGGATCAGGAGTTCGAGCTGGATCTGGAGGCAATGGTTGTGGCCATTGAGAGACAGCAGCCAGCAGTGATCTTTCTCGCCTACCCCAATAATCCGACCGGCAATCTGTTTGATCGAGCAGCCATCGAGAAGATCATCCAGATCGCCCCCGGTTTTGTGGTGGTAGATGAGGCCTACCATGTCTTTGCTGAAGAGAGTTTTATGGGGCAATTGCCACGGCATGAGAATCTCCTAGTGATGCGTACTGTCTCCAAGATGGGGCTGGCCGGCCTGCGTCTTGGGTTGATGGCAGGGGAGAGACGATGTGTTGACGAGATCAACAAGGTGCGGCTACCATACAATATCAATGTACTGACCCAGCATGCGGCAACCTTTATTCTTCAACATGCGGAGGTGCTGAATGAGCAGGCGGCAAGCCTGCGTCAGTCTCGTGAGGAGCTGCTGGAGCAGCTGCAGGGTATTCCTGGGGTGGTCAAGGTTTACCCCAGCAGAGCCAACTTCATCCTCTTCAGGATCGCCCCCGGTAGTGCAGGGGCGCTATTTGAGGGGTTGAAGATGCGAGGCGTGCTGATCAAGAATATGGATCCTGCCGGCGGTGCGCTGACAGACTGCCTGAGGGTGACTGTCGGCTCACCTGAGGAAAACAGACAATTTATCGAGGCACTACTGACGGCGACAGCTAGCGTTCTTTAGGGCCGATTGTTACCCTCCAAGAGGCAGCTATGCTGTTGTGAATCCCCTGGAGCTTAATTACAGTTCCAGGCTCCATATTTAGGGCGCGGTGGGCAATCTCCTCCCCGTTCTGAATCGCCTCACCGTTGACATGGGTGATGATGTCCCCTGGAGTCAACCCCGCGGCTGCGGCAGGTCCATTGCGGTAGACTCCGGCTACGATTGCCCCATGAGTGGTTTTGACCCCAAACGAGTCAGCCAGTTCAGGGGTTAGATTCTGCATCTCTATCCCGACCCACCCCCGGCGCACCTCTCCGTGTTCAATTAGCTGTTTCATTACATGCTGTGCAGTTGCCACCGGAATGGCGAAACCTATGCCGTGGGAGGCACCAGTCTTGGAGAATATTGCGGTATTGATTCCAATCAGATTTCCCCCGGCATCTACCAGTGCACCACCGGAGTTCCCCGGGTTGATGGCTGCATCGGTCTGGATAAAGCTCTCTTGGTTGCTGATCCCAAGTTGACTGCGGTTGGTGGCGCTGATGATCCCCATGGTGACAGTCTGCCCCACCCCGAATGGATTGCCGATGGCGAGGGCAACATCACCAACCTGTAGTGGCTTGGAGTGGCCAAAGGTGATGGCCGGTAGCTCATCCATCTCCATCTGCAGCAGCGCCAGGTCGGTATCCGGATCACTGCCGATGAGGCGGGCCCTGCCGCTGCGCCCATCATGAAGAGAGATCTCTATCTCGTCTGCACCATCTATGACATGGTTATTGGTCAGGATATATCCATCCCGACTGACGATCACGCCAGAGCCCAGGCTGGTTTCCAAGCGTTTGCGGGGCACAACTTGGAGACGGTCCCCGAAGAAGTGGCGGAAGATCGGATCATCAAACAGGGTTACCCGATGCTCCGTGACCACTTTGGCGGTATTGATATTAACCACTGCCGGGGCGGCACTATTGACCGCATCTGCGTAGGAGGCGGGCCCACTATCGGATGGCAGGCCCTGGCTCTGTTGAATCTCTACCACAGGTCCCGAGCGCATGAAGAGTTCAGGACGCAGCAGCATAAGAATAAAGATGGCCGCAAGGGCCATGGTCAGCAGACGGATCAGGTCGCTGCTGGGTGTAGGGTTGCTCATGCCCCCCATTATCCTTGGATGACTCCATTCGTTCAAGGAGCCGGCTCCATACCCAATCCAGGCTGCTGTAGTGTTATATACTCACTGTTCGACAAGAGATTCTGGAGATGAAATGGAGAGGGCGCAGCTGGTAACAAGAGTCAATGAGCTTATGGAGATTGACCGCTTTGAGGACTACTGCCCAAACGGGCTGCAGGTGGAAGGGCGAGAGGAGGTACGGTCGATTGTGACCGCGGTAACTGCATCCATTCATGCAGTTGAGGCGGCGGTTGAGCGCAATGCAGAGCTGTTGCTGGTGCATCACGGACTCTTCTGGAAGGGGGAGGATCCACGGGTGGTTGGCCCCCGACGGAAGCGACTAAAGCTGTTGCTGGAGAATGAGATCAACCTGGTCGCCTACCATCTGCCACTGGATGCCCACCCGGAGCTGGGGAACAATGCGCAGTGGGCGCAGAGTCTTGGCTGCAGCGTGGAGGGCACTCTGGAGTCTGCCGAGCTGGTCTGCTGGTGTGAGCTGGATGAGCCACTGGGGGCCGAGGAGTTGGCAGAGAGGGTTGCAGCCGGCCTTGGCGGACGCCTCCCCTTGGTTATCAACGGTCGCCAACGCCCCCTAAAACGGATCGGTTGGTGTAGTGGTGGGGCAGAGGATTATGTTGTGCATGCGGCAGAGGCGGGGCTTGATGCCTATCTGACCGGAGAGGTCTCCGAGCGCAGCTACCACGAGGCAATGGAGAGGGAGATCTGCTTCTTCAGCTGCGGCCACCACGCTACCGAGCGGAGTGGGGTACAGGCGTTAGGGGGGTGGATAAACCAGGAATTTGGTCTGGAGCACCATTTCGTCGACGAGCCAAATCCGGTTTGATATAATTACCAACCAATATAGTCAGGAAATTTGGAGTGTAATAATGGATGTACTGGAGAGAATCGATCAGCAGGTGAAGAATAACCCGGTTGTTATCTACATGAAGGGGACCCCGCAGTTCCCGGTTTGCGGGTTCTCGAGCAGGGCATCGGCGGCACTGAAGGGGACTGGAGTTGAGTTCTCCTATATCAATATTCTGGAGGATCCGGAGATCTTTGAAAATCTACCCAGTTATGCCGACTGGCCAACTTTCCCGCAGATCTATGTGGATGGTGAGTTGATTGGTGGTTGTGACATAATCCTTGAGTTGGGGGAGAGTGGGGAGTTGCAGAGGATGATGGAGGCAGCTGTTTCGAGATCTCTTTAGAGAGGCCTATGACTGCTCTCATCCCACTTATTGACCATCTTGCAGAATATTTTTGCGGTCTGTTCGGCATCGTAGAGTGCAGAGTGAGCTGCCTCTTGATCCCACTTGATCTCTGCTGACTTGGCCATTCTTGCCAGTACGGTCTGACCATAAAAGACCCCCCCCAGAGTTGCAGTATCAAAGCTGCTGAAGGAGTGAAAAGGGTTGTTCTTGATATTGGTGCGCTCCACCGCGGCATTGAGAAAGGCAAGATCAAACCAGGCGTTGTGGCCGACCAGAATGGCACGACTGCAGCCGCTACTCTTTACCGCACGACGGACCGGTTCAAACAGATTTTTCAGTGCCTCACCCTCTTCAACCGCCATCCGGAAGGGGTGCCACGGATCATTCAGACCAATAAACTCCAGCGCCTTCGGGTCTAGGTTGGCATTCTTGAATGGTAGTACATGCTGCTCATGGCTCTCTTGCAGGGCCAGCTTCCCCTCTTCATTGAAGTCGAGGATCACAGCAGAGATCTCCAGTAGTGCATCTTTTTTCGGGTCAAAACCGCCGCACTCGACATCAACTACCACCGGCAGGAAACCACGAAAGCGTCTGGCTATAGGGGATTTCTTACTCATCTCTGCCCGCTTGCGTTGGTGTTGTTCAGTACCCTGATGAATACCTTGGATTTTCTCTTGTAATTGTAGAGTGCCTGTCGTTTTATCGGCAGATCAGCCAGCTTCGCCGGTAGATACCCCTGCTCCTGGAACCAGTGTGAGGCGCGCGTTGAGAGCACAAACAGTCTCTCAATCTCACCCCAATCCCCACTCATCAACTGTCTTCCCAGATGTTCCAGTAGTAGTTCGCCGCACCCCCTATTCTGATACTCCGGATGGATGGCCAGGCTTGCCACCTCAGCCATCTTCTGTCTCCGGTCGGGATAGATTGCCACCACCCCGATTATAGTGCCGTCCCTCTCCATCACGGTATAGTGGCCGATCTCGATCTCCAGCAGTTCACGGGAGCGGGGGACTAGAATCCCATCCTCCTCCAGGGGGTGAATCAGCTCGATGATACCGCCCACATCCTCAATGGTGGCAGGGCGAATATCCTCGTAGAGATCGGAGCTCACCATGGTGCCGACACCGTCACGGGTGAATAGCTCCTGCAGCAGGGCACCACTCTCCTCCCCGTTGATGATGTGCGCGCGTGGAAGCCCCTCACGGCAGGCGTGGATTGCACTGATGAGATTGCGTGCAGTCTGCTCTGGCAGTTCTCTGGATGATGAGAGAATAGCCTCCGCCTCATCCGGGGTCAGCTCCCGTATCAATCTGTTATTGCTGTCCAGTAGCCCCGGTTCATCAATCAGGGAGAGCATCTTGTCTGCATCCAGCTGGATGGATGCCGAGGTGGCAACATCCTCACTGCTGAGGTTGAAGATCTCTCCGGTGGGAGAGGTGCCGACCGGAGAGAGCAGCACAATGAAGCCCCTATCAAGCAGTTGCTCAATGGCGGCAGCATCGATGCGTCGCACCTCTCCAGTATGCTGATAGTCGACCCCCTCACGAACCCCCAGTGGGCGCGCGGTAACGAAGTTTCCGGAGGCAACCCGTATATCGGCCCCGGACATGGGGGAGTTTGGGAGCCCCGTGGAGAGCTTGCCCTCCAGGTCAATGCGGATATTTCCAACCGCCTCTTTGGCACAAAGCAGGGCCTCATCACTGGTGACCCTCAGTCCATTGATGATCTCGCTCTCTATATCGAACTCCTGTAGCCGCTGTTCAATCTGGGGGCGGGCACCGTGAACCAGTACCAGCCGTATTCCCAAGCTATTGAGCAGGGCAATATCATTGATCAGGTCATGCAGTCGCTGCTCCCAGGCCGAGTCATCGCCATGCATAACCATCTCCCCACTAAAGGTGATTATGAATGTCTTGCCGCGGTGTGCGTTAATATATGGCGCAGTGCCACGAAACTGAGAGACAAAGCTCTTTGCCTCGTCTCTCTGGCTGGTAGTGGACGGCCCCCCTGTTTTTTTTCTGGAGGGTGTCCTTGATTTGGTTTTTGTGGTCACTGTTAAATTATAACCGGAGAGATTGATGATGGTGGAAATTCATACCCTGGAGCTGGGGCCGATGGAGAATTTGGTCTATCTGATTGAGGATAGTCAGAGCGCCACTGCTGCAGTGGTTGATCCAGCCTGGGAGGTTGGGAAGATTCTCCAGCTTGTCGCGGAGAGGGAGCTCAAGATCACCACCATTCTGTTGACCCATGGCCATAGTGACCATATTAATGGCGTGGAGCAGCTGCAACAGGAGAGCGGTGCTGAGGTCTATATCAGTCGCCAGGATGCCAGCTTTTTTGGTCTGGAGGAGATGGGGTGGAATCTGTTCGATGCCCCGTTCAGTCACAGCTTGGGGGAGAGTGAGATTACTGCTATCGCCACCCCGGGCCACACTCCAGGAGGCACCTGCTATTATCTGGGGGGCAATTGGGGCGTGAGGTCGGGCAATCTACTGACCGGAGATACCCTCTTTGTCTACGGTTGTGGGCGTTGTGATCTGGAGGGGGGTGATGCAGTGGCGATGTACCACTCCTTGCGGGGCCTGGTGGAGCGTTTCGATCCGCAGACCGCGGTGTTTCCCGGCCACAACTACTCCACCCAGATCAGCTCAACTTTGGCACAGGAGCGGAGTGGCAATCCGTTTCTCCAGTTTGACAGCGAGGAGGAGTTCGTCCACTACCGTATGGATCTGCACGACAGAATTCGCAGCGCCCCCTATGGCCCGCTCGGGGCCTCTACCGCATAATCATCTCGATAATTTTGTCGCCACGATAGACCCGTACAATCACCATCTCTGTAGAGAGCGCAGCTGCCTTCCTGGCATCATCCAGGTGGTTGACCGGTTGTCTGTTGATAGAGAATATAATATCGTTAGACCGCAATCCCAGTAGCCATCCAGCTCTCTCGGGGTCTACAGATGAGACTGTAACTCCACCTGAAGGGTAGCGGTTCTGCTGTTGCGGCAAGAGCGGGATCAATACCACGCCATCCATATTGGGGTGCAGTTCGCTCCCATTTACAATCCTCTCTGCCGGTTCCATCAGGGTCGCAACTAGCTGACGGGTGTGGCCGCCGCGCAGGATTGAGAGGTTAAGCTGTTGTCCCACCGAGAACAGTCCAACCACATTTTGCAGCTGTGGCGGGCTACTGATATTGTGGCCATTTATCGCGGTCAGGACATCGCCTTTCTGGACCCTGGCCCTCTCTGCGGGAGAGCTGGGTTTAACCTCGGTGATCAGTACCCCCTGTTCCGCACCGAGACGCATGCTCCGGGCCAGATTGGCAGAGAGCTCTTTGGAAGTTATCCCTAGATAACCACGCTGGATAGCTCCATGTTGCATCAGCTGTGCCGTGATCTCTCGTACCATATTGACCGGGATGGCAAATCCGATGCCAACACTACCTCCGTTGGGGGCCAGGATGGCGGTATTGATTCCAATCAGCTCCCCCCTGAGATTGAGGAGGGCACCACCAGAGTTACCGATATTGATCGAGGCATCAGTCTGGATAAACTCCTCAAACCGCTCCAGTCCGAGATTGGAGCGACCAAGGGCGCTTACTATGCCGGAGGTTGCAGTATTTCCCAGACCAAAGGGGTTGCCGATTGCGATCACGAAATCTCCTACTCTGAGTTTGCTCGAGTCTCCCAGTGGTATCGTCTGCAGGTTGGGGGCGTGGATTCTGAGTAATGCAATGTCGGTCCCCTGGTCCGAGCCGATCTGCTCGGCCAGAAAGGTGCGACCATCATCCAGCGCCACCTCGATCTCCTTGGTCTCATCTATCAGGTGGTGGTTGGTGATTATATATCCCTTGTAGTGGTCGATGATGACCCCGGATCCCAGTCCGGAGCTCTCTCTCCTGAGTGGGTCACGGGGTAGTCTATCGCCACTTCTGCTTTTCCTCTTCTCCGCATCCACTACCGAGATTGATACCACTCCCGGAATGGCTTGCGCAAGCATTGGGGCCAGAGTGGGGATCTCTCCACGGCTACTAAAGGAGAGCGGGAGGGTTCCTGCATGCAGTGGCATCGCCAGCAGGGAAAGTAGTAGTATAGTGACGGAATGGCGTTTGAGCAGGGTGCTTGATCTTGTGCCTCGGTTGTCCGGCCTCGTTTCTGGTCTCATGGCTGACAATCTTACAAGGTGCGCAACTGAAAGGCGAGAGAGTGCCATCCGGGGTGCGGCAGATGGGCTGGGTGTGTTGCTACGGTTTGGGGTTGCCCGACTTCGTTCCTCAATTATTGCGGGGGTTAAATCTACTCTTCTCTCTCAGCTGGTTGTAGAGCTTCTCAAGTTCGGGGTTCTCTGCTGGCGGGGTCTGGATCTGCAGGGTCAATATCTGGTCTCCTGCAGGGTTGCCGGGTAGCCCTCTCCCCTTGAGTCTCATCTTCTGTCCACTCTGTGCACCGGCCCCGATCTTCAGCTCAACACTGCCACCCAAGGTAGGGACGGTGACTCTCCCCCCGAGTGCAGCCTCCCACGGGGTAATGGGGATGGTTGTCATGATATTGCTGCCATCTGCCTGAAACAGGGGGTCACTCTGAAATTGCACCTCCAACAGCAGGTCTCCACGTGCCCCTCCCCCAATACCTGGGGCACCCTGACCACTAAGCCTGATTTTCTGTCCCTGCTGGATCCCCTTGGGGATGCGGATCTCCAGTTTTCTTCTCTGTTGGGCAACAGCTCCTCCACCATAACCAGTTTCCCTCTCTGCGGAGAGCTCCGGGATCTGAATGGTGCGACGGCTACCATTATAGGACTCCTGCAGACGGATCGATATTCGCAGGATCTGATCCGCTCCCTGTTGATGTCCACCATGAGAGAAACCTCTTCCGCCGGCCTCTCCGCCAAAAACAGATTCGAAGAAGTCGCTGAACCCGCCGGCCCCATCAGAATTTGCCCCTCCCCCGTGGAATGCGCC
>CALEHW010000026.1 GCA_937877715.1 uncultured Methylophaga sp. | reverse complement strand
CCCCCCCCCCCCCCCCCCCCCCCCCCCCCCCCCCCCCCCCCCCCCCCCCCCCCGCTCCCCCCCTACACTCCCACCGATCCAGAGAAGGCCCCCATCCACCGTCTGGGCAGTGATCAGTGGCAAAAGGCACGCAAAAAAGCGGCTCAAAAGGTACGTGATGTTGCCGCAGAGCTACTGGAGATCTATGCCCGACGTGCTGCCAAACAAGGGCACGCGATCTCCGAACCTGATATTGAATACCAGCAATTTGCCAGCCAGTTCCCGTTCGAGGAGACCCCGGATCAGGCCGAATCCATCAATGCCATTGTCGATGACATGGTATCCGAACAGCCGATGGATCGACTTATCTGTGGTGATGTTGGTTTCGGCAAGACCGAGGTGGCGATGCGTGCCGCCTTTCTTGCCGTACAGAGTGGGCGTCAGGTTGCCGTTCTGGTCCCCACCACTCTGCTGGCACAACAGCACTACGATAACTTCAGCGACCGCTTTGCCGACTGGCCATTCAAGATCGAGGTGCTATCCCGCTTCAAGTCCAAAAAAGAGACCGACAACGTTCTCAGTCAGTTGGCAGATGGCAAGATAGATATCGTTATCGGCACCCACAAGCTGATACAGCCCTCGGTCCGATTTAATAATCTTGGAATGGTAATAATTGATGAGGAGCACCGTTTTGGGGTGCGCCAGAAAGAGCAGTTCAAGAAGCTGCGTGCCGAGGTTGATGTATTGACCCTGACCGCCACCCCCATTCCACGCACCCTCAACATGAGTATGTCAGGTCTACGTGACCTATCCATTATTGCCACCCCTCCCAGCAACCGAGTGGCGATCAAGACCTTCGTTCGGGAGTGGGATCCAGCCCTGATTCGTGAGGCCTGTCTGCGCGAGATTCGTCGTGGAGGGCAGGTCTACTTCCTCCACAACAAGGTGGAGACAATAGACAAAACTGCCAGAGAGCTGCGTGAACTACTGCCCGAAGCAACTATAGAAGCTGCCCATGGACAGATGCGGGAGCATGAACTGGAGCAGGTGATGAAGGATTTCTACCACCGTCGCTTCAACATCCTGGTCTGTACCACCATCATAGAGACCGGTATCGACATTCCAACCGCCAATACCATCATCATGGATCGTGCCGATCGCCTAGGGTTAGCTCAACTCTATCAGCTACGCGGACGAGTTGGACGCTCTCACCATAGAGCCTATGCATATCTGGTTATTCCTCCCAAGAATCAGGTCACCCCTGATGCAGTCAAACGACTTGAGGCCATTGAGTCACTGGAGGAACTTGGTGCCGGCTTTACCCTGGCAGTACACGATATGGAGATTCGTGGGGCCGGTGAACTGCTGGGAGATGATCAGAGTGGACGCATGCAGGAGATCGGTTTTGATCTTTATGCAGAGATGCTTGAACGGGCAGTTGAAGACCTCAAGAACGGGGTTCAGACCAATCTGGAGGAGCCGCTTGAGCAACAGGTAGAGATTGATCTGGGTGAACCCGCCCTGCTGCCTGATGACTACCTCCCAGACGTGAATGCTCGACTGGTACTCTACAAGCGAATTGCTGCAGCCAGAGACCAGGATGAACTTGATGAGCTCCAGATTGAGATGATTGATCGCTTTGGACTATTGCCACCTGTTGCAAAAAATCTTATCCATGCCACAGCCCTGAAGCTTGTTGCCTCTCCGCTGGGAGTGAAAAAGATAGAGATCAGCAATGATGGTGCGCAGCTACTGATCAGTACAAACCACAAACTGGATCCGCTTAAACTGATTACCATGATTCAGCAGCAGCCCAAACGGTACCAGTTGAGTGGACAGGATCGACTCAGAGTAGTTGAAGAGATGGGTGACAGTGGAGAGCGCAGAGAGAAGATTGAGGAATTACTCGACAGACTTACAACTTCTCTCTGCTGAAATCGAGATAGCGGTAGATCTCCGATGCATTTGCACTGATCTCATCCGCATACTCCATATACTCGCCGACAGTAGGAATTCTGCCAAGGATGGCAGTAACGGCGGAGAGCTCGGCAGATGCCAGGTAGACATTGGCTCCAGTTCCGAGGCGGTTGGGAAAGTTTCTGGTCGAGGTTGAGAGTGCCGTACTGTTCTCCTCGATACGGGCCTGATTACCCATGCAGAGTGAACAGCCAGGAGTCTCCATTCTTGCACCAACTTTTTCGAAAGTGGTGTAGACCCCCTCCTCAACAAGCCTCTCTCTATCCATTTTTGTTGGTGGAGCAATCCAGAGCCTCACCGGTAGCTCATCAACCTCTTTCAGCAGCTGTTCTGCGGCCCGGAAGTGGCCGATATTGGTCATGCAGGAGCCGATAAAGACCTCGTCAACCCTCTCTCCAGCCACCTCAGAAAGTCTGCGTGCATCATCAGGATCATTGGGGGCACAGAGAATGGGTTCGGTTATCTCTGCCAGATCGATCTCGATTGTCTCGACATATTCTGCCCCGCTGTCTGCCCGCATCAACTCCGGAGCCTCCAGCCACAACTCCATCGTCTCTATTCTGCGCTCCAGGGTTTCCCTGCTCTGGTACCCCTGCTCAACCATCCACTTCAATAGCGCAACATTTGAGCGCAGATATTCGACAACGCTCTGTTCACTCAGATTTATGGTTGCAGCTGTGGCAGAACGCTCTGCCGTGGCATCGGTCAGCTCAAAGGCCTGTTCAACAGTAAGCTCCTCCAACCCCTCTATCTCCAGAATACGTCCGGAGAATATGTTCTTCTTGCCCGCCTTCTCTACCGTTAACAACCCCTGCTGGATTGCCGTGTATGGGATCGCATGGACCAGATCACGCAGGGTTATTCCCGGCTGCATCTCTCCCTTAAATCTGACCAAAACGGATTCCGGCATATCCAGCGGCATAACCCCAGTAGCGGCTGCAAAGGCGACCAGGCCAGAACCGGCAGGAAAGGAGATACCAAGAGGGAAACGGGTATGGGAGTCGCCACCTGTACCAACCATGTCTGGCAGCAACATGCGATTCAGCCAAGAGTGGATAATGCCGTCCCCCGGTTTGAGTGAAACTCCGTTACGTTGAATCATGAATCCAGGCAAGGTCTTCTGGGTCTCTATATCTACTGGACGCGGATAGGCTGCGGTATGACAGAATGACTGCATGACAAGGTCGGCACTGAACTCCATACAGGCCAGATCTTTCAGTTCATCACGGGTCATGGGGCCGGTAGTATCCTGCGAACCCACGGTGGATATTCCCGGCTCACAGTAGTCACCCGGAAGAACACCCCTGAGACCACATGCCCTGCCCACCAATTTCTGCGCCAGGGTATATCCACCCGGCTCACCATGCAGAGTATCCCGACCTACATTCTCGGTTGAGATGAAAGTTCTGGAGTGCCCCAACCCCAGTGCACTGCGTGCCCGCTCTGTCAGGGCACGCCCAACAATAAGAGGGATCCTGCCACCCGCCTGAACCTCGTCCCGCAACACCTCTGTCTTGAGCGAGAAGGTGGTAATCAGCTCATCCGTATCGTGATCTCTAACCTTCCCTTGCAGTGGGTAGAGATCAATCACCTGTCCCATACCGAGCTGGGAGATATCCATCTCAAGCGGCAGAGTTCCGGCATCCTCCAGGGTATTGAAGAAGATCGGGGCTATCTTGCCCCCAAAACAGTAGCCGCCCTCCCTCTTGTTTGGAATGTGCGGAAGGTCATTTCCGGTATGCCAGAGCAGTGAGTTGGTAGCCGATTTGCGCGATGATCCCGTGCCAACTACATCTCCAACATATACCAGCTGAAAACCCTTCTCCTTGAGTCTACCAATCTCATCCAGAGGATTGTCACTCAACCCCTCGCGAGGTATCTTCAACATGGATAGCGCATGCAGTGGAATATCTGGCCGGGTCCAGGCATGCATTCCAGGAGAGAGGTCATCTGTATTGGTCTCACCGGGAACCTTGAAAACTGCCAGGGTAACCTTCTCCGGCACCCCGCTACGCCCGGTAAACCACTCTGCCTCTGCCCATGATTTCAGAAGCGTGGCCGCATGGGAGTTGCCAGCCCTCATCTTCTCCTCCACACGGGTGAAGGCGTCATAGACCAAAATGGTTTGTGACAGAGCCTCAACGGCGGCACCGGCCAGGTCGTCGTCATCAAGTGCCGCAACAAGTGGATCTATGTTGTATCCACCTCTCATGGTTCCCAGAATCTCGATTGCCTGCAGGGGGGGTATCAGTGGAGAGCGGCTCTCTCCCCTGACTATCTCTGCCAGAAAGGCGGCCTTTACCTCTGCAGCACTATCTACACCCGGTGGAATTCGCTCTCTAAGCAGCTCAAGCAGAAATGCACCACTCTCTTTCTCAAGCTCCTGATCTGCAAGCATGGAGACAAGCTCTGATGTCTGCTCTCCAGAGAGTGGCTTTGGAGGGATGCCCTTCTCTGCTCTGGCCTCCGCCTCTTTTGCATACTCATTCAGCATGATCAAGACTCGATCACCTTAACCATCTCATCAGCAAAGCCTGACGTAGAGACCTTGGTAGCACCATCCATCAGTCGATGAAAATCATAGGTGACAGTCTTGTTGGAGATCACCTCTTCCAGGGCATTCTGAATCACCTCGGAGACCTCACCCCACCCCAGATACTCAAACATCATCGCCCCGGAGAGGATCATGGAGCCTGGATTTACCATATTGCGATCAGCATATTTGGGAGCAGTACCGTGGGTTGCCTCGAAGATGGCGTGGCCACTCTCCTGATTGATGTTGGCACCAGGTGCGATACCTATCCCCCCAACAATGGCGGCCAGGGCATCGGATATGTAATCCCCATTCAGATTAAGGGTGGCGATAACCGAGTAGTCGGCCGGTCGCAACAGAATCTGCTGCAGGAAGGCGTCAGCAATCACATCCTTGATTATCAACTTGCCGGCAGCTTCGGCACTTTTCAGTGCTGCATTGGCAGCACCCTCGCCATCCTCACTCTTGATCTTGTCGTACTGGTTCCAGCCAAAAGTCTGATCGGCAAACTCACGCTCGGCCAGTTCATACCCCCACCGCTTGAAGGCCCCCTCGGTGAACTTCATGATGTTGCCCTTGTGGACCAGAGTCACTGATGGTCGACCATGTTCAAGTGCATAGAGGATCGCCTGACGAATCAGTCGCTCGGAACCCTGTTTTGAGACCGGCTTGATTCCAAGTGATGAGCTCTCTGGGAAGCGGATCTTCTCCACCCCCATCTCCTCAATCAGAAAGGACTTCAGATTCTCGTTCTCGTCTGTTCCGTGCAGATATTCGATTCCAGCATATATGTCTTCTGTGTTTTCACGAAAGACCACCATGTCGACCAGTTCTGGATGCTTGACCGGACTGGGGACACCGCTGAAGTAACGCACCGGGCGCAGACAGGTAAAGAGATCAAGCTCCTGACGCAGGGCAACATTGAGGGAGCGCATCCCCTCACCAACCGGGGTGGTCAGTGGCCCCTTGATGCCGACACGGTATCTGCGAAAAGCCTCCATGGTCTCTGCGGGAAGCCACTCTCCGGTCTGCTTGAAGGCCTTCTCTCCAGCCAGCACCTCCATCCACTCAACCGTGCGCTCGCCACCATAGCAGCGGGCAACGGCTGCATCAAAGACTCTGCGCGCTGCTGTCCAGACATCCCTGCCAATACCGTCTCCCTCAATAAATGGAATTATCATGCCCTGAATCCTGTCGTTCGTAAGCGCTGAGTTCTCTATTCGTTGATATCGTCCACCGCAGCCTGTAACCGTTCTGTTGGATACCCCTGCAGGTTGTTCAGCAATACCTGCTCCATCTGCTCACGATGAAATCCTGAATACTCACTGCACCAGTGATCAAGGAGATCATCAAGCAGCTTCTGTCGCTTCTCGTCATCAAAAAAAATTGTTGTCATAAATATACTGCTCTGGCTATCCATTATTCCTGACCAATTATATCAGGTACTGCCCTCCAGATCCTCCTCAGCAACCAGCTCTTCCGGATTCTCCATCCGCTCCGGATAGAGGATCCCCAGCAGATGGTCACACTCATGCTGTACTACGCGGGCGTGAAAACCATCTGCCTCTCTGACAAAATGGTTTCCATCCATATCCGTCCCGGAATAACGGATATTACGGTAACGGGGAACCAGGCCACGCAACCCGGGAATACTAAGGCACCCCTCCCACTCCTCCTCCAGCTCATCCCCCAGTGGCTCTATGACCGGATTGATCAATACTGTATATGGAATTGACCCACTATCGGGGTAACGGGAAGAGCTCTCCATACCAAACACCACTAGCTGAAGATCAATCCCAACCTGAGTGGCAGCAAGCCCAACCCCTTCGCTCTCATGCATTGTCTCCCACATATCGGAAACTATTATTCTCAACGTCTTGTCAAAATCGGTAACCAACCAGGCACAAATCTCAAGTTTTGGGTCGCCACGTTGGAGAATGTCCAGTATCGCCACCTACATCACCTCGCTCACCAGAGAGGAGCACTCATCCAGAACAAACTGACGGAATGATTCAGCCACCGGCGATAGCCTCTTACCCTTACAATAGACCAGATGCCATTGGCGCTGAATTGGCAGATCCTTTACCTTCAATACGCGTAACACCTTTGCCTCAAGTTCTAGCTGAATGGTATGGATGGAGACCATTGCCAGCCCCAGCCCCGCCTGAACTGCCTGTTTGATCGCCTCATTACTGCCGAATTCCATCCGGGTCTCCAGCTGGAGGCCGCGCTCCTCGAAGAAACGTTCCATCGCTGTCCTGGTTCCCGACCCCTGCTCACGCACCACAAATCGTTCTTTCTGGATTTTTTTCGGGGTTAATGAAATCTGCTTCCTGAATAGTGGATGGTTCTTCCCCACCACAATCACCAGTGGATTCTCCATAAAGGCATCTGCCACCACGTCGAGCTTCTCCGGAGGCTGCCCCATTATGACGAGGTCAGGTTCATTTGCAGAGAGAGACTCCAGCAGATGTTGACGGTTAGTCACATCCAGTGAGAAGGTGATTTCCGGGTGACGCTGAATAAAGGTCGCCAGCAGATTGGTGGCAAAATAGTTGGCCGTACTAGCAACCACAATATTGAGATGTCCATGGCGGATTCCCTTGAGATCCTCAAGATATTCCTCAGCATCTGAAAGCTGTCGACTGATAGAGCGACTGGTATCGAAAAATTCACGCCCTGCATCAGTAAGAAAGATCTTCTTTCCCAGATGATCAAATAGTGCAACCCCAAGATTCTCTTCAAGCTGTTTAATCTGCATTGAGACCGCAGGTTGTGTAAGATGGAGCTCTTCTGCAGCACGGGTAAAGCTTGAGTGACGCGCAACCGACTCAAATACACGGAGCTGTCGAAAGGTGATATTCAGTGACATAAGCTTAACCTAGATACAAGATGAACTATAAATGATTGCTTATGATAACAATCAAAAAGATTTACTGTTAATTATAGTTCTCCACCACTAATGTTCAACCCACTGGTTTGAATTGTTTTTGCAATCCAGCCAACCAAAATTAACCATTGAGACCATACAAGGAGAATAGAATGGATCAATCAGCACGCTATGCAGACCTTAGTCTAGACGAAGATGAGCTACTTGCAGGAGGCAGACACATTTTAGTTGCCTACACCATGCACCCAGCTGCCGGCTACGGATACCTTGAGGTTGCTGCCCACATTGCAGCAGAGTCCTCTACAGGCACCAATGTTGAAGTAAGCACCACTGATGACTTTACCAAGGGCGTAGATGCTCTGGTTTACTTCATTGATGAAGCTGAAGGCATCGTAAAAATGGCTTACCCAATTGAGCTGTTTGACCGCAACATTATTGATGGTCGTGCAATGATTGTCTCTTTCCTCACGCTTGCGATTGGTAATAACCAGGGAATGGGTGACTGCGCAGACTTGCAGATGCAGGATTTCTACGTTCCACCTGCCATGCTTCAGCTGTTCGATGGTCCTTCCAAATCAATCAATGATCTGTGGACTATGCTGGGTCGTAACCATGACAATGGTGGCTACATCGCCGGCACCATCATCAAGCCTAAATTAGGCCTACGTCCAGAGCCATTTGCCGAGGCCGCATACCAGTTCTGGCTGGGTGGTGACTTCATCAAGAATGATGAGCCACAGGGCAACCAGGTTTTCTGCCCACTCAAGAAGGTGGTCCCTCTTGTTGCTGATGCCATGAAGCGTGCACAGGATGAGACTGGTGAACCAAAACTGTTCTCAGCCAATATCACAGCTGATGATCACCATGAGATGTGTGCCCGTGCCGACTTTGTGCTCGAGGCGTTTGGTGAGGATGCACCTCGCGTTGCATTCCTGGTTGATGGTTATGTGGGTGGCCCAGGCATGGTAACGACCGCACGTCGTCAGTATCCAAGCCAGTACCTCCACTATCATCGTGCTGGTCACGGTGCGGTAACTTCTCCATCTTCAAAGCGTGGATATACTGCATTTATTCTGGCCAAGATGTCTCGTCTGATGGGTGCCTCCGGTATCCATGTAGGCACAATGGGCTACGGCAAGATGGAAGGCGGCAAGGATGACCGGATCATCGCTTACATGATTGAGCGTGATAGCGTAGATGGTCCTTTCTACCATCAGGAATGGCACGGCATGAAGCCAACCACTCCAATCATCTCTGGTGGAATGAACGCACTGCGTCTGCCTGGATTCTTTGAGAACCTTGGGCACGGCAATATCATCAACACCTCTGGTGGTGGTTCGTATGGCCATATTGACAGCCCAGCCGATGGTGCAAGATCACTGCGCCAATCTTATGAGTGCTGGAAGCAGGGTGCAGACCCAATCGAGTTTGCTAAGGACCACAGAGAGTTTGCTCGCGCATTTGAGTCCTTCCCTCACGATGCAGATTCCATCTTCCCAGGATGGAGAGACAAGCTGGGCGTGCATAAATAAGCACATCCAGTTTGAAAAGAGGCCCCGTTATCGGGGTCTCTTTTTCTATCATTAACCTACTATTTTACTATGTTATATAGGGCTGAACACTGAATTCTCACAGAGAAAAAGAGGAATCAATGTGGTTAAATAATGAATGCAGGATAATCACTCACTAATAAAGAAAGATCGAGAGAGAAAACATGAGCGACGCAATCAATACCGATCAATATCTGATCAATGAAGAGCCATTCTACCAACCTCAGGCAAACGAGATTGAGCTTTATGAGGCAGCCTATGCCGCACGACTCCCGGTCATGGTCAAGGGCCCTACCGGTTGTGGCAAGTCACGTTTTATCGAGTACATGGCATGGAAACTCCAAAAACCATTGATTACAGTTGCCTGTAATGAGGATATGACTGCCTCTGATCTGGTCGGACGCTATCTGCTTGACGCCAATGGCACGCGCTGGCTGGATGGGCCCCTGACGGTTGCTGCCCGCATTGGGGCCATCTGTTATCTGGACGAGATTGTTGAGGCCCGCCAGGATACGACTGTGGTAATGCACCCCCTCACCGACCATCGTCGCACCCTGCCACTGGACAAGAAAGGTGAGTTGATTGATGCCCATCCTGACTTTCAGATGGTGATCTCCTACAACCCTGGGTACCAGAGCCTGATGAAGGATCTGAAGCAGTCAACCAAGCAACGCTTCACCGGTCTCGATTTTGACTACCCTCCTGCAACACTGGAGACAGAAATTGTCGCCAAAGAGGGGGCGATCGATACCGAGACAGCCGGTAAACTGGTGCAGATTGCAGAGACAGCCCGTAACCTCAAGGGGCATGGCCTGGATGAGGGAATCTCCACCCGTCTACTCGCCTATGCCGCCAACCTGATCAACCAGGGAATTGAGGCAAAAGCGGCCTGCCGTATGGCACTGGTGCGCCCGATTACCGATGATGCCGATATCCGTGAAACACTTGACCATTCGATTGATGCAATCTTTGAATAATTATTGGTGCTCAAAGTAGCAATACAATGAACGAAGAAGAGCTACAAACCTTCCGCGAAAAGCTCCGCTGCAACTTCCCAATCATTGATGAACATTTTGAGGATTTCATTCGTGATGCACTTTCTCACCTCTCTGTAGAGGCGATTGACGACTATCTGGAGGGAGCATCGACAGTATGCATGATTGGTCGTGGGGTGGAGCCCGTACTTATATTTCTGGAAGAGATGCCAGAGATGGCTGACCGTGTTGGCGAGGACTTCATCCAGAAAACCTCCGATCAAGTCTGGATCATGTCTCGCTCCCCTAATGGCAACTCAATTATCCCCTTCCTGAATTCATTGAATGAGGTAACTCGCAGTCTGCCTACTGAAGAGCAGATGGAGGAATATTTTGATCTGGTCAACCATCTTGCAGAGGAGACTGCCGGTTCAATCCATGGCCACCACACCACCTTCCCCAGCCCCGGACTGCCCGAGTTTCTGCAGAAGGCTCCCTACCTACTCCATCAGGTAAGTGTTGACGGTTTGGCCAACTGGGTCGATTACGGTATCAAGTACTACAAGAACCATCCGGATCGCCAAAAAGAATATTTCACCCTGGAGACCGCCGACAGCAAGGCGATGTTGATGAAGGAGCGTAGTGGTACGCTGTTTATCGACAGTGAGCGTGAGCTTGATCTCTATATGCGCGCAATGTGGGATGACCCAGAGCAGCTGGTTCCCTACTCCCGTGGCTACAATCCTTATGAGACGCAGCTCCCATACTACACGGCAGATGGCATTCGCATACCAGATAGCTATGAGCCACTTAACAGTATTGAGGGTATTGGTCGTTATCGTGCCTTGTTGGCCCATATTGCAGCCCACCGTGTCTGGACCGAGGCCATCATCGTCGACAACTTCAGTCCGTTCCAGCGCCACACCATTATGATGCTAGAGGATTGCCGTGTTGAATACCTACTGATGCAGCGCTATCCCGGAGTTAGAAAACTGTTCATGGCACTGCACCCTGCCCCGATTGATGGAAGCTGTGACCACAAGAATGAGTCCTGTATTCGCCACCGCACGACCATGCTCTCACGAGCTATTCTCGACCCGGATCATGGCTACCAGAGTGAGGTGATCAACGATTTTGCCAACCGCTTCCACGAGATGATGGAGTCGGGGGAACACTCAACTCAAAAAACAGGAGTGCTGGGTGCCCAATTTGTGGCAAAAACCCGCCGCCAGGCAGACCAGCTTCCCAATATCCGCTTCACTGACACCGAGGTGAGTTACCGTGATGATAACCGCCATATGTGGATCTACATCGAGGATGGAGATGATGAAGAGCAGTTTGAGGAGAACCGCAAGGTCTCGGCTGAGGATAAGGTCGATGGCCTGCCTCCCCGCCACTACAAGGAGTGGGACTACAACACCAAGAGCTACCGTCCTGATTGGGTAACACTTTATGAGGCGAAACACGCCTCTGGCGATGCCCGCAAGATTGATGAGTTACTGGAAAAACATCAGGGGCTGGTGAAGCGGATGAAGCAGATTCTTGACCTGCTGAAACCACAAAACTATGTCCGTATCCGCTACCAGGAGGAGGGATCAGAACTTGATCTTGATGTAGCCATTCGTTCTCTCATTGACTTCAAGAGCGGCTCCACCCCTGATCCCCGCATCAATATGGACCACCGTAATGATGGGCGCGATATTGCGGTAATGCTGCTGATTGATCTTTCGGAGTCACTGAATGAGAAAGTGGCCGGATCCAGCCAGACCATTCTGGAGCTCTGCCAGGAAGCAACCTCACTGCTCTCCTGGAGCATTGAACAACTAGGAGACAAGTTTGCCATTGCCGGCTTCCACTCCAACTCTCGTCATGATGTTCGCTACCACCACATAAAGGGGTTCAGTGAACACTGGGATGATGAGGTGAAGGCACGCCTGGCCAAGATGGAGGCCGGATTCTCTACCCGGATGGGTGGTGCCATTCGTCATGCTGCCCACTATCTGGAGGGACAGAAAGCTGACAAGAAGCTAATGCTGATCCTCACCGATGGTGAACCTTCCGATGTGGATGTGAAAGATGAACAGTTATTGATCAAGGACACACAAAAAGCGGTACAGGAGATGGACGAGAAAGGAATCTATCCCTACTGTATCTCTCTCGATCCCAATGCCGATGAGTATGTGCGTGATATCTTTGGCAATCAGTTTGTCGTGATTGACCATGTTGAAAGGCTTCCCGAGAAGCTTCCAGCGCTGTTTGCCTCACTCACCAAGTAATTCTCCCATTTTGAGTCATACCTCCTGTTTTCTGGATCCTGCTATAATCCGCCGCTTTCCAATTAAAAGCGATACTGCTATTTAGAACTTATTATGAACACTGTATTTGATACCAACATTACCTCACTGCCACTGATTCACAAGGGCAAGGTCCGTGACATCTATGAGATTGATGACAACCACATGTTGATCGTAACCACCGATCGCATCTCTGCCTTTGATGTCATCCTCCCCACCCC
>CALEHW010000025.1 GCA_937877715.1 uncultured Methylophaga sp. | reverse complement strand
CTCTGCAATCAGACCTGAGATCAGGATGCAATAACGGTCTGGTTTGATCGCTTACACTTGAGCAGCAACTTTATATAACGTGTTGACCAGAGAAGAAATAACCCCAGCCACAACAGTGCAGATGTTGTGATCATCTCTCTATAGAGTGGCATCTCACTATTCAGCATTACCCCTGCAGCAAGCCGCACGAGCACTACAATCTGCACTAGCCAGAAGAGCGTGATAGCGTAACGGTCAGCTGCCGGTTTCTGTCCGGCGTGTCCCAGTATAATTCGTGTGCCAAAACCAATCAGGAGGGTGGTGAAATAACCAATACCAATGGCATGCAGTGGTGCTTTTTCAAATACCCACCCAGTCGGACCCAGAATGAACTGGCTGAAGCTATCGATAAAAAAGAGCAGGAAACCGATCGGTATCCAGATTAGTGACAAGTATAGTACCCAGAGAATTGCCTCCACCTTGCGTACGGGCAGTCGCCATCTGATCAGCTCTCTCAGCGTAACCACGAACAGTACACCGTCAATAATGCCATAGCTGTTCACAGCGCCAATTATGAAAACCACCTTGAGTAGCAACAGCCCAGCCAGGCTGTGGAGAAAATAGCGGCTTCTGTTCGCCTGATACCCAACCACCTTACCTTCAGTGAAAAAGAGGATCATCTTTTGACTCAGTGTAATTATGAGCATGAAGAGGTAGAGGAAAAAACCACTGTTGATCGCCGCCCGGTTAATGGTGATCTGTCCTGGATCGATAAAGCTAATCAGAAACAACAGGTGTGAAATAGCACCAGCAGCCAGGGCGAGCAGAATCCAGTTAACGTCAAAGCGCTCAGTCACACTGCTCTGCTTGTAGAGCTGCCAAAGTAACTGACTAACCATTAAGTAGGAGGCAAACATTCCTGCAGAGGCTAGTACCGTCAGTGAAGAGCTCCAATAGACTGAAGTTGTAAATAGCAGAGCTGAACCATTCAGCAACAGAAAAGGGGGCAAGTATCGCTTACGATCGATCTCTGGCACAGCCAGAAAACGGGGAAACATAGTGCAAAGGAAACCAAAAAAGAATTGGCTGAAGACTGCAAAAATCAGCGTGTAGGCATGGAAGGTTGGTAGTGCAACTCTGCTGTAGAGCACCTCCTGGTAGTGTAGTAGCAAGACCAGCATGGTGACAATGGCAAAGGCCGCACCACCAAAAAAGAAGGGCTTATGGGGTTTGGCAGTGAGGTTGGTAAAAAGCTGTTTCATAGAAAAAACGGCTTCAGAGTATGCTCTGAAGCCGGTCTAATTTACATCAGTGCAGTTGGCACCTACTGGCAGGAACCACAGCAGCTGACACCGAGAGAGCCAGCACCTTTAATGGCAGCGAGGGCGGAGCCATAATCTGGCTCATCAGTAATCTCAGGCACAATCTGCTTGTAGGTGACACGACCATCTTTATTGACCACGAAGATGGCGCGGCAGGTTAAACCAGCCAAGGCGCCATCGGCGATCAATACACCGTAGTTATTGGCAAACTCTTTATTGCGGAAGTCACTGGTAACGGTCAGATTATCAATGCCCTCTGCAGTGCAGAAACGACTGGCAGCGAACGGTAGATCCATTGAGACGGTAATGATCTCTGCGCCACTGATAGAGGCGGCTTCAGCATTAAATTTGCGAGTCTCTGCGGCGCATACAGGGGTGTCTAGTGAAGGTACGACAACAATCACCTGTATTTTGTCGGAAGCACCACCGACCACTTTATCGGACAAATCTTTAGATGCAACAACGGTTATCTGAGGGGCAACACTACCCACACCGATCTCGTTGCCTGCCAGATTGCACTCATTACCTTTTAGCGTAACAGTCGCCATAGATGTCTCCTTGAATAGATTGAATAGTTAAAATGCAGGGCGCACTATAGAAAAAAATGAAGTAGATGTACGCAATTATTTTGATGTGTCAGCGGCAGTATTTCAAGGTGCTATGAACGGCTATTTTTAGGCTTATTGATGACTAGTAACAATTTATCATATATCGAGTTTGCTGGTTACAAGTTGCTTAATGCAGAACCAATAGTAATATGCTGGTAAATGAGGCTAGCAGAAAGATCAGGATTGATCCTGCACCAATAACATACTTTCCAGTCACTATAATTTGTTCTTTCATGTAAATCACCTTATCGTATAACGTTTGAATATTGATGTTCAATTATATGTGTGTATAATTTCATAATTATTTCCATATATTTCCATATATTTCCAGTACTTGGAGATATCGATAGTTGATTCACTATGCTGCCGAGAAGAAGTAGCCTTTTGTTTTAATCCGACATCAAACCTTAAGATTCACTTAAGCTTCATTCTCTACACTGTAGAGCATGAACTTACATGTTGTCGCAAAAAATGAGATGGACCGTTCCGAGCTGGAACAGTTTGTTCATGATGCTTTTGCTGACCAGTACGGCGCAGATATTCAGAGCTATCTTCCTTGGTTGCTTGGTATTCATGATCAGTACGGTGAGCTACAAGGTGCGCTGGGCATGAGATCAGCACATGGCACCCCACTGTTCCTTGAGCAGTACCTGAGTGATTCTATTGAGAATGTTGTATCAGGTGCGACAGGTATTGAAGTAGATCGCAGAGAGATTATTGAGGTTGGCAATCTTGCGGCTACTTCACCTGGAGGCGCACGACTTCTTATCCTGACATTGACCGCATTCCTGCGTGGAGCTGGTTATCAGTGGGTCACCTTTACTGCACTGCCTTCATTAATCAATTCATTCCGAAGGCTGGGCCTTCCTCTTTACCACCTGGCTGATGCACGACCAGAATATCTTGCTGATAACGATACAGATTGGGGAAACTATTACAGAGGCAATCCGCATGTGGTAGCAGGCAATGTGGCAGAGGGATTCCGTGTGCTGGATAAGGCATCTGCCATTGAACAGCTCAAAGCTGCCTTGGTGTGGAACCAGGCATATGCATCTGGATATATGCACAGAATAACCAGTCAACAGCTTACGCTTAACCATCAATACTGAATGTAATGATGAATAAGGTTCCTGTAATAAGGCAGATTGTACAGATTGCAGAAGAAAACCCAGATTCAATTGCAATTGAAGGTGGGGTCAACCTCACTTACAGCCATCTCATTGAGCTAATCAAGAAGTTCTCAGAAGAAGTTCAGGAATTGTCGGCAACCAGTTTTGCTATTGATCTGGATAACGGACCTGAATGGGCGGTGCTTGATTTGGCTCTGTTGGATGCAGGCAAGATTCTGACTCCACTCCCTGCATTCTTTAGTGACCGGCAGGTTCGTCATCTTTTGACTGATGCTGGCGTAGAGCTCTTGTTTACAACATCACCTGAACGGTTCGGGAAGTTTGGGGGAACTGTTTCTAGATCATTTGATCTATGCGGGATACGCATATATCAGGTGCACTTTAATGATCAGTCGATAACGTTCCCTGCTGGCACGGCAAAGGTAACCTACACCTCAGGCACAACAGGTGAGCCCAAAGGGGTATGTATCAGTTCTTCTTCAATGCGGCAGGTTGCACTGTCTATCGCTAAGCGAGCACAAGTAACCTCTACAGATCGTCACTTTATCTCATTGCCATTAACAACCCTGCTGGAGAATATTGGGGGCCTCTATGCCACTTTAATGACTGGAGCGACCGCAGTTATTCGACCACAGCATGAGATAGGGCTTTCTGGTGCAACAGGAATTGAGCCCACATGTTTCATACAGTCGATGGAGGATGCACAGGCCACAACAACCATTCTAATTCCGCAGATGCTTGATGTTTTGGTGAACGGTATTGAGTTCGGTTTTGGAGCTCTCGACCATATGCGTTTCATTGCGGTTGGTGGGGCACCACTCTCCAGTGTTCTTCTGGAAAGGGCAGATCGCATGACTCTCCCAGTATATGAGGGGTATGGGTTATCAGAAGCGGTTTCAGTAGTTGCTGTTAATGGCCCTGGCAACAGGAAAACAGGTTCAGTTGGAAAACCTCTCTCTCATGTTGATTTACAGATTGCAGATGATGGAGAGGTCTATGTGCACGGAGCACTCTTCAATGGATATTTGGGGGAGTCTCATAGCCAATTAACCAGTGACGGCTATCTTGCAACAGGTGATGTTGGAGAGATTGATGGGGATGGTTTCCTGACGCTGCTGGGGCGCAAGAAGAATATGTTTATTACCTCCTTTGGGCGCAATGTGGCTCCCGAATGGGTGGAACGGGAATTGACGATCCACCCAGATATTCTGCAGGCAGCAATTTTTGGTGAGAGCAGGCCATGGAATGTTGCCGTTATTGTAGTGAAGCCCGGTGCAGATATAGAGGAGGCAATGGGTCAGGCCAACGAAAGATTGCCGGATTATGCCCAAATTAGTCGTTGGATTACGGCGGATATCCCATTCACTGTTGAAAACGGCCAATGGACAGGCAGTGCCCGGCCACGAAGAGAGGTCATCTGGGGCTGTTATGGAGAGAGAATCGAAAAACTATATACCCTTGCACCTACGGGATAGGAAAGAATAGTGACTACAACTTTTTATCAAACTCTGTTGAATGAGACGGAAATGGAGAGAGATGAATTTCTCTCAATCCCACTGCTGCATCATGCTGTAGAAGGAGGCATCAGCAGAGAGAGCTATCGGGACTTTCTCGTTGAGGCATATCATCATGTTAAGCATACAACGCCCTTGTTGATGGCGTGTGGGGCACGCCTACCAGAGAGATTGGAATGGCTTCGTGAGGCAGTAGGTGAGTATATAGACGAAGAGATGGGGCATCAGGAGTGGATACTCAATGACATCAGCGCGCTTGGTGAAGACCCTGCATCCATACGCAAAGGTGAGGCAGGAATAGCAACAGAATTAATGGTTGCCTATGCCTGGGACACTATACAACGCCGTAATCCAGTTGGTTTCTTCGGCATGGTGCTGGTTCTTGAGGGTGTTAGTGTGCAGCTTGCGGTGCGGGCGGCAGATGCAATTCAAAACTCCCTTGGTCTACCAGATGAGGCATTCAGTTATCTCCAATCTCATGGGTCGCTGGATATTGAGCATGTCGACTTTTACGAAAAATTAATGAATCGTCTGGATGATTTGGAAGATCAGGCTGCAGTTATCCACTGTGCAAAAGTAATGTACCGACTCTACGGTGATATTTTCAGGGGTATCCAATGAGCAAGCTAGCTGGCAAGAGAGTGGTTCTTACAGGGGCTTCCGGTGGGATTGGTAGCGAAGTTGCTCATCTACTTGTAAAGCGTGGGGCATCAATTGTGTTGGTGGGTCGAGGTGAGAGTAGCTTGGCTCTGCTTCAGAGTGAACTGCAACAAAACAAACCTTCCGGAGAGGCCGGGATTACATATGTGGCGGCAGATGTAACCAGTGAGGCAGATCGAGAGCAAGTTATTGAGCAGGCTCTTGCCAGGATGGGCGGCATTGATCTGCTGATCAATCTTGCGGGCGCAATGAATTTTACTGAATTTTCCAACGAGAAGCCTGAGATAACGGAACAGCTATTTCGGATCAATGTGCTGGCACCAATGCATCTCAGCCGAATGATTGTTCCTCATATGGTGGAGAAGGGAAGTGGCCAAATTGTGAATGTAGGCTCTATTTTTGGGTCTATTGCATTTGCATGGTTCGCCAGTTATTCCAGCGCCAAATTCGCCTTGCGTGGGTTCAGTGAGGCTCTACGTAGAGAACTGGATGGCACTGGTGTGGGGGTAACCTATATTGCCCCCCGTGCTGTTCGCACCTCTTTTAATTCTGATCAGGTTACCGAGATGTGTCACCAGCTAAAGATGAATATGGATGAGCCTGATGAGGTTGCATTGATGATTGTAAATGCATTGGAAAGTGGTGCTAAGGATAAATATCTCGGGTTTCCAGAGAAATTATTTGTACGTATCAACAGCTTGTTCCCGCGTCTGGTAGACAAGGCGTTGAGTAGCCAGAACAGAGAAGCAAAGAGATATATAAATTGAAAGATAATGGAGATTAATGGAATGAAAAGAATTACAGTAATTGTAGCTCTGACAGCACTGTTCATCACTGCTGCTGCTCAGGCGGGTACACTTAATGAAGAAATCCTGTCGCTTCAGAAAGAGTGGGCAATCATTAACTACAAGAGTGCAGAAGATGAACGTGAATCTGCTTTTGAGCAATTAGCCACAAAAGCAAGGGTTGCGGCAGAACGTTTTCCAAATCGCGCAGAACCGTTGGTCTGGGAGGGTATTATTCTCAGCACTTATGCAGGGGCCAAGGGCGGGCTAGGTGCATTGGGGTTGATAGAGGATGCACGTGATCGTCTGCTTGAGGCAGAGGAGATTGATCCAGTTGCATTGGATGGTTCCATCTATACCAGTCTAGGCAGTCTCTACTACCAGGCACCGGGGTGGCCAATATCATTTGGTAGTGACAAAAAGGCCAAAGCCTATCTTCAGCGAGCCTTGGAGATAAATCCCGATGGAATCGATCCAAACTATTTCTATGGTGATTATTTAATTGAGCAATGGGATTATAAGGAGGCAATTGAGGTGTTGCAGCATGCGCTAGAAGCCCCCTCACGCCCAGCCAGATCATTGGCAGATGTGGGTCGTCGTGATGAGATTCGTGCAAAAATTGCTGCTACGGAGGAGAAGATAAAAAATAATAACTCGGGGGCAGAGGCATTGTGGTAGATATGGGGGTATGAGAATTTTGCTTGTAGAAGATGATCAACTGCTTGGAGATGCCACGCAGGCTGGCCTTGTTCATGATGGCTATGTTGTTGAGTGGCTGAGAGATGGTCTACAGGCAGAATCAGCATTGAATAGCCAAAGTTTTGATGGGGTTGTTCTAGATCTTGGGCTACCTGGAAAAGATGGTATTGAGGTGCTGTCCTCAATGAGAAAAAGAGGAGATTCTACCCCTGTACTGGTTCTAACTGCCCGTGACTCTGTTGGAGATCGTGTGAAGGGGTTGGATACGGGAGGAGATGATTACCTTATCAAGCCCTTTGATCTGGATGAGCTGAGCGCAAGACTTCGTGCCCTGATTCGCCGATCTTCTGGGCGCAGTGCACCTACGATAGAAGTTGGCACTGTCTCACTCAACCCTGCATCACATCAGGTGCATGTTGATGGTGATTTGACGGAACTTTCTCAACGTGAATTCTCACTACTACAGCTGTTGATGGAGGCGGAACCGAGGGTATTATCCAGAAGTTATCTGGAGGAGCATCTATATGGCTGGGGTGATGATATAGAAAGCAATGCTCTTGAGGTTCATATCCACAACCTGCGAAAGAAGTTGAGTAAGTCATTTATCCAGACAATTCGTGGAGTCGGATATAAGGTGCAGGGAGAGAGATGAATTCGATCCGCAAGCGTCTGTTGGTTGTATTGCTCAGCACATTCACTGTGGTGTGGATCGTAATGATGACTTATACCTGGCACAACACTGAGCATGAAATTGAAGAGGTTTTTGATGCGCAACTAGCTCAGGCGACCAATGTATTGCTGGACTTAACGCTTTATGGGATCACAGAACAGGATTTGGATGACTTTCGTTCTGACCTGTTAGGCGCAGACTCAGTGCATAACTATGAGAATAAAGTGGCCTTTCAGGTGTGGCGAGGAGATCATCTTCTTTTGCGTTCACGGAGTGCGCCTGCCTTTCCGATGACACAGGAGCATGGGTATAGCAATGGAAGCATTGGAAAGCTTCAATGGCGCTTCCTACGCAGGCAAGACATGCGCTCTGGGCTGATTGCCATTGTTGGAGAAGAGTATGGCGTTCGTAATGAGCTTGTTACAAAAATTATTTTTCAGGTTTTCTGGCCTGTTCTGCTTGCACTTCCAGTCCTGGCAATTCTGGTTGTTATTGGCGTAAACCGAGGGCTCTTCCCTATCAGGCTACTGGCAAATGAGATTGGTGGCCGTTCAATTAACCAACTGGATGCTGTTTCTACAAACCAGATTCCAACAGAGGTTGCCCCGCTAGTTGATAGCATCAACCAACTCCTTGTGCGATTACGTAGGGCGATTGATGCTGAGCGCCATTTTACCTCAGATGCATCTCATGAATTGCGTACACCATTGGCTGCACTCAAGGCGCAGGCACAGGTTGCTCAACGGTCAGATAATAAGGAGGCCAGACAGCATGCGTTAAGAAGTGTAGTGGAAGGTGTGAATCGATCATCACGTCTTATTGAACAGCTACTGACTCTTGCAAGGCTGGAACCAGAATCTGTACAAAACTCTTTTGAAAAAAAGGACCTTGCAACAATAGTTGAAGAGGTTATGGCACAGGTAGCTATAACCGCTCAAGAAAAACAGATTGAAATTGACCTTACCAGATCTGGCAAAACAGATATAAAAGGCATCTCTGCTCTTCTGGATATTCTTGCCCGGAATCTCCTGGAAAATGCACTGCACTACACACCACAAGGTGGTGAAGTCCATGTCTCAGTAGCAAGTGACAGCAATAAGATTGTTCTAAATGTAAGTGATAGTGGCCCAGGTATTCCACAGGAGTTACGAGATCGGGTATTTGACCGGTTTTATAGAGTACCTGGTAGTGAACAGTCAGGATCAGGATTGGGGCTTTCTATTGTTAAGAGTATTGTTGAAATTCACGGTGGCTCCATTTCTATCAGTGAGACAGACAGTGGTGGTGGAATGATTACGGTCACACTTCCAGCTGGCCTAGCTTAGGAACCCCATGTTTTCCACTGATACAATCCCATTCCATAAGGGTGAGCTTACGGCACAGCATTCATGGGGAACGGATGGTCAGTGGAGCAGTAAACGGGTAGAGAGTCTTTTATGGGATCACATTCCGTTAGAGCACCACAAGAGGATTGAGCGGACCAGGTTCTTCTTTCTCGCCACCTGTGGCCAGGATGGAAGCTGTGACTGCTCCTTCAAGGGAGGGGGGCCAAATCTTGTCCGTATTCTGTCTACGAAACAATTGGTATTCCCTGATTTTGACGGTAACGGTGCATTTATGAGTCTGGGAAATATTCTGCAAAACCCCCATGTTGGGATGTTGTTTATCGATTTTTCGGATGGGGCCCGGTTACGTGTTAATGGAACAGCACAGGTTCATGATAGTGGAGAGGTTATGAGTCTGTTTGATAAGGCCCCCAGAGTGATTGTGGTTGATATTGATCTTGTGGTTCCAAACTGCAGTGCGCACATACCAAGAATGGAATTTGTTGATGAGTAACTATCGGATCGCTGCAAATGTCGAGTGGACCAGTAAGTGTAATGCCCGCTGTGTGATGTGTCCCCGGGATAAGGTTGGTAGGCCGCGTATTATGAGTCCAGAGTTGTTCAGGGAGGTCCTGAAAAGGATCTCTGGTCAGGACCTGTTTAGAGTAGTTATTGCTGGATATGGGGAGCCTACAACACATCCACAATTTGAGGAGATGGTTGAGTTGCTACGTGGTAACCCTGTTCAGTTTGATATGGTCACCAATGGTCAATTGCTTGATGAGGGGAGATTGAGAAGGCTGGACGGTGTTATTGGAACCCTGATTGTCTCTTTTTCCAGCATTGATCCTGATGTTTATCATCGTGTTCATGTAAACCTTAATCATGACCTTGTAATGGCCAATATCTTGCTGGCTAATAGCCTACTGAAGAAGACCAAATTGGCAATTAGCTTGACCCCTCTGTCTGATTGCCTGGAAACACTGCCACAGACAATCTCATGGTTTCGAGAGAGTGGTGTTAGTGCACTATCAATGTCTCCATCACTATATGATCGTGCAGGGGCACTTGATACAGAAGAGGAGCCAACCACAGAACGGCTGAGGCAAATTATCAAGGATTACAAACTGCACAGCCAGGAGTTGGATTTTATCCCCAGTATCGGGGATGTGTTGAAACAGTGGATGGCAAACAGAGTCAAATGTGTGCCACGTAACTCGGATATGCTGATCTCCTCAACAGGCCAATACATGTACTGCTTTAATGATATTTCTCACCGGCACCCCATAGGACATGTTTCTGAGATAAGCTTTAGGGAGGTACTGATGAAACGGGAAAAAACAGTTGTTGATCATGCCGTCTGTGATGATTGTAGTCTAAAAGACCGCTACCATTTTCCTGAAATGGTAAAGGTTGGAGCCAAATACCTTGGCTGGCAGGTTTAATGACAAGCTTATCTGTAGGTTTATAGGGGTGAGAAAAGAGGCTAACAGGCTGTGTTTAGAGCAAGAAATTGCTCCCAGAGTTACCTGAAGAAAAACGGCTCACACCCGTTAAGATGCAAGCCGTTATTTTGTATGGCTCCCCCGACAAGACTCGAACTTGTGACCCAAGGATTAACAGTCCTTTGCTCTACCAACTGAGCTACAGGGGAATAGTTGCGCGAATGTTACAGATGCCCCCAGTTTTGGTCAACAACAACAGATGGATTATTTCTGTTTTGGGGGCACATAATCAGAGTGCATTAGTGATGCGTTCCAGGGCTGCCTCCAGGTTCTCCATGCTGGTGGCAAAGGAGAGTCGAATATAACCTTCTGCACCAAATGCGGCACCCGGTACCACTGCAACCTCGGCCTCGTTAAGTAGCATCTCTGCTAGCTCTGTATCATTTGATATATTGGGTAGGCGCTCAACCACTCCCTCAACATTGGCAAAGGCGTAGAAGGCACCCTGGGATGGCAGGCAGTGAACTCCGGGAATGGTGTTGAGGCTGTCGACCACAAAGTGGTTACGCTCCTGGAAGGCCTGGTTCATGGTGGTCATGAAGCTCTGGTCTCCATTGAGAGCAGTCTCGGCAGCCACCTGTGCAATTGAGGTGGGGTTGGAGGTGCTCTGTGACTGCACCTTCTTCATCGCCCCAATCAGCTCTGCGGGGCCGCCGGCATAGCCTATTCTCCATCCTGTCATTGAGTACCCCTTGGAGACCCCGTTCATCATTACGGTGCGTTCGTAGAGATCCGGATTGGCCATCAGCAGATTGCAGAACGGAATGGTGTCGAGCAGGATATGTTCGTAGATGTCATCAGTTGCGATGATCACCTGGGGATGGCGTCTCAGCACCTCTCCCAGTGCCACTAGCTCATCCCTACTGTACATTACGCTGGTCGGGTTGGATGGGGTGTTGTGGACAAAAAGTTTGGTATTTGGGGTGATTGCAGCCTCCAGCTGTTCAGGGGTGATCTTGAACTCCTGGTCGATTCCAGCAGAGACGATTACCGGAGTGGCATCTGCCAGCATCACCATGTCGGGATAGGAGACCCAGTAGGGGGCAGGGATAATTACCTCATCCCCTGAATTGAGTAGTGCCTGGCAGAGGTTGTAGAAGACCTGTTTGCCGCCGGTGCTGGCCATCACCTGGTTGGGCACATATTCGACACCATTCTCCCTTTTGAATTTATCGATTACCGCCTGTTTTAGTGATAGGGTGCCATCAACTGGGGTGTATTTGGTGAACCCGTCAGCAATTGCCTGAACTGCTGCCGCCTTGATGTGGTCAGGGGTGTCGAAGTCGGGCTCACCTGCACCTAACCCGATGATGTCCTTGCCCTCGCTTCTCAGTTGTGCGGCCAGTGCGGTAACTGCAAGGGTGGGGGAGGGTTTGACACGTTGTACCCGGTTGGAAAGTGGTATTGTCTGTGCGGAGCTCAAGACAGGATTCTCCTGAAAATAAAATGGTTAAAAAGGTGGTTTGGAATCTGGGCAATACTATACTTCACTCCCCTCTATTCTGCACAGTTACAATAAAGCGATGAGTGAGCGTCCCCTACAACTTATCTCCCCATTTGACCCCTCTGGTGATCAGCCCGCGGCCATAAGATCGCTGGTGGAGGGGTTGGAAAATGGGTTGGCGCATCAGGTGCTATTGGGGGTGACGGGATCGGGCAAGACCTACACTGTTGCCAATGTAATTCAGCAGCTGCAGCGCCCGACGGTGATGATGGCTCCCAACAAGACTCTGGCAGCACAGCTCTACGGGGAGATGAGGGAGTTCTTCCCCAATAATGCGGTGGAGTATTTTGTCTCCTACTATGACTACTATCAGCCCGAGGCCTATGTACCGACCACCGATACCTTTATCGAGAAGGATGCATCCATCAATGAGCATATCGAGCAGATGCGTCTCTCCGCCACCAAGGCACTGCTGGAGCGCAGGGATTCAATCATTGTGGCGACGGTGTCGGCAATCTACGGTCTAGGTGATCCGAAGTTGTATCTTGGGATGCTGCTCCATCTGTCGCGTGGGGAGTTGATAGATCGCCACTCCATTCTGCGCCGTCTTGCAGAGCTCCAGTACACCCGCAATGATGCTGAATTGAGGCGTGGCACCTTCCGGGTACGGGGGGAGATCATAGATATATTTCCGGCGGACTCAGAGCGTGAGGCGATTCGCCTGCAGCTGTTTGACGAGGAGCTGGAGGATATCTCCCGTTTTGATCCACTGACCGGAGAGGTACTTCACAAGCTTCCCAGGGTAACCATCTACCCGAAAAGTCACTATGTGACCCCGCGCCAGACCATTCTGGATGCGATAGATGAGATAAAGCAGGAGCTCAAGGAGCGGCTTGAACAGCTACGCAATATTAATAAGCTGGTTGAGGCGCAGCGCCTGGAGCAGCGGGTCAAGTATGATATCGAGATGATGCTGGAGCTCGGCTACTGCTCTGGAATTGAGAACTACTCACGCTACCTCTCGGGGCGATCCCCAGGGGAGTCGCCACCAACTCTGATGGATTATCTGCCAGATGGTGCGCTACTGGTGGTAGATGAGAGTCATGTCACCATTCCGCAGATTGGTGGCATGTATCGTGGGGACCGCTCCAGAAAGGAGACCCTGGTAGAGCATGGGTTCCGGTTGCCGTCAGCACTGGATAACCGCCCCCTGAAATTTGATGAGTTTGAGTTGTTGGTGCCACAGATGATTCATGTATCGGCAACCCCGGGGGTGTATGAGCTGGAGCATGCTGGAGATGAGATTGTGGAACAGGTGGTGCGGCCCACAGGGCTGCTCGATCCCAAGGTTGAGGTGCGTCCGGCAACCACTCAGGTGGATGATCTGCTGAGTGAGATTCGCAAGCGGGTGGTTGTGGGAGAGCGGGTGCTGGTCACTACTCTGACCAAACGGATGGCAGAGGATCTGACAGACTACCTTGCAGAACACCAGATTGAGGTGCGTTATCTCCACTCAGATATCGAGACGGTAGAGCGGGTGGAGATTATTCGTGACCTGCGGCTTGGTAAGTTTGATGTGCTGGTGGGGATTAACCTGCTGCGTGAAGGGCTGGATATGCCGGAGGTCTCTCTGGTGGCAATTCTTGATGCCGACAAGGAGGGGTTCCTGCGCTCCGACAGATCACTAATTCAGACTATTGGGCGCGCCGCCAGAAACGTCAATGGCAAGGCCATTCTCTATGGAGAGAAGGTTACTGGATCGATGCAGCGGGCCATTGAGGAGACAGAGCGCCGACGCCATAAGCAGCACCAGTACAACGAGGAGCACGACATCACCCCGGAGACTATTCGCAAGTCTATCTCCAACATGCTGGAGACGGTGCCCGGTAGTCTAAAGAGGCATGGAAGAAGGGTGTCTGAGGAGTCGGTAATCTATGAGGGAGACGATCCAAAGATACTCCAGCGAGAGATGGATCGGCTGGAGAAGCAGATGTACCGGCACGCCAGAGACCTCGAGTTTGAGGAGGCGGCAGTGGTGCGTGATCAGGTTGAGCGGCTCAACAATAGACTGCTGCGTTAAGAGTCCCCGGATTAACTATTCTGTTTTGAAGAGAGCAGCTCAAACAGCCGTTTCAGCAGTTCGCTGATCTCACCCTGAAACAGCATCATGTCTGCAATAAAGAAGAGCTCCTCATCCTCCTCGTCTCTTGTCTCCTCACGTAGATTGTCGACCAACTCCAGTGGGCAAATTCTGCGTATGGTCAGATCTTGATCCAGAATAAATGAGAGACGGTCATTCCAGCTCATGGCAAGACGGACCACATGGCTCTGGGATTCAAGATGTTTGCGTACGGAGTCCTGGGTGACATCGATATTCTTGCAGCGGATAATCCCACCATGCTCACTGTTTTCGCGAATCTCGCACTCATCATCTATGGTAAATCCCGCTGGTGGGGTATCGTGAAACAGCCACTGACTCATTGCGCCGGTGGGGGAGAGCTCAGTTTCAGGGTTAGTTATCTCCAGTGAGCCGAGGGTCTCACGCAGCAGAACCGTAAGCTCCTCTGCACGGGTGCGGCTTGCTGTATCCACCAGAAGCCAGCCATTTTCCGGATCAATCAGGGCATAGGTGTTGCGGGAGCGGGCAAAGGCCCTGGGGAGCATCTCTACGGTTATCTCTTCTCGTAGCCGCTGCCGCTCCTTGCCCTTTACCTCACGCTCCTCGCTGGACTCAATCTCTGCAATCCGTTTGTTTAGCTCCTCACGTACCACAGTGGCTGGCAGGATCTTCTCTGATTTTCTGGCAGTAATAAGGATGGTGTCATTGATGGAGAGGGTCAGTGCGGTGCCGTTTTCAAGTGGGGAGCTCCACCCCAGAGTGGAGAGCTCCAGAGGTCCACAATCTCTTGCCGCACGTCGGGATAGTTTCTCATCCAGCGATTCGATTGAGACTCTGAATGGGTTGGTAAGTTGAAAAACAGTGACATTCTTGAACCACATGGATGAGATGCTCCTGGCGGCAGGGTTGGGTGAAATTAAGAGGCGCGAAGTCTACACGAAAAAAAGACCGACTGAGCAACTCAGCCGGTCTTTTCGAAAGGTTAATTATTCAGCTATTATGGTGCAGCAGGAGCTGGCGCACGAGGTGCTGCTGGTGGCGCATAGCGTGGGGCTGGTGCGTATGGTGCGGGGGCGTATGGTTGTGGGCCGTAACCGCCATAGCCGGGCGCATATCCTGGGTTGCCGTAACCATAGCCGCCATAACGGTAGTCATCATCATTGTCGTCATCCCACTCGTCCATCATCTCCTCCATCCAGTACATTGGAGTCCACTCAGGCCAGTCGTTGTCGTCGTAATAATCATTACCGCCGCCCCAGCCGTTATTGTTACCAAACCAGCCGGCGCTCGCTGCTGTTGCTGCAACCATGGCAACTGCGGTAAATGTTGAAAGTAGAATTTTTTTCATCGTTATCCCCCTGGTGATTGTTGAAACAAGATACCCCCATTTTCATAAGGTCTAGTAGTGGTGTCAAGTGATTCATGGGGAAAGGGTTTGAATGCCGGTTCACAAGGTGTTAGCTTCTCTCTGACTCACCTTTGTATGGGGATCAGATAGTGAGTTCATCAATTAACTAAATAACAACACTATGTAGGTGTGGAGCACTATGAAACTACCAAGAAAAATCTCGCTTGTTACACTGTTTGGGGCAGCTACTTTCGTTGCTACTGCTGTTAGCGCACTTGATATGGGTGATATGAGAGGACCCATGAAGGGAGACAATTGGGGCGGTATGCCGAGTGGTCCCAGCAGTATGAACTGGGGTGGCCTGAGTTCATGGGGTATGCCAAATAATTGGAATATGAACAATCCTGGTGGTGGCTGGGGTGGTCCTGGAAGTAGTCCAGGTGGCTGGAGCAGTCCATGGGGTGGTCGTGGTGGCAATATGGGCGGAATGCCATGGGGCGGAAATCGCGGTGGCAACTCTGGATGGGGGGCTCCCGGAGGTTGGGGTAGTAGTCCAGCTGGACGACCCGCTTTTCGTCCTATAAAGCCACTACCCCCACTTGAGGCATTACTTCCACTTGAGGATCGTTTTCCATCAAGAGAGCAAGCGGTAGAGGTGCCAGCTGAGACAGTTGCCGAGTAGTTACCTTTTTGCAGGCAAAAAAAACCACCCCGAAAGGGGTGGTCAAATTGAAAGGGCAAAACCTTTCACTACCAAAGGAGTTACATCACGAAACTACATATATGATGTGACTTGAACGCTACCTCTCTGCAGTTGCCATGACAATTGATATCCACAGAGGAATTGATCTGCATCAAAAATAACCCTAATTAGTTATAGATAGCTGCGCATCTGTCCTACCAGTACTCCCTGAATCTCGACCTGATCTGGTCGATAGGTGAATGGCTCCATGGCTGAGTTTGCGGGATGGAGGATCACCTGTCCGGGGTGTTGCTCAATGGTTTTGAGTGTCGCCTCCTCCCCATTTATCAAGGCAACCACAACATCCCCGTTCCTTGCACTGCTCCGTTTTTCGATAATTACATGGTCACCCTCAAGAATTCCAGCCTCTATCATTGAATCTCCCTGGACCTGCAGCACAAAGCAGGGGTTTCCACTGCGCAGCTGCTCAGGGACCTCGATTCGCTCAACATCCTCGATTGCCTCTATCGGCAGGCCGGCGGCAATTCTGCCAACCAGGGGCAGCTCATTTTCGCTCTGTTCATCATGTTGTGGGGTAAGGCGGATTCCGCGGTGCAATCCGTCGATTGGTGCAACCAGTCCAGCATCAATCAGGGCATGGATATGTTTGTGGAGAGAGCCTCTCGATTTGAGCCCAAGGTGGTGGCAGAGTTGGTCCAGACTGGGAGGGGCCTCACTAAACATTGCTTGGTTTTGTTGCAGATATTCGTAGATCTCACGCTGCTTTCGGGTTAGTGGCTGCTCCATGGTCAGGTTCCATCAAGTTTTATTGGATGTGAAGTTGTGTTCTCTCTTTGTTCTGTTATGATACATGGAAAACAAATAAAGAACAAGAGGAGAGTGTGATGAATGCAGAGCTACATCTTTTGACCCCAAAGGGGGAGCGCCCAGTCTGGGGAGGCAATCTGCAGCCGACAAATTTTGTATCTGAGTTACTGGTAGAGATCCCGTTGCTGGGCAGAATTACCGCCGGCCTGCCGATAGAGGCGATTGAGGATAGAGAGATGATCTCGGTTCCTGCCAATATGGTACGCAAAGATACCTATGCCCTGCGTGTGGTGGGGGAATCGATGGTTGAGGATAATATTCAGGATGGTGACATCATTGTGGTGGAGCGCAAGGAGAGTGCCGCCAATGGTCAGTCTGTCGTTGCGATGATCAATGGTGAGGAGGTTACACTGAAAAAACTCTATATCGAGAAGGAAGGGGTGAGGCTGCAGCCGGCCAACTCAACCATGTCCCCGATCTTCCTGCGCAATGAGGATGTGAAGATACTGGGAATCGTCTCTGCGATTATTCGCACTCCATAGCCATGTTTTAGGGACGTAACCCACAAATTTCTTAGAGCAACCACAAGAGTGTTGCGTAGCGTGCAGCCTTGCCGATACCGATAAAAAGGGCTGCTGATAGAAATGGTAGACGGAACCACCCGGCTGCCAGACAGAGACCATCCCCAATCAGCGGCAGCCAGGAGAGCAGGAGGATGGGAGAGCCGTGCTGTTCGATCCATCGGATTGACCTAGGGTTGAGTTTCTCCCCCAGCTTTTCTGGACTCCACTTTTTTGCCACTAACCATCCGACTCCCCAGGTTGAGATGCTACCAATAGTGTTGCCGGCGGTGGCCACCCACAACAGGGTAAGGTCCGAGTGGGTACTGCTCTGGTCAAGCCAGAGCAGTAGCGCCTCTGACCCACCAGGTAGCAGGGTGGATGAGAGCAGGGCAGAGATAAAGAGTCCGGAGAGGGTGAGCGGTTCGGTCATGTTGAGGAGTGTTGAAAAAGCACTTTGTTGTCGGGTGTAACCCCGTTAGACTCCGTAGTTCGTGACTGATAATCATATCATCGGGGAGGGTGAGCTAGTGTTACCAAGAGCAAGAATTATTGTCTGGATAGCTGTTGTCCTGGCGGCAGGGCTGTTCTCACAGTTTGTTGCTGCACATGGCATGTCTGCAGCGGAGAAGCAGTCCATTATCGACGGGGGTAATCTCGGTTACCTCTCACTGGGTGCAACCCATATGCTGAGTGGTTACGACCATCTGCTCTTTGTCTTCGGAATTGTCTTCTTCCTCACCCGGTTTTTCGATGTCGTCAAGTATGTAACCGCCTTTACCCTGGGCCACAGCGTTACCCTTATTCTGGCAACGATCAATGGTTTTGCAGTTAACTATTTTCTGATTGATGCGGTGATTGGTTTAAGTGTGAGCTATATCGCATTCTCTAATCTCAATAGATTCCAGAGAGTCCTCGGGGTCAACTCTCCAAACCTGATGGTGATGATCGTGGGGCTGGGGCTGATTCATGGCCTGGGCCTCTCTACACGACTGCAGGAGCTGCCCCTCAATCAGGACGAGTTGTTGCTCAACATCATCTCCTTCAATGTGGGAATAGAGCTTGGGCAGATTGGGGCGTTGACAGTTATGCTGTTACTGATAGCAATATGGAGAAAGACCGATGCCTTCAACCCGTTCTCCCTGATCGCAAACTATTTTCTAATTGCTGCTGGTGGATTGCTGTTTCTGATGCAGATGCATGGCTATCTTCATCAGCAGTATCCGGATGAGTTTGGCTTTAGTGAGGATTTGCACGCCCATGCACATCAACATGCTGCTCCTCCAGAGCCAAGATACACGACCATAGATGGTGTCTCTGTTCCCAACTCTGAATTGAAGATTGGTAAGGAGGAAGCTGTTGAGCGAGCATTACAGGTTATCCTTGAGCTTGTTGGGGGTAGTGTAATACCCTTGGCGTGGAGGGGGGCAGATGTGTTGGCGGTAAGATATATAGACTACGGAGATGATTCAGAGTGGGTGATAACTTTTGTTAATCAAGCGGATAAGAGAAACAGTAAAAGTAAATTATTAATATATCTTGACTTCGATGGCGAGTATATTACCTCCTCTATACAAGAATAATTCTGCCGCATTCTCTCTTAGTGGTTACTGAATAGGGTCACATTTCCATTATCGTCAAATGTTACAACTGAGTATGGGTCTTTTCTGTCACCCATCTCCATGCCGGGGGATCCAATTGGCATTCCTGGGGCGGAGATTCCTCTAATTGCAGGACGTTCGGTGAGCATCCGTTTTACATCATCTGCAGGCACATGTCCCTCTACGACATATCCATCAACCATTGCAGTATGGCAGCTGCTTAGACGTTGGGGGACGCCAGCCTCTCTTTTGATGGGGTTTATATCATTGGTGTTGTGAACATTTACCTCAAAGCCATTCTCCCTCATATGACTTATCCAATCCTTGCAGCAGCCACAGGTGGGTGATTTGTAAACCTCAACAACTGGGGCTGCAGTAGCTGTCTCTGTGCCTGCACCAACCCAGACGGCAAAAGCTACCGTTGCTGATAGTGCAGTAGCGGCAATAATTTTTATATTTCGACCCACCTTCTCTCCTCCTTGAGTTGTTACCCCATGTTTAGGGATTATTTCGATTCTACAGGAACAACCGCTCTGTTAGAGTGTCTAGTCCTATGAAAGGTTCAATTAATTGTGAGGAAGAGATTCAATGAAGATAGCAAAAATTATGGTATCGGCACTTATTGCATTGACGGTGGTTGGTTCTGTAGAGGCTGACAATAGGGAGATGGTGCAGATGCCAGAGATGATGCAGGAGCACATGTTGGGCAATATGCGAGACCATGTGCTGGCTATCCATGAGATTCTTGCAGCACTCTCGGGTGATGAGATGGACGAGGCGTCGGCTATCGCTGAAGAGCGTTTAGGAATGAGTTCGATGAGGTTGCACGGCGCAGGTCATATGGCTAAGTTTATGCCTAAACAGATGGGGGCAATTGGAACCAGCATGCACAGGGCTGCAAGCTGGTTTGCCCGTACTGCAGAAGAGGGGGATCGCCTGGCCGCTTATGATTCACTGAATCAGATAACGGCAGCATGTGTGGCCTGCCATGCTGGATATCGTATTCGTTAGTAATATAGAGACAGTTTTTGTAATACAAGGAACAGTGTAATGCAGACAGTAACCGTAGCAAACGTAATGTGTGGTGGATGTGCAAATACCATCGAGACCAGTCTGTCGGAGATGGATGGGGTTGATTATGTAAAGGTCAACGTGGAGGATAAGACGGTAACCCTGGGGCTGGATGAGGGTGTGATGCAGTCAGTCACAGAGAAGCTGGCTGAGCTTGGGTATCCCGTCCAGTAACAGTGACAAAATCTGACCATCTACTGGTTGTTGACGATGATCCGGAGATCCGTCGGCTGCTGAGAGAGTATCTGGAAAAGGCCGGTTATCGTCTTTCGATAGCTGCCGATGGCAGAGAGATGTTTTCTGCTCTTGAGCAGGCCCCGATTGATCTAATTATCCTGGATCTCATGATGCCTGGAGATGATGGCCTAGTGTTGCTCAGGAAGCTTCGTGCCCACTCCAATACCCCGGTGGTTATGCTGACCGCCATGGGGGAAGAGACCGATCGAATTCTTGGGTTGGAGATGGGAGCAGATGATTATATCTCCAAGCCATTCAACCCTAGAGAGTTGCTGGCTCGCATCAAGAGCGTGCTTCGTCGCACCTCAACCCTACCGGCATCATCTCTGCAGAACGAGACAACAGAGGCACTTTTTGCCGGATGGAGACTGAGCCTTCAACAACGACATCTAATCTCCCCTGAAGAGGTGGTTATCTCACTCAGTGGCGGAGAGTTCCGTCTGTTGAAGGTCTTTGTGGAGCATCAGGGAAGGGTCCTGAGCCGGGACCAGTTGCTGGAGTTCAGTCAGGGAAGAGAGGCTCAGCCATTTGATCGCAGTATTGATGTGCTGGTGGGGCGTTTGCGCAAAAGACTAAAGGAAGATCCGAAAAACCCACAAATTATTCATACGTTAAGAGGGGAAGGTTATCGTTTTGTTCCGGAGATTAGTTTTGAGTAGCTCTCCATGAGATTGATACCAGAGTCCCTCTATGGCCGCCTGTTGGCGATCCTGCTGATTGGGCTGATGGTGCCACAGTTGCTCAGTGCGCTGGTTCATCTCTATGATAGAGACACCGTATTGCACCAGACCATGGGGGCAGAGAGCGCCGAGAGAATTGGTTCTATTGTAGAGTTGCTGGATCCGATGAGCGGTGCGGAACGTGAGAGGATGGTTGCGGCACTGAACGGCTTTCCGCTGGAGGTGGTACTTACACCCAACTATCAGAAACTGCCGGACCAACAAGAGAGCGGGGATGAGCAGTTCTATCTGCTGTTTCGGGAGTACCTGCAGCAGAGCCTGCCTCCGGGGCACGAGGCCCACGTTGAGGTTATCGAGGGCATAATTCCGCTTGAATACGATGACAGCGGTGAACTTCATCAGGGGATGCTGATGATGAGATCGCACCAGATGAGAATGCGCAAGATGTTGGGAGTTGAGCGCCAGAAGATTAAATCCTTCCATGTACAGGTTCGGCTCAGTGACGGAATGTGGGTCGATTTTCACTACTATCTTCCGAAGAAAATTTTTGCCTGGCCTACCAGAATGGTCGTTGCGCTCTCTCTTCTACTATTTTCTGTTCTTATTCTGACCTGGATTGCGGTCCGTTGGGTAACAAGGCCACTGTCGTTGCTCTCTGATGCAGCTGAGGCACTTGGTAAGGATATCCGCCAACCCCCACTGAAAATTCAAGGGCCTAAAGAGGTGAGACAGGCGGCGAAGGCTTTTAATACCATGCAGCAGCGGTTAAGCCGCTATATCGGGGATCGAGCACGGATCCTCTCGGCCGTTTCCCACGATCTGAAGACCCCAATTACCCGTCTGCGTCTACGTACCGAGATGCTGGAGGATGATCGTATCCGTGACGATATTGAAACTGATCTTGACCATATGGAGGAGATGGTGGTCTCCACACTTGATTTTATGCGAGGGACAGAGAATCCAGAGCCGATGCAGCAGATTGACATGCAGGCACTGCTTGAGAGTTTGCAGGAAGATCTGGAACCACTTGGTATTCGGTTTGATATTGAGGGTCAGGTGGCAGAGCCTATACGTGGCCGACTGGTACAGCTTAAACGTTGTCTGACCAATCTACTGGAAAATGGAACCCATCACGGAGGTGGAAGGGTCTGGGTGAGACTGGAGGAGTTTGATGATCGACTGTTGATTGTTGTAAATAGTGATGAAGCAGGAATTCCTGAGGAGGAATTAGACAAGGTTTTTGAGCCCTTCTACCGAGTAGAAAAGTCAAGAAGCCGGGAGTCAGGTGGAACCGGACTGGGGCTCAGTATTGCAAGAAATATTGCCCGTGCCCATGGCGGTGAATTGATTCTTAAAAATCGCCCTGAGGGAGGAGTGGCAGCAGAGCTTGAACTCCCACGGTCATGAGGATAGGCTAGGAGAGATCTGCTCTTTTCTGCAGATAGCTGTCCCGATCAATCTTCCCTAATGCATACTCCTCATCCAGCAGTTCTCGAGCTGTTTTTTGCGGGGTAGAGCGTAAAATATCATCTTCCCGGCTGCGTGTATTGGCCAACCAGAAGACCAGTGCGATGATAAGGATCCAGAAGATCCATCCGAAACCGCCGAACATGAAAGTATCCATCATAGTGTTATCTCCTATTTAGGTGGTTTGTTGCAACAGGGAGCAGGGCGAGCAGATGCATTCTCTCGTCCGTTTCTGTCACTGTATTGATGAAATTTTCCGAGCAATCGGGACTAGAAGGTCTGTTGCACTATAACGCTGGCACTAGACAGATGATTAAGAACTGTCAGGTAATCGGTGGTGCGAATGTCATACGTCAGATAGAGCTTGTTACCCCTGCTGTTCCAGACAATATCCAGCACATCTGGGAGCTGTTCCAGCTTTCTGGATGCAGAGGAAACATAGAATATCCTCTTCACCAGCCATGCGTTTTGATTGGAGTTATTGTCAAAAGTGGTGTTCAGGGTCATCAGTCAGGCGGCCTTCTGGTT